>NZ_JAGWCW010000042.1:0-24634 GCF_020657835.1 Clostridioides sp. ZZV14-6387
ATATAAAACAGATATATGTATGTAATAAAGGCACAGTAAAGATATCATTAGAATTTATTCATTGATTAGTCTAGTTTATTTTTAAAAAAAGTATTATAATATCCTTTGTGTGCAAATATAGACATTCTTATGAAAAAAATTTAGTATAAAAAAATTACTATACATTATTGTAATTAAACATATAAAAAGTAAAATATTTAGAAAAGTATATTTCTAAATCTAACTTTTAATATGGTATAAAAATTAGAAAATTAACAAAAAATACAAAAATTCACATTTTTTTCATAAATTGTTTGACTAAAAAATTCACGTGTTGTAGAATTATGTTAGCGGGAGTTTTGGGGGAGGTGTAAATAATGATAAAAAAAATACCACAAGCAGAACTAAAAGTAATGAAATTTATTTGGAGAGTAGATGCTACAGTGACATCAAAAGATGTTATTGAAGCAATGGAACAAGAATATGGCTGGAAACAAACCACAACACTGACACTTTTATCAAGGCTAGTAAAAAGAGGATTCTTAGATGCTCAAAAAATAGACAGATATACACATTACACAATAGTGGTAAAACATAAAGAATATTTAAGCTTTGAGACAAAGGATTTCCTAAGCAATATACATGATGATTCTTTTACAAGTTTAATTTCAGCATTACATGAGGATGAAAATTTAGGCAGAGATAAGCTGGATTTTTTAGAAAGTTATTTTGATAATTTAAAGGATGAATAATTATATGTTGTATATCTTTGACAATCTTATACAGACAACTATTATATGTAGTCTTGGTATTTGTCTATTATTATTTTTGAAAAGATATGTGTTTAAGAAGTTTAGTAAGAGATTCAATTATTATATTTGGTTGATAATAGTTTTTAGAATGCTACTTTTTCTATTTAATTATACAATAATGTATGAAGTAAAAGAGCCTAAGAGAAATGTAATAGGTAATGGAGTTACTGACATTTCTATGGGCAATAATATTATGCTGTATTTATCTTATTTATGGATACTTGTAACCATAGTCATTGCAGTTTATACCTTTGTAAAGTATACAAAATTTAAAAATCTTGTTGTTGATGTATCTTATGATATTGAAGATAATGATGTAAATTGTATCTATAAAAATTTGTTGAAAGAATTAAATATAAAAAAGAAAATTGAGTTAAGAGGTTCTGATGAATTGGTAAGTCCAGCAGGTATAGGACTATTTAAGTCATATATATTCTTGCCAGATTATCCTTATAGTAAGGATGAGTTGACTTGGATTTTAAAACATGAATTAATGCATTTTAAGAACAAGGATATTTTGATAAAGTTTGCAGTGTTGTCTGTCAAAATAATATATTGGTTTAATCCACTTGTTTATATAATTTGCAATAAAGTAAATCTAGATTGTGAATTATGTTGTGATGAAAGTGTTTTGAAAGATTGTTCTTTAAAAGATAAGAAAGAATATGCATTAGCACTTATAAAGTCAATTAAATTGAGTAAGAATTACCATAGTGGAGTTTTAACCACTGAATTTAATAAAACAAACTTAGAAAAGAGACTTGATAGTATTATAAATAGTAATTTAAAAAATGGTATTTTTATAGCATTAATTTTATGTTTATCATCATTAATTACATATTTAGAATTTGAACCAATTAGTTTTGTGACACCAATAAATTATATACGTAAGGAAGCACCAATTGAAAATAAATCTAATTCAGAAGCTCAATTTCATGTAAATGTTGAAATATAACTTAGTTGAAAAAATTCCTATTAAGGGATTTATATAAATGCTAAAATTATCAAGGAGGGTTTTATGTTTAAAAAAGTAAGAAAAATATTAATAATTGCATTGTGTTTGATTATGATAGGCAGTGTATCAATATTTGCGGATACAACAACTGAAAATTTACCAGAAAATAAG
Organism: Clostridioides sp. ZZV14-6387; assembly: GCF_020657835.1. Classification (NCBI taxonomy): domain Bacteria; kingdom Bacillati; phylum Bacillota; class Clostridia; order Peptostreptococcales; family Peptostreptococcaceae; genus Clostridioides; species Clostridioides sp. ZZV14-6387. Next base: position 1,918 of record NZ_JAGWCW010000042.1, read on the forward strand.
GCAACAGAAGAACCTATTTTTACTGTTACTGTTGAAGGTTACACGTTTACATATGAAAGTGCTCCACAAGCAGTTAAGGATTCATATGAGAAGACTTGTGCAGAGCTGGGTGTAGAGCCAAAAGCAAGTGATGAAATATTTATTCCAATAGAAGGAATGTCAAAATATAATATGTATAAAGCTGAGGCTAGAAAAGATAGTTTTACAATTAGTTTTTACAATACTTTTTTTGATGTAAGTGGAGCAAAGAATTATCAAGTATATGTAACAACTTATGTTGGATATGGTCATACAACAAGCGGAAACCCAGTACACTTAGTTCAACTTATGATAAATCGTACTGGTGTATATTTAGATGTTGATAGTATTTTTGGGAATAACACATACAATAAAGTTAAATCTTTCCAAAGTAAATATGGATTAAGTTCAGATGGTGTAGTAGGGTTAGGAACATGGAAAAAATTTGCAGATGTTCTAAAATTATATGCATAGATTAAAGCGTAGTTATAAATATATAGTATAATAAAAACACGATAAGATATAATCTTATCGTGTTTTTATTATGAAGAATAATAGTAACAATTTATACTAGACATCAATTTACTTGAAGTAGTTAAAATTGTATTTTAGTTCTAAATTCAATGTTAATTTATATAATATTTTACAATCACTTCCATATAACCCTACCATCAATATCCTTAATCTCTTGACAACCAGTCAAAATCATAGTCTCACATAACTCATTCCTAACCTTCTCTATAAAAAACTCAACACCATCAAGACCACCACCAAAAGAAGCAGTAACAAAAGGTCTTCCCATCAAAACAGCATCAGCACCCAAACCAAGCATCTTAACTACATCAACACCAGTCCTAACACCACCATCAGCAAGTATTGTTATCTTTCCTTTTACAGCCTTAGCTATATCTGGAAGTACCTCACAAGTACCAGGAGTATAATCAAGTACTCTTCCTCCATGGTTTGAAACAATAATAGCACTGGCTCCAGACTCTACAGCCATCAAAGCATCATCTACAGTCATAATTCCTTTTATAATAAAAGGTAATCTAGTAGATTCAACCAATTCTCTAATCTCACTAATCGTCTTAGGAGAAAAAGGATTCTCTTGAAGTTGATTATTAATCAATCCACAAGCATCAAGGTCTACACCAACCGCAAAAGCACCTGCTTCTTCAGATAATCTAATTTTTTCTATTATCTTTGAATTTTTCCAAGGCTTTATAAACACAATTCCATTTCCATCATTATCTTTTAATACATCTAAATTATTCAATAAAAAAGTATCCACATTGGTATCACCAACCATAGCATAAATTCCAGAATTGGAACAGCCTCTAACAACAGGTTCTATGTATTCTTTTTCAGAAACTTTACCACCCATATTTAATATAGTACCTGATACAGGTGCAGCAAATATAGGAGAACTCATTTTTCTACCAAATAATTCTATAGAAGTATCTGGGTTTGAAACATTATGTATTACTCTCATATTTATCTTTATTTTTTCTAGACTCTTTCTATTTTCAATAAAAGATGAACCACTTCCTTTGCCTCCCATGCCAGGAACATTTCCAGCACAAGCTAATCCATTACAAATTTTACAGACTTTACATGTTCCATTAAAGTTCTCCCTAGCTGATTTCAACAATTCATTATAATTCATATAAAAACTCTCCTTTTCATAATATTAAAATTGAGTAGTACTATATTGAAAATATCTTAATTGTAAGTGTAGAAATGATATTATGATGAGTTAAATATAATACATATTAGATATTTTTTATTGTTGTAGATACTTAAAGTATAGCATATGAGCTAAGTTAATTATAGAAAAATAAATAGTGCTTATTCAAGTATACATTTTGAGAAACTTTAAAAGGACTATAGATAGATTTTTTTGAAAATCTATCTATAGTCCTTAAATTTATGTCAATCCTTTTTTTATTAATGAATATATAATATAGAATACAATATACAAAAAAGTTTCTCAAAATGCTACGCTAATCCCCATTTACAGAGCAACATCATTATACTGTGTAAATTTGAATCAACAATATTTTCTCCATATCTAACCATAAAATCATCTAACTGTGTGTCAATAAATGAATAATATCCACTTATGCTATCAATGTAGGCAGTCATTAAGTGTATACATTCATCACTTTTATCTTTATACATATATATCTCCCCCTATATACAATATATAAATTTAGATACTAAATCGTATCATATAAAATATTTGAGCGTGTCACATCTATGCAGTTCTATATTTATATCCTTATATTAATAGCTAAAGTAAGTTTTGACAATAGGTTTTGAAAAACTGGATATTTAAAGCGTAAACTTGGATTTTGAGACAATTGATTAATGTAAATGTATGACGATATATGTATACAAGATTTAATTAATTGGAGATATTATAAACAATTACTTTTATTAAGGTTATTTAAGTGGTAGAATAACTTGGAGATTAATAATTATAAGGAGGATATAATATGAGTTTATACAAGTTTATATATGATGATAAGGAATATTTGTTAAAAGAAGAGAATTGTAGTGCTTTAATAAATGATGAAGAAAATCCAATTCAAGGAATAACTGTTTCAAAAATAATTGATATACTTAATGAAACAGAAGAGGTTGATTTTGACATAGAATATTATCAAGAAGCATGTCCATTATGTTTGGAAGGAGTGAAAGAAAAGAAAAAGTTCTTTCCTTTCTTAGAATATCATTTTTATATTTTCAGTAAAGATGGAAAATATGTAATAAGTAACATATCTAGTGACTATAAGGGGTTATCTTTTAATAAATTATCAAGAGCAAATAAAGTTGATAATAGTTATATTGTGAGCGTGATAATTTGCGAAAATTGTCAGGATTATATAGTTCAGGTAGAAAATTGTATGGTTTAATGTAAAGTATGTCTTAATTTAGGAGAAATTTCTAAATTGAGACACTGACTTTTTTATCAAATAGTATGGAAAATTACTAATTTTATGAGATAATGTAAGTCGGAGGTGAGTTACAATATATATTAAATGTTTGGAAGAGATAGATGATACAATTTTAGATTTAATGTTTAGGTTAACCTTGAATGAAAGATTATTGAATAATAATGATTTTATTGAAAATAACATTGATGTAGTAAAGAATTCAATCGATTGCTATAAAACTGAACAAAATAGTTTGATGTTATTAAAATCAAATTTTTTGCTGGCTTTATTATATGGTGTTCAAGGGATTAGTGAAAAAATGAAAGAGTATATTTTGATTTCCTATAAATATATTGATAAATACTTACCTAAAGATTATAAATTTCTAGCGAGGTTTTATTCACAAATAGCTATTTTAAGTTTAAAAAATGAAAATATAAATAAGGCAAATTTACATATAGATAAATTTAATGTTATTTGTAATGATAATAATTGTTCGGTTGAAGAAATTATTTTCAAATCACAACTGATTTACATTAAGGCAAGTAAATGCATAGAATCTTCTATAATAATTAAAGAAATAGAAGATTTATATATAAAGGTAAAAGAAATTAACGATTTTAATTGTAAAAAAATATATTTTTTTATTGTTGGTAAAATATATTTTTTGTTTTTAGATGATGCTATAGTAGCTAAAGTAAATTTTTTACAGGCAAGAAAATATGCAGATTTATTAAAGGATATGGACGTGTCTTCATTATGTAATATAAAAATAGGTGAATGTGAGTGTTCATTTGAAAATTATGAAGGCTCGATAGACTGTTTTAATGAAGTAATAAGTAATAAAAAATATATAAATGTAGATACAATACAAAAATATAGAGCGTCAAATAATATAACTAAGATATTAATAAAAACTAAAAACTATCCTGAAGCGATAAATAATTTAGCAAAATCTGAAGTGTACTTAGAAAAAATTAAAAATAATAATTTAAAAGAAACTGAGAAGTTTGGATTATTTATAAATTTAGCTATGTATTATGCAAAAAGTAATGAAAATTCATTTGAACAGTCAATCTGTTATTTAGATAGAGCTAAAGATATCTTAAGTATTATAAAAAGTGAAGAAGAATATATACTGTATGATTTGGAAGTAGTTTATAATCAAGTAAAGATATATTATTGTTTTGGAGATTATAATAGTGCATTAGATACAAGTAAAAAACTATTTGAGAAATCTAAAAATGCTAAAAATTATAATTATGTAAGACTAGCATATAAGAATATATATATGTGTTTTGAAATGATTCAAGATTATGAAATGAGTATGAAATACTTTAAAATGTATTATGAGTTAAAAATGATGTATGTAAAAGCTAGAAATAGAAATTATATAGATTCTTTAAATTATAGGTACGAATATGTTGAAAAAGAAATAAATAACATGAGAAAAATAAAGACTGATTTAGATAAGAAAAAATATATTGACCATTTGACAAGTGCGTATAATAGAGTTTTTCTAAATAATTTTTTAGAAGGACAAGAAGTCAGCGAATACAGTACTGCATTCATGATAGATGTAGACTACTTTAAAAACTATAATGATACCTATGGACATTATAATGGAGATATTGCTCTTAAAAACATAACAACAATAATAAAAAAATATCTAAAAAAAGATATGCTTATAATAAGGTATGGTGGAGAAGAATTTTTGATACTATCTATATGTAAAGATTATAAAAAAAGTAAAATCTTTGGAAGAAAGTTATGTAGAAGTGTAAAGAAATTTTTAAACAATAATTTGACAATTAGTATTGGTATTGATACATGTAAAAATAGTAGTATAGATATAAGTGAGATAATTGGAAATGCGGATAAAGCCTTGTATAAAGCCAAACAAAGTGGTAGAAATCGATGTTTGCATTATCATGATTTTAAAAATTTTTAACTATTTAAATAGGATTGGTGATTCATTTGAAAGGGTGTTCAATAGAAGATTTAAAGAGAAATATAAAAAAGATAGAATATGATATGTTGACTAAATTCTATCTGAATTTGACAGATTTAAACTACATCTTGGATTATCACAAAGAACTTTTAAATACAAAAATAGAAGTTAAGAATAGAGTTTATGTTTTATATTTAATTAGTCTCATAAACTATATAAAAAAAGATAGAGAAGCATCATACAAATATCTACTGGATTCATTAAAAGACATTAAAAAATTGCCCTCAAAAGAGAATGCAGAGATAATATCTAAGATTTATATTTATCTTACACTATCAGCTATTTCTATAAGAAAATATGATAAGGCAAATAACTTTTATTTTTTAGCAAAAAAAAGCATAAAACAAAACCACTTAAACGAGCTATTAGTCTTGTTTAATATGAGTTTATGTGTAGAAATAAGTGCATTATATAAGACTAAAACGGATGTAATATCTTTAGTAGAGGAAGTATCTTTTTTTAAAAATTTAAAAAATAAAGTCCTTGTAAGTAGAGCAAATTATATATTTGGAAGAGTTTATCTTTATTTGTTTAATAACTTTATAAAGAGTATGGAGTATCTAATTGAATGCCTAAGGTTGGCTCAAGAAAATAACTTGTATTCTATAGAAGCTTTTTGTAAATGTATAATAAGCTTGTGTTATTTAGAAAGTGGAAATAATATAGAAGCCATAAAATACATAAAAAATGTGCTAGATGTTGCACACAATAATAATTCAATATCACTAACTGAAAGAGTAGCCATAAAAATAGACCTTATATGGGCCTATTTAAAGGAAGATATGAATAAAGAAGCAGAAGATGTTCTAGTAAAAGCTATAAAGTTGATGAAAGCTGTCGAAGGTGTGTATAAGGATTATTTATACTCATTTATATTTTTATATTCAGCTGAAATTGAGTTAAAGAAAAGTGATTATAATTTTGAAAAGGTAAATGCCTATTTGATTTTATCAAAAAACATATATAAAAGTTTTGGAGATGTTTTTATATATAATTCTAAACTAGATTACATATATAAATTGTATGGAGATTTATATATAAAATTTGGTAATATAGATGAAGGTATAAGCTGTTATCTAAAAGGTTTAAACTTGGTTAAAAAAAGTTCATTAAATCCTAAGAAAATGTCTATATTTTATGGTCTAATAGCAAATGGATATGAACTAAAAAAGGATTTTAAACTAGCGATAGAATACTATAAAAGTATGGATTGGTATTCTGATAAATGGGAAAAAAATAATTCCTATAAAACATCTCAAGGAATTCATAAACAATATGAACTTAGGAGAAAACAAGAAAGTTTAAAAGCACTCGTAGATAATAATAAAAAATTAGAAAATGATATATTAAAAGATGGACTTACTCAATTATATAATAGAAGATATTTAGAAGAACAATTAGATTCATTTAATGGAACTAGAGAAAAAAATATGGTAGCGATATTGGTAGATATAGATTATTTTAAGAGTTATAATGATAACTATGGTCATCTAGCAGGAGATAAAGTTATAACAAAGGTAACTGATATTATAAGAAATGTATTTATAGACATTACTGAACACATAATTAGATATGGGGGTGAAGAAATTTTAATATTAGTGGATTCTATAAAATCAGTAGACATTGAAGAAATTGATAATATAGAATTATACATTAAAAGAGTTTTTAAACTTCTAGAATTTGAAGGTATTGAACATATGTATTCTAAAGTAAAAAACTATATAACTATAAGTGCTGGAGTAAGTATAAAAAGGTGTCGTAGCAGAAAAGATGCTGAAGTATTAATTGAAGATGCAGATAAAAACCTATATAAATCAAAAAAAGCAGGTAGAAATCAATACATTATAATTTAAAATTGAGGTGATTTTGTTGCGAAAAAAAATAGGAATTATAGCCTCTGATATTGAATTAAAAGAAAGAATAGAAGAATTATATAAAGAAGATGTAGAAAATGGAACCATAATAATTGACATACTCAATTTAGACTTAATGGAAAATCAAGGACGTATACTTGTTGAAAAAGGTGCTCAAGCTATAATTGGTAGAGGTGGAGGTTATAGTTTAGTAATAGATACAGTAAGTGTACCTGTTATACCTATGAATATGAAATCGACTGACCTCTTAAGAGCAATAGAAATAGCAAAGAGATATTCTAAAAAAGTAGTATTGATTCTTGGAGATAATGAGGTTTCTTTTGATTATGTTGGGTGGAGAAATGTAATAAGTACTGAGATAACTGAGGAATGGTTTGAATCTAAATATGAGATAAGAAGTAAAGTCGTAAAATATATAGACCAAAAAGATGAAGTTGTAATAGTAGGTGGAGGTCTAGCTTGTTCTTTTGCAAGACAATATGGCATTGATAGTGTATTTGCAACTGCGAGTGATGAATCTATAAGAGAAGCTGTTGAGTATTGTAAGAAATTATTAGATACATTAGGTGAAGAAAAATTTAATAATGAAGTTTTAAGAAATATACTTGATGGTATAAAAGATGGAGTAATCGCGATAGATAGTAATGGTAGTATAATTTTGTACAATGAAAGTGCAAAAAACATGCTTAAAGTAGAAAGAAGATGTGCACTCAATAAATATATATTAGATGTATTCCCAAAAATGGAGTGGATGTTAGACTGTTTACATGAAAAAAATGATGTAGAAGATAGAAAGATAAGAAATATAAATAATTTAATTGTTAATACTAGAACTACATTAATAAAAGTAGATAATAGCACTTATGGAGTTTTGGGAATAATACAAGATATAACTAAACTACAAAACTTAGAAAGAAAAATAAGATTTGATTTAAATCAAAAAGGTCTTTATGCTAGATATACTTTTGATGATTTTTTATTTAAAGATAAATTAACTAAAGAATTTATTGAAGAAGCTAAAAAAATTGGAAAAAGTGATTATACAACTCTACTATATGGAGAAAGTGGGTCTGGTAAAGAAATTATAGCTCATAGTATACATAATATAAGTAGAAGGAAAGACAGACCTTTCGTTGCAATAAACTGTGCTACTATAGCAGAGAATTTGCTTGAAAGTGAACTTTTTGGATATGAAGAAGGTGCATTTACCGGTGCCAGAAAAGGTGGAAAAAGAGGTCTATTTGAGCTAGCACATGGAGGAACACTTTTTTTAGATGAAATAAATAGTTTATCTTTTAATATTCAGACAAAACTATTAAGAGTAATAGAAGAACGCCAAATAATGAGAATTGGTTCTGACTATATAATACCTTTAGATATAAGAATCATAGCAGCAACAAATGAATCATTAACTGAAAAAATAGTTATGGGAACATTTAGAGCTGACTTGTTTTATAGATTAAGTAGTTTGGAGATAAATATTCCTCCTCTAAGAGATAGGAGAGAGGATATAATACCACTATTTAATAACTTTGTAAATGAAGTATTAAAGGACGATGGTCTTAATGGAATAAATAGCATAGATGAAAATTTTGTTTTAACTAAAGATGAAATTGATAAACTGTACAATTACAGTTGGCCTGGAAATGTTAGGGAATTAAAAACAATAGCCCAGAAATATGTTGTAACAGGAAAAATTAAATTGAGAAAAGAACGAGATTTTAAAACTCAAAAGGTAGCACCTAGTTCTGAAATAGACAACTTTAATTCTGAAATGACAGCCAGTGTAGAAGTTCAAGATGAAGTTATAGATATAAGTAATATAAACGATGGTAAGGTGTGTATAGATATAAAAGAGGTAAATAAGTATGTTGAAGAAAAAATAATAAGCATGCTTTTTGCCCAAGGACTCTCTAAAAATGAAGTGGCACAAGTTCTCGGGATAAGTCGTACATCTTTATGGAAAAAGTATAATAAAAATATATAAATACAGATACATATAAAATATTTTAAAAGTAATGTTAATTTTTTAAAACAAGTGTTAAAAAAAATTAACGTTATTTTTTTGCATTTTTTTATTTTTTTAGACAAGCATATATATTTATAAGAAGAATAACTAAAACACTTAATTTAATAATGAAAAAAATCAGAATTCTAAACAAAAGTAGTTTTACATAAAGTAAAATTTGTTGGCATGCTAATTGCTTAATATATAATGTGAGAGTAAATACAATTTTAGGGGTGATGGTATGAGTCAAAGTATGGTTGGTAAGCATGCGATGTGGCCAAAAGAAAATGATGTTATATTTAGCATATCTGGTAGAGCTCAAGCAGCAGAGAAGGCTTTAGGCATGGATAATGTAATAAATGCAACAATAGGCGCTCTAATGGATGATTCAGGAAAATTAATAACAATGAAAACTGTATATGAAGAATATAAGGCATTAGATAACTGTGAAATAGGTGCATATGCGGCCCTTGAAGGTCAGCCAGATTACTTAGAAGCAGTAAAAAAAATATTTTTCAGAGATTACTTACCAGAAGGACATATAAGAGTATTAGCTTCACCAGGAGGAAGTGGTGCAATAAAATTGGCTGTATGGAATTATACTAATGAAGGTGATGAGGTTTTAACATCTGATTGGTTTTGGAGTCCATATGTAAGTATAGCTGAAGAAGCCAATAGAAAAGTAGTAAACTACCAATTGTTTGATGAAAATAGAAGATTTAATTTTGAGTCATTCAAAGAAAATTTTGTAAATATAGCACAAAAACAAGATAGAGTTTTTACAATTATAAATACACCAGCTCACAATCCAACTGGATATAGTGTTGCAGATGATGAATGGGATAAAATATTAGATTTATCAAAAGAAATTGCAGAAGATAAAGATAAAAAGATAATATTTTTCGTAGATTCAGCATATATTGACTTTGCAGGTGATGATGATGTATGTAGAAAGTTTTTTAAGAAATTTTCAAATCTACCTGAAAACGTTCTCGTATTAGTTGGATTCAGTATGTCAAAAGGATTTACAGCTTATGGTATGAGAATGGGAGCTATAATTTGTATATCTTCAAGTGAAGAGGTAGCTGAAGAGTTCCATTATTCATGTGTTCATTCATGTAGAGCAAACTGGTCAAATTGTAATAGAAGCGCTATGGCAGTATTATCTAACATTGTAAATGACCCTAAAAAATTTAAAGAATATGAAGATGAAAAAGACATATACAAAAAAATGCTAACTAGAAGAGCAGATGTATTTGTAAAAGAAGCTGAAAGAGTAGGCTTAGAAATTCTTCCATATATAGCAGGATTCTTTGTAAGTATACCATGTGATAATCCAAAAGAAGTATGTGAAGAATTGACTAAACATAATCTATTTGCAGTTCCATTAAAAATGGGATTAAGATTTGCAGTTTGTGCAGTTTCAGAAGAAAAATGTAAGAAAGCACCAAGTATTATAAAAGAAGTACTTGAAAGTTTAGAAGTAAAAATAAATAATTAATTTCATTGAACAAATTGGGTGGACTATGAATTTAATAATTGTAGATGGAGGGAATTTTATATGAAACAATTGATGACAGGTAATGAAGCAATTGCACGTGGAGCCTATGAGGCTGGTGTTAAATATGCATCCGCATATCCAGGTACTCCAAGTACAGAAATATTAGAAAATATAGCAACATATAAAGATGCAATAGTTGCAGAATGGGCTCCAAACGAAAAGGTAGCACTTGAGGCTGCTATAGGGGGTTCAATTGCAGGAGCAAGAACTATGGCTTCTATGAAACATGTTGGTGTGAATGTTGCAGCTGACCCAATATTTACTTATGCATATACAGGCGTAAATGGTGGTATGGTACTTATTACAGCAGATGAACCGGGAATGCATTCATCTCAAAATGAGCAAGACAATAGGATGTATGCAAAATTTGCAAAGATACCTTTATTTGAACCATCAACTAGCCAAGAAGCTAAAGATATGATAAAAGAAGCGTTTGAAGTTAGTGAAAAATACGATACACCAGTTTTATATAGAGTTACAACAAGACTCTGTCATTCAAAAGGTTTAGTGGAATGTTATGATAGAGAAGAAGTTGAAATTAAAGAATACACTAAAAATGCTAAAAAAATGGTAACAGTTCCAGCAAACGCTCAAATAAGAAGGGGTGTTGTTGAGGAAAGAATGGAAATTCTTAAAAAATTCTCAAATGAAACTGACTTGAACTATTATGAAATAAATGATACAAAAATAGGTGTTATAGCTTCAGGTATGTGTTGCAATTTTGCTAAAGAAGTATTTGGAGAAAATGCATCATATATGAAGTTAGGATTTACAAATCCATTACCTTATGAAAAAATAAAAGAATTTGCAGATAAAGTTGATAAAATATATGTAATAGAAGAAAATGACCCATTTATAGAAGAACAAATAAAAGCATATGGAATAGACTGTATTGGAAAAGATGTAATGCCTCCATATGGTGAAATGACACCAGATGTTTTAAGAAAAGCTATATTTGGAAAAACAAATGATACTATAGAATACAAATCTGAATTAGTAACACCAAGACCACCAAGTTTCTGTGCAGGATGTCCACATAGAGGATTCTTCTATGAACTTGGAAAGAGAAAAAATTTAATAGTTGGTGGAGATATAGGATGTTATACTCTTGGATTTGCTCCTCCATATAATGGAATAGATTATGTTGTTTGTATGGGTTCTGCTTTTGGAACTGCACATGGAGCTCAAAAAGTTCTTAATATGAAAGAAGGAAATGAAAAAAGATTAGTAGGTGTACTTGGAGACTCAACTTTCTTCCATACAGGAATAAATGGTCTTTTAGACGTAGTTTACAATAGAGGGAACTCTATATCAGTTATATTAGACAATAGAATAACTGGAATGACAGGTCACCAAGAAAACCCAGGTTCAGGATATACTTTACAAGGTGCTAAAACTAAAGATGTTGATATAGAAGGATTAGTTAAAGCTTGTGGAATAGAACATGTAAGAGTTATAGACCCTAACAATCTAAAAGAAGTAAATGAAGCATTAGACTGGGCTTTAGCTATAGAAGATGAACCATCAGTAATAATTACAAGATGGCCATGTGTACTTAAAAAATTCTCTAAAGAAGATATAGAAGAATTTAATAACCCATTTAAGACTAAGTGTAAAGTTGACCATGATAAGTGTATTGGATGTAAATTATGTTTGAAAACTGGATGTCCAGCCCTATCATTTGATAAAGAAAATAAATTATCAAATATAGATAGAAATCAGTGTGTAGGATGTGGAGTATGTTCACAAGTTTGTCCAAAACAAGCAATAGTTAAGGAGGAAAAATAATATGACTAAGAGTATACTTTTGGTAGGTGTAGGAGGTCAAGGAACTATACTTGCTAGTAAATTATTAACTATGGGATTGATGGAAGCTGGATACGATGTAAAAATGAGTGAAATACATGGAATGAGTCAAAGAGGAGGTTCTGTTTCCTCACAAGTTAGATATGGAGATTGTGTGCATTCTCCAGTTATAGAAATTGGTGGAGCAGACATATTAGTATCTTTTGAAAAAATGGAAGCTTTAAGATGGTTTAATTATTTAAAACCAGAAGGAAAAGCTTTAGTAAACAATTATAGAATAGATTCTATGACTGTCTTAATCGGAGGAGCTGAATATCTAGAAGGTGATATAGATGAAGAACTAAATAGATTAAATGCAAAAGTTATAAACGCTGCTGATAAAGCTGAAGAACTAGGAAATTCAAAAATAATGAATGTTATTTTATTAGGTTGTCTAGTTAAATCTATGGAATTAGAGTCTATCGATTGGGAAAAAATTATAAGTGAAAATGTTAAACCAAAATTTGTTGAATTAAATATAAAAGCTTTCCATGAAGGTATGGAAATGGTTAACAAATAGTTTATAATATATATAAATAAACTATAGAAATTAAGGTGAAAGGAAGAAAATTATGACTTACAGAATATTAGCCATAAATCCAGGTTCTACTTCTACAAAAATAGCAGTATATGATGGAGAAGAACAAATTCTTGTGAAGACAATAGACCATCCAGCTCAAGAGATTGCAAAATATAATACAATACAAGACCAATTTGAAATGCGTAAAGAAGCTGTTTTGAATATTCTTGAAGAAAATAATATAGATTTGAAATCTCTTAGTGCAATAGTAGGAAGAGGTGGGGTTTTACCACCAGTAAAATCAGGAGCATATTTAGTAAATGAAGAAATGATTGATGTACTTAGACATAGACCAGTGCTTGAACATGCTTCAAATTTAGGAGCTGTTGTGGCACACGCAATATCAGAGCCACTTGGAATAAACTCATATATTTATGATTCTGTTGCAGTAGATGAGCTTATAGATGTAGCCAGAGTATCTGGACTTTGTGGAATGGATAGAGCAAGTACAGGGCATGCATTAAATACTAGAGCTATGGCTTTAAAATATGCTAAAGATAATGGGAAAGATTATAAGAGTTTAAATCTAATAGTAGCTCATATTGGTGGAGGAGTAAGTATTTATCTTCATGAAAATGGAAGAATGGTTGATATGTTATCTGATGATGAAGGGCCATTTTCTCCAGAAAGGTCAGGAAGAGTACCTGCTACAAAATTAGTGGCAGCTTGTTATTCAGGAAAGTACTCAGAAAGAGAAATGACTAAAAAGATAAGAGGTAAAGGTGGTATCGTTTCATATCTAAACACTGTAGATGCTAGAGAAGTTGAGAAGATGATAGCAGAAGGAAATAAAGAAGCAAAAATTATTTATGAAGCAATGGCTTATCAATTGGCAAAAGGTATTGGAGAATTAGCAACTGTAGTGGATGGAAAAGTAGATGCTATAATTATAACAGGTGGAATTGCATATTCTGAAATGTTTACTTCAATGGTTAAAAAGAAAGTGGAATTTATTGCACCAGTAGAAATTATGGCAGGAGAAAATGAGTTAGAATCACTTGCTTTTGGAACTTTAAGAGTACTAAATGGAGAAGAAGAAGCTAGAATTTATAGTGAGAATTTATAGTGAAAATTAATAAGAACAACTAAAAATGTTTATATATTAAAAAGTGGTATATCCATTTTTATACACGAAAGCTTAGAATATAAGTGAAAGTGTATAAAATATGAATTGCCACTTTTTTTATAATTGAAATTTTATATTAAATTAATGAAGAGTTATGTAAAATTTTGTATTTATATATATATTTTATTGGTATTTATTGCTATTATTATTATGAGGAGTGATTTTTGATGGGAAAAATAAATTTAAAAAGTATGATAAGATTGTTTTCAGGTTTCTTTATATTTGCAATTTCTTCTGTATTGATGATTAATGCGCATGTTGGGCTTATGCCTTGGGATGTGCTTCATCAAGGTTTATCTATAAAATTAGGTATAACTATAGGTCAGGCATCTATAATGGTAGGGGTTATAATCGTTATATTGGATGCAGTTTTTGGTGAAAACATAGGATGGGGAACACTACTTAACATGACATTCATAGGAATATTTATTGATTTAGTAATATTCTCTGAAGTAATACCTCATGCAAGTAACACTTATGTAGGTGTATTTATGGTTGTTATAGGAATTATTTTAGCAGCTATAGCAAGTTTTCTATATTTAGGGGTTTGTCTAGGCAGTGGACCAAGAGATGGTCTTATGATTGCTCTTCAAAAGAGAACTAATAAATCAGTACGCCTTGTTAGGACAATTCTTGAAATACTAGCTCTAGTTGTTGGTTGGTTATTAGGAGGTTCTGTAGGTATTGGTACACTTGTAAGTGCATTAGGACTAGGATATGTATTACAAATAGTGTTTAGGATGTTTAATTTTGACACGAAGTCGCTTAAACATAGATTTATTATAGATGATATAAAAGAATGGAAAGAAAAGAAAAGAGATGAACATAAGTGTAAATCAAGTATTGCAATAAAAAATGAGCAAAATTAAGTATACCAAAATATATTTGTATTTTGTTTAATTTATGTAAAGGTAAGGAGATTTGGAAATGGAATTATGGGATTTATATAATACTGATGGAATTAAAACAGGAAAAGTTATAGAAAGAGGTAATTCTATTGAAGAAGGTTATTACCATTTAGCAGTTGAAGTATGGATTGTAAATAGTAACTCTCAGATTTTAATTCAGAAAAGGTCTAAAAGTAAAAAGACATTACCAAATATGTGGGGAATGACAACTGGATGTATTGTTTCTGGAGAAGATAGTTTGGAAGGTGCAATTCGTGAAGCAAAGGAAGAAATAGGGATAGATATATCTAAAGATGAAATGAAAGTTTTTAGAAGTATGATTCATGGTGATACTCTTTGGGATGTATACTTTGTTAAGAAGGAGTATGATATATCAAAAGCTATTTTGCAAGAAGAAGAAGTAAGTGATATAAAGTGGGTAAGTACAGACAGAATAAGACAATTGATAAAGGATGGTTTATTTTTTGAATATCCAGAAATATATGAATTACTATATGATATAGATAATAATAATTTAAACTTATAATATGGAGCAGATTTTAGTATAAACATAATTGTATAGAATTATCTTCTCTAAATTTTAATATTGTTTTATGAAGAATTAATAAGTTGTTTTGAAAGCTTTTTGATTATTTTTAGAATTAGAATAAAAAAGAGTGACACTGTAAAGTCATAAAAATTTGGGGAGGGTTTAAACTGTGAAAGATAACAAAGAATTGACACATGATGGCTCAAAATATAAAATTGTTTCTATATCTGTTGTAGTAATTATTTTAATTACGTTCTGGTACATGTTAAATATGGTGCTTTTAACATTTATAATGACTTTTATTTTTTATAACTTACTTGTAGCCATAAGAAAACGAATTAATAAAATTTCCTCTAGAATTATTCCAGATTCGTTGATAATTGTAGTGTTATACTTACTATTTGCTATATTACTGGTATTGATTAGTTATGCAGTTGTACCAATAATTATAGTCCAACTTACGGAATTAAGTAGGATTTTTAGTGATTTTGATGTAAATCAATTTGCTCAATCTCTAGGTCCAAAACTTTATCCTGTTGTTTCAAAGTTAGATTTTAATAAATATATTTCACAGGCAGGGCTACTTATAGCATCAACAGCAACAAAGGTTGGAAGCTTTGGAGTAAATATATTGTTAGGTTTCTTACTGAGTTTGCTTCTTTTACTTGAAAAAAATGATATCAAGAAATTTGGAAATAAACTTGCAGATAGTAAGATTTCTTTCATTTATAATTCCCTTGTATTTTTCGGAAAGAGTTTTGTGAAAAATTTTGGTGAAGTAATGAAAGTACAAGTAATGATTGCATTTATAAACTCTGTTGTTTCCATGATTTTTTTAGGTTTTATGGGATTCCCTCAAATATGGGCTTTAGGATTTATGATTTTCGTGTTAGGTCTTATTCCAGTGGCAGGAGTTATAGTATCATTAATTCCACTAACTGTAATAGCCTTTAATATAGGTGGGATAACAAAAGTACTTGGAGTTTTGGCAATGATTTGTATAGTACATGCAGTAGAAACATACATATTGAATCCTAAACTGATGTCAAATAGAACAAAACTTCCAGTTTGTTTTGTGTTTATTATTTTACTTGTAGGAGAGCATTATTTGGGTGTGTGGGGATTATTAATTGGAGTTCCAATATTCATGTTCCTTATGGATATTTTAGGTGTTAAATTTACTTCTAGATAATATATTACAATAATAATTTATTTTATGAATGCGACTCATAATTTGATTTAAAAAAGAACCTATAAATGGACAACATTAATAAAAGAAGTCTGTTTTATAGGTTCCATTTTGATTTTTATAAATACTATAGAATTAATAACAAGAAATTTATTTCATTTCAAAAGTTTCACAACTTGCATTTCCTGAATTTATATGAACTTTTTCAGCTTTACAAAGTTCATTTTTATTGTATTTACATTTTACAGCTTCACAATGGATATTGTCTGTATCAACTTGATTAGTATCATTAGAACGACTAGTTATTCCAGAAGTATATTTGTCTTCAAAAGAAGCACAATAAGTGTTTCCTGTAGTAGTTGCTTGCATTCCATCTACTTTTATGCTCCCAGCATAACAGTATCCACTAGTATTATAAGCACAATTAGTGGCATCGCAATTTAAATTATTATTTTTCATAAAATAACCTCCTAAGTTTTATTTAAACTTATTATGTGAAGTTATTTAAATTTTATACACCTATTTACAATTACATTTATCACATTTAACAATTACATCTTTTGAAGTTTCTCTTCCTAAATTTCTATTGACATGATATACATCTGTATTTTCAGTTGAACCACATATAGAACATTTGAAATTATTTTCTAGTAAAGTCCTTTCTCTAAATAACTTCCAGTACATAGAATTGATGTAATCATTGTAGTTCACCTTGAGGCATGTTTCAAGAAAGTTTATGTATAGATTATCTAAATCTCCTGTATCTAATTCTGTATATTCTGGTTCAAAATATTCACAACATCCTCTAAAGTCAGGTTTAGTATCCGAAATAACACATCTAATATCATATCTATAGTCTAGGCTGGGCCCCTTGAATGAAAGATGTGTACAAAAAGAACAAGATGTCTCTGGTAGATTTTTTTCAAGTTCATGTAATTTATTATTCATAAGTATTCCTCCAAAAAAATTTATTTTAAGTATATAAATGTGTAGATTGTTTTAAAACTTTTATTTATTTATATTAGAAATTCAGGATAAATATTCCAATAAAGAGTAAATACCTAGTTATTTATGTGTTAAATAAAAAAGAGACAATCTCTAATTTGAGATAGCCTCTTTTTATGATTTTTATATTAAAAGTTTAATTAAGTGTAACTCTGGTTAATTTTAGTCAGCTAGTTTCACATCTGCTTTGTTTTTTAACTTTCTACCATAGTATACAGTTAAAACAGCGTATAATACAGTAAATATAGCAGCTAAAATATAGGATATGTTTATACTTAGATTAAATCCAATTTGAGCATTGAATATATAGCTAAATATGATAAAAGAATAAAACATACCTGGAATTAAGCTTATAATATAATTTTTTTCTTTTATTATAAGATAGACTGTAATCATCGCAAATGCAAATATAGCGATGGTTTGATTACTCCATGAAAAATATCTCCATAATATATTAAATCCAGAAGCACTGAGTTTTGCAAATATGAGGATGGCTATGACAGGGATAAATATACAGATTGATAGTATAACACGATGTTTCTTTTCCTTTTGGTCATAATGAAAATAATCAGCAAGCATTAATCTTAGAGATCTTAAAGCTGTATCTCCAGAAGTTATTGGTAAAATGATAACACCTATTATAGCTATGATTCCACCAATAGAACCAAGTAAATCTCTTGCAACTAAGCCTATTACATCAGGAGAGCCTATCAATTCCTTAGGTATACCTTTATTGTAAATACCCATAGCAGCTGCAGCCCAAATCATTGCAATTAAACCTTCTAAAATCATCATATTATAAAAAGTAGTTTTTCCTTCTTTTTCATTTGAAACTGATCTTGCTATAAGAGTGGCTTGAGTTGAGTGGAACCCAGAAACTATACCACAAGCAACTGTAACGAAGAATGTAGGGATAAGAGGAATTCCATCAGGATGAATACCTTTCCAATTTGCAAGACTTAGATTAGCTAAGTCATAACCTTGTGTAAATATTCCGATTCCAACACCAGCAGCAGATAAAAGTAGTATTGCCCCAAATATTGGATATATCTTTCCTATAATCTTATCAATTGGGAAGAGTGTTGCACATAAATAATATACAAAAATAATTCCATAAACTATCCATACAACTGGATTATTTATAGTTGACTTCATATTTAAGATTTGTGTAACAACCAAATCTCCAGGTGTGTAAATAAAAACTGCACCAACTAAAAGCATTAATAGACAA
This sequence comes from Clostridioides sp. ZZV14-6387, assembly GCF_020657835.1. Classification (NCBI taxonomy): domain Bacteria; kingdom Bacillati; phylum Bacillota; class Clostridia; order Peptostreptococcales; family Peptostreptococcaceae; genus Clostridioides; species Clostridioides sp. ZZV14-6387. The sequence goes on from NZ_JAGWCW010000042.1 coordinate 20,742, forward strand.
AGGAATATATTATAGACTTGAAATACTTTATTACCTAAAAATCTACTGATAAGAGAAGGCATCTGTGCTCCTTTTTCTCTTATACTAATCATTCCACTCATATAGTCATGTAAAGCTCCTCCAAATACACAACCAATAGGGATTAGTATAAATGCTATTGGGCCAAACAATATACCTTGGATAGGTCCTAGAATTGGTCCTGTACCAGCTATATTAAGCAATTCAATGAGACTATTCTTCCATTTTTTCATTGGAACATAGTCTACACCATCACTCTGAGCAAGAGCAGGTGTTTTTCTGTCATCTGGGCTAAATACTTTTTCACAATAAGCACCATATAAAGCACCTCCTATTAGTAATATAGCCAATCCAATTAAGAACGTTGTCATAATATCACCCCATTTATAAAATTTTTGGATTCTGTATACGTATTGAAATAACCTACAAATTCTATAAAATACTAAAAGTAATATAATTTCAGAAATTAATACATACACATAATCATGTACTTAGTATACATGTGTTTAGTAAAATTTTCAATATTATAGCAATAAAGAATATAAACAAAATTCTGATAATATTTTACAAAAAAATTAAAAAACATAAAAAATAGTTTAAATATATAAGTAAAAAAGATAAATCAATTGATAATGTAAATGTCTATATCTTAACAATATTAAGAGGTCTAAAATTCTTGAAGAAAGAATAGTCAAGTGATATAATGAGTTTACAGGTGTATATACACTAGTACATATAGAAAGCGGTGCAATTATGGATAAAGATTTAACATATCAAATCAAAGAGCTAAAGAAAGAAAAAAATGCAATAATACTTGCCCATTTTTATCAACCACCAGAAATACAAGAATTAGCAGACGCAGTTGGTGATTCGTATTACTTAAGTGAAATTGCTAGAGATTGTAACGAAGATGTGGTTGTATTTTGTGGAGTAAGATTTATGGGAGAAAGTGCTAAGATATTATCACCTGAGAAAACTGTATTAATGCCAGTAAGTAACGCTGGATGCGCTATGGCAGATATGGTAGATGAAGAAGGCGTGATAAAACTAAAACAACAGTATCCAAATGCTTTGGTTGTATGTTATATAAACTCTACAGCTAAAGTCAAGGCACATTGTGATGTTTCCGTTACATCGTCCAGTGCAATTAAAATATTAGAAAACATAGATAATAAAGAAATTATATTTCTTCCAGATAAAAACTTAGGAGGATATATTGCAGAGAAATTTCCAGATAAAGACTTTATATTTTGGGACGGATATTGCAAATACCACAATAATATAAAGGCTGAAGAAATAATTGAATTAAAAGATAAGTATAAAGATGCAGAAGTGTTGGTACATCCAGAATGTAAAAAGGAAGTAAGAGATTTAGGAGATTATGTAGGCAGTACATCAGGAATAATAAAATATGCTACTAATAGTGAAAATAAAGATTTTATAATAGCAACTGAAGAAGGAATATTACATGAATTAAAGAAAAAGAATCCTAATAAAAACTTTTACATCCCTGGAGGAAGAATACTATGTACTGATATGAAAAAGACAACATTAGAAAATTTATACAGTACACTTAAAAATATGGAAAATGAAGTTACTGTAGAAGATGAAATCATGGAAAAGGCTTTAAATTCACTGCTTAATATGCACAGATTAGCAGAAGGATAGAGGGATAGACTTATGAATTTAGAACAAGATGTTTTAATAGTTGGAAGTGGTATTTCAGGGTTATATTGTGCATTAAATTTAGATAAAAATTTAAATGTATTAGTAGTATCAAAATCTACAATTGAAAACAATAATACATATCTTGCACAAGGTGGAATTTCAACTGCTAGAAATATTGATGATATAGAGTCTTTTGTGGAAGATACAATGAAAGCTGGTCAGTATAAAAATAGAGTTGAAGCAGTCCAAGTTCTTGCAGATGAATCTATTGAAAATGTAGGACAAATAGTAGATTATGGTATGCCTTTAGATAGAGAAAATGGAGAAATAGATTACACTAGAGAAGGTGCTCATAGTGTAAATAGAATAGTTCATAGCAAAGATAATACTGGAGAGGTTGTTTTTAAGACTTTATTAAAAGAAGCTAAAACTAGAGAAAATATAACTCTTATAGAAGATGCGTATCTTTTAGACATATTAAAAGATGGTAATAAGTGTATAGGAGCTAGAATTTTTAAATCTCAAAAAGAAATTCATGTTTTTTCAAAAGTGGTAGTTTTGGCTACAGGTGGAATAGGTGGACTTTTCAAAAACTCTACCAACCAAAGACACCTTACAGGTGATGGAATTGCTATAGCTTTAAAAAATGATATAAAAATAGAGAACTTAGAGTATATTCAAATACATCCAACAGCTTTCTATGAAGAGAATAGTGAAGGCAGGAGAATGCTTATATCTGAATCACTAAGAGGAGAGGGAGCTAAACTTTTAAATAAAAATAAAGAAAGATTTGTCGATGAACTTCTTCCTAGGGATGTAGTTTCAAAAGCTATTTTTGAGCAAATGGAAAAAGATAATTCACCTTATGTATATCTAGATGCAACGCATTTAGGTAGCGAATATTTAATTAACAGATTTTCTTTCATTTACAATGAATGTTTGACTAGAGGGACAGATATAACTAAGGAATATATAAAAGTATCACCTGCACAACATTATTTTATGGGTGGGATACATGTCGACTTGGACTCAAAAACATCTATGGAAAATTTATATGCAGTTGGAGAGATTAGTTGCACAGGTGTTCATGGAGCAAATAGACTGGCAAGTAATTCTTTACTTGAAGGGCTTGTATTTTCAAAGAGAGCCGCCAAAAGTATAAACTCAGTTATGGATGAGATAAAAGTTGAATTTATAGATATACCAGATATGGACATAGATATAGAAAAGATAAAAAAAGAGAATAAAATATTAGTCATAAAAGAAATTGAAAGAACAAGTGAGGATTTTGGCGATGAATTATTTGATTATTGATAGAATGATACAGGATGCTTTAATAGAAGATGTTCCAAGTGAAGATATAACAACTAATTCTATTGTGGATGAAAATTCTAAGTCTACTGTAGATTTAATTTGTAAGCAAGATGGTATAATAGCTGGATTAGGTGTATTTAAGAGGGTTTTTGAGATACTTGGAAATGTAGATGTAGAGTTATATAAAAATGATGGTGATAAAGTAGAAAATCGTGAAAAGATAGCTGTATTAACTGGGAATACTAGAAATTTACTTGTAGGAGAACGTGTAGCATTAAATTATTTACAAAGAATGAGTGGTATAGCCACTACTACTAGTAAATATGTTGAAAAGCTTGAAGGTACAAATACAAAGTTGTTAGATAGTAGAAAAACAATACCTAATCTTAGAATATTAGATAAATATTCTGTAAAAGTAGGTGGAGGATGTAATCATAGATTTAATTTATCTGATGGAATTTTGCTTAAAGACAATCACATTGGAGCCGCTGGTGGTGTCAAAAATGCAGTTGAACTAGCTAGAAAAAACACTTCTTTTGTTAGAAAAATAGAAGTAGAAGTGGAAACCTTAGATATGGTAAAAGAAGCTTTAGAAGCAAAAGCAGATATAATAATGTTGGATAATATGAGCTTAGAAATGGCAAAACAAGCTATAGATATTATAAATGGAAGAGCCATTGTAGAATTTTCTGGAAATGTAAATTTAGATACTATAGAATCTATAGGAAAAATTGGAGTGGATGTTGTTTCTGTAGGAGCACTTACACACTCTGTCAAAGCTCTCGATATAAGTATGAAAAATCTGAGAAATATATAAATTTGATATTGATATAAATTTAATTAAGATAGACTCCATAAATTTACATAGTAAATTTATGGAGTCTATCTTTTAT
>NZ_JAGWCW010000043.1:0-23219 GCF_020657835.1 Clostridioides sp. ZZV14-6387
TCTGGTTTTTTGTTGTCTGATGGCTTCTCCTCTTCTGGAGTCTGCTCTGGTTTTTTGTTGTCTGATGGCTTCTCTCCTTCTGGAGTCTGCTCTGGTTTTTTGTTATCTGATGGCTTCTCTTCTCCACTTGATGAACTAGTTGAATTATTTTGAATCTGACTGTTATCTCCTAATTCTGAAGCATAAGATAAGGTTGGATAGATTGTAGATACTACCATACTTAAAATCATAATTAAACTTATTAATAATGCCTTTTTATTTTTCTTCCCCATATAGATTTCTCCCCTCTACGCTATCTATAATTTATAAACTTCTATTTATATCCCATTAAAATTAATTCTAAGCAAAAAATTATATAAAAAAAAGCCATGAAAATAAATAAATTTATATCCATAGCCGGTTGCACCACTGACTCAGTATGTCCATAAGGTGCCCAATGATAGAACATACATCAACATCTCTATAATATTTTATAAAAAACAATTAAAATTGCTATATTCATACTAGATACAATTACATATCTATATTATATTGTGCCAACATCTTCTTGTCTATATATTTTACATTTTTTTCCTTACAATAATTTTAATTAATCATTAAATAAAATCCTTATCTACAACAATTACACAATTATATTCAGGATTCATCTCCTTAACTAATTTAGTTATATCTTCTTTTAAATCTTCCTCTGACATATTCTTAGAAAATTCAGAAGGATTAACTACTATATCAAACACTAAATTTTTCTTACTTCCCTTTCCAACTATTCTGAAATCATGCATAGATTTTACAAGACTATTTTTCTTAAGTATTTCTTCAAGTTCTTTTTTCGCTGACATGACTTCTTCATCTTCGAGACATATAGGGTCCATATGAATTACTAAATACATATCTAATTTTTCAGATATTTCTCTCTCAGCATTATCTATAATTTCATGAATTTCCATTATATCTATATTTGATGGAATTTCTGCATGTATAGATGCGATACATCGCCCAACTCCATAGTTATGAATTATTAAATCATGTGTACCTATAATATGTTCATAAGATAATAATGATTCTATAATAGATTTTACCATTTCTTCATCTGGTGCTTCTCCTAGAAGAGGATTTATAGTATCTTTTACAAGAGAAAATCCAGCATAAAGTATTACTAGTGATACTACAATACCAATATATCCATCTATAGGCAAACTAGTAAATCTAGCTATGACAAATGATATAACTACGCAACTCGATGTAAATACATCTCCTAAAGCATCAAGTGAAACTGCTTTTAAGGCTGAGGAGTCAATTTTATTTCCCATAAATTTATTAAATTTACTTAACCAAATTTTAATCATTATAGATGCAATTAAAAGTATAAGTGGTATTACTTCAAATTTTATAGGTACTGGATTTACTATTCTTTCCACAGATGACTTTATAAATTGAAGTCCTACCAACATTACCATAAATGCCACAATTAATGCTGATAAATATTCTATTCTTCCATGTCCAAAAGGATGCTCTTTATCAGCTGGCTTACTTGCTAATTTAAAACCTATCATAGTTATCGCTGAAGATGCCATATCAGAAAGATTGTTAAATGCATCAGCCATTATAGCTATACTTGATGTGAGCATACCTATAGACACTTTTACCACAAATAAAAGTAAATTAGATAATATACCTACTACTCCAGCTACATATCCATACTTATTTCTAACATCTTTATTTTGAACGTTTTCACTATCTTTGATAAATGTTTTGACCAGGATTTTTGAAAACATAAAATTTACCTCCTTGTCTTCTGTTTTACTGACAAATTTTAGAATTTATATCTTTATTTATGATAACATAATTCGTCTATAAAATTCTTAAAAGTTCATATATATCAATAAGATGTTACTAATTTTATACATTTATTATAGATGTAATGTATTCTTAGATTAAATTATTGACTTCTAATAAAACTAGTCCTAGATATTTTATAATTTCATCTAGGACTTGTATTACTATTTTATACCAACTATTTTATTTAACATAATCGAACCTGTTTCTGGATTTTCAAATTCAATTTTAACACCCTTTATATTAGATAAATCTATATTTTTAAACTTATCAATAGGTATTATTGTATCACTTATTGGAGTATACCTTGACCAAAACTCCATAAATTTACCTTCTACATATTCGTCTCTCACAGCTTTACCCTCAAAATACTTCATAGCAGACACTTTATCATTATCCAAAGTTACACTACTTTCTTTTCCTTTAGAATCGACTAAGCTAAGTTTAAATGAAACTATTTTATCTTTACTATTTAACTCACTAGGAGAATTTAACGCCCATCTAAATTTTAATGCAGAATAATCTTTTAAATTTTTATTATTTAAGGGTAATTCTATTTTTCCATCTTTAGATTTCCAATCAACTTGCAATAAATCTAAATTTTCACTTGAGCTTATATTACTAAAAAGTTTTGCAGTATCTTTATCTAATCGTTCTGACTCAACTAACTCTTTTGTATCAACATTACTTGAGTCTATATTTTCAAATGACTTTTTGTTGAATAATTCTAAAGAACCGCTATATTTAACTTTATTTAATGTCTGATACCCATACATTTTAGATGGCAATCCATTTTTACTAAAAATAGGAGATTCACTATCATCAAAATCAAAAATAGATTTCATATAGTCAACTGCATAATTAGAAAAGAACTCTCTATGTTCTTCTTTCCCTAATTTTTCAGGATAAGTGCCATCTGTATCTCGTGGTGGAGAAAATTCTTTTTCTCCTAAAACTGAGTTATATGCATTGTGATTTCCACCTACTAAATAAGTTAGTCCTAGTGGACTTTTTCTATTTTTATCCAATGATATATCATAAAAAACATCATCCCCACTATGGATAACATCTCCATCATACTCTGATACTATTATTGCTGTTGGTACATCTGGAAACTTTTCTATTGGACTATTATAGGCTGGTGTAAGTGATATAATTCCTTTTATCCCTTTAAATCCTTTTTGTATTTGGTCTTGTGCTATTTTTAATACCCCAGAACCAGCTACAGAATGACCTATAAGGCCAATATTATCTAAATCAACTTTGTCTTTAAGATATATTCCAAATCCATTTTTACTGCCATCATATGCATCTTGAAAAGCTTTTATATAAGCTTGAGTCAGATATGTTATCCTTTCATTTTCTAGAGGTTCTCCATACTGAAAAGTATAGTTTACTGAAGTATCAATAGACACTCCTATAATACCATTTTTAGCTAAATCCTCAGTAAGATATTTAAATCCATTTTCAAAATCATTTTCTCCATCTCCATGTTGCCCATGAAAAATTAACACTATAGGTGCTTTTTCTTTTATATCTTTAGGAGCTGATATTATACCTTCTATCTTAAAAGGTATGGTCTTCCCCCTTACAACCATTTCTGATGTTCCCAAACTAAACTTATTAGATTCAATTTCGTTGTCATTATTTTTTGTCGACTTTATCTCATATGTTATTTTTTCATTTGAAACTACACTAGAATTAGAATTACTTGTACAACCTACAAAAAGAGCACTTATTACTGCTATAGATAAAATCATACTAATCCATTTTTTCGATTTCATAAATTTATTCCTTTCTATCATATCTGTTTAAATACTATTTATTGGATTTCTAGTAAACTTTCTTTCTACCTTCATACTTATTTATTAACCTTTCTAGCATTATAATCTATAACCTTATCTGCATTGTATAAATCTAAAAATTTTTCTTTCTTATTTAGTAGAGTAATACCATCTATGTTTCTTCTATCAGTAATAACTAAATTTTTATCCTTATAAATTTTTTCATATGATATTGGACCTACACCTGCAAAAATCGTAAATCCTTTTGACTGAAGATACTCCAACCCTTTAGATGACTCATTAGGAAACTCACCATATGGAGGTATATATATTTTTGTTTTTCCAACGACTGATTGAACTTCTCTTTCCCATTTAATAGTATCATCTCTAAGCTTTTCTAGAGAAATTTTTTTGAGATTTGGGTGTCCATAACTATGGCTAGCAAATTCCCATCCATTTTCTTTTAGCTTATAGACTACTCTCTTACATTGTTTTAATTCTTCATTTCTATTTGGATAATCTCTTTGAATTCTATAACCCAAAATACCTTCAAATCCAGTTACTGCTAAAACTCCCTTTGCATTATTATGAGAAAAATCAGGATGTAGTTTTACAAAATCTTCAATTAAAGGAACCATTTCTGTTTCTGTACTAATAAGATATTTACCATTTGGTTTTTTAATATATCCAGCTAACTCATTATTTCTATCTAGGACAATTTTTTCTGTTATTCCATTACCTAACATATATTGATTATAATTTATATCATCTATAGATATAATAATTGGTCTTTTTCCTTCTGGTAACAATAATTTTTTTCTTACTGTTAACTTCTTACCACCAACTTCTTTTTCCTCATATACATCTTTGTATGATACAAGTATAAAGTTCCTTTGATATAAGTTATCCAATATTTTTTTAAATTCTTTTGTAGTAACAAACCATTTAGAAAATGTTTTAGATTCATAATCACCATCAAATGCCATTTCTGGATATACGATTAATGGATGTACAAATATATGTTCAATTTTACCTTCATAATACTTACTTGTATTTTCACTTATTTTTGAATTATTTTTTCCATATTCTAAATTTGTATCATAAAAAGCATATGAAAAATTACTGATGGACATAATTATAACTATAGATAATATTATAAACAAATTTTTCATAATATTTCTCCTTCAACATGATTATAAATAATAAAGCTTATTATATTAAAATAAAAACTTATTACTTACATTCTTTTTATTTATTATGTTTAATTTGTTTATCACTATACACTATATTAATAGTAACATTAATCTAAATTTGTATTTATAATCAAGTTAATACATTTATATCAAATTTTGTACATACTATTTAGAATTATGGTATTATTTTTCCCAAGTATTATTTATAATATGATTTTTATTTATAATATATTTTAATTTAAAATTCTGAATAAGTATCTTTTTATAAGTATTTTTTCAACTAATTGTTTTTATATTTTATTCTGATAATTTATCTTGTTCTAAAAAAATAGTCTCAAACTCTGGAAGTGTTGGAAGTCTTAACAAATGTCATATATTTTTGAATATTCATATCTATACTATGTATATCTCACATCCATTTGATTTTATCATATTTTATATGATAAACATTCGCTTTTATAATTTATAACCTTATGATACACTATGCCCATAGGATTTTAAACGGAAAGGAATGAAATAAATCATGTTTTTTGTAAGTGATATTTATAAAGAGGCACCTATTAAATTTGATACGCCATTACAAAAAGAGGTATACAAAATATTACAAAATTTGAGTATTGAATTTGAACGTGTTGACACAGATGAAGCAATTACAATGGAGGATTGTGTTCAGATTGATAAAAAATTAGATATGAAGATGGTAAAGACTCTATTTCTTTGCAATAGACAAAAAACAGCTTTTTATCTATTTATTATGCCAGGTGATAAACCCTTTAAGTCAGCTAATTTTAGCAATGCATTAGGAGTTTCTAGAGTTTCTTTTGCTCCTGCTGAATTGATGGAAACGATGTTAGGGACTAAAATTGGCGCAGCTACTATTTTCAGTGCTATACTTGACAATGATAATATTATACAAGTTGTTTTTGACAAGGATGTTGTCAATGAAGAATGGTATGGATGTAGTGATGGGACTACTACTAGTTATATGAAAATTAAAACAACTCAAGTCATTCACGATTTTTTACCTTTTGTATGTCATACACCATCTATAATTGAATTGTAATATAAGGAAACATTAAAGAAAGATACTTGTATAAAACACAAAACCGCAAAGTCATGATATATTCTACTTTGCGGTCTTATAAAATTAACTTTTGATACTAAGATTTCTAGTTCTGCTATTTTTTAGTGTTCTAAGGACTAGTTTTACAAATTCATTTGATATTAAAATAGTTGATGCAAGCAGTATTATTTTTATCCACATATTAAAATCTAAAGAAACAGAGTTAAAGAAACTCTGGAATACTTGTGTAAATATTATCTGGATTATACCTGTAACGACTATTATTTGTAATGCCAACTTATTCTTAAAGAAATTAGGTATTGTACTGTTAAAGCCAAACTCCCTACAATTCAATGCATTAAAAAGGGCACTGAATGCAAATAAAGAAAATATAACAGTACCTTGTTCATCTGGTGTGGCTCCCAGTATATTAAAAGCTGATTGTGTAAATACAATTGTAATTATAAGGATAGCATTTATAATAATATTTATAGACATAGACCTAGCTATTATTCCAGAGTGTCTATTTATTGGTTTTCTTTTCAGCACATAATCTCTAACAGGTTCTAATCCTAATGCAAGAGCTGGAGGACCATCCATTATTATGTTTACCCATAATAATTGTATCGTAGTAAATGGCATATCTTTACCAGTAAGTTGAGATATTATAGCAATTATAAATGCTACTATATTTACAGTAAGCTGGAACTGTATAAACCTTTGGAAGTTTTCATAAATACCTCTTCCCCATTTTATTCCCTCTACTATTGTACTAAAACTATCATCAGTCAATATTATATCTGCTGCATTTTTAGATACTTCTGTACCTGAGATTCCCATAGCAATACCAACATCTGCTTGACTAAGAGCTGGAGCATCATTTATACCATCACCTGTTACGGCTACAACCTCACCACTTTTTTGAAGTGCAGAAACTATTCTCATCTTTGTATCTGGTTTACTTCTTGCTACAATAGATATTCCTTTTATTTCTTCTCTTAACTCTTCATCTGTCAGTACATCTATATAGGTTGCTTCAACTGCCTTCTTGCCATCATTCAATAATCCTAATTCATCTCCAATAGCAGTTGCTGTATTGATATTATCACCTGTAAGCATTTTTACATCTACACCTGCATTAAATGCCTTATCAATAGACTCTTTAACTCCTGCTCTCAATGGGTCTACTATTCCTACAAATCCACTAAACACTAAATTTTCTTCCTTCTCATACCCTCTTGGGTTTCCGATTAAATTCAATTCTCCTTCTGAGGTTATTGCAACTTCTGTTCTAGATTTAGTCATCTTTTTATAAGCAAACCCCAATGTTCTCATAGATTTAATTTGTAGTTTTTTAATTTCATCGAGAATACCTTTTTCTATTTTGGGAGTTATTGGGACAATACTTTTTCCTTGTTGTACATAAGAACATCTCTTTAATAGTACTTCTGGAGCTCCTTTTGAAAGCAGTATATCCGAATCCTCTTGACGAATTAATGTTGACATTTTCTTTTCTTCTGAGCTAAAGGGGATTTGTGATATTAAATAAGTTTGTTTTCTCATTTCATTATAGTTTTTATCGTTATGATATAAAAGTAATGCACACTCTGTTGCACTTCCAATATATTTAAATGAATTGTCTTCCTTTTCTATATCTGCTGTTGAATTTACTATACAGTTTTGTTCAAAATAACTATTGCTCTGATATTCTCCACTACTTATATATTTACCATCAACATATGCTACTTCTACCATCATCTTATTTTGTGTTAAAGTACCTGTCTTATCAGAACATATTACGGAAACAGAACCTATAGTTTCACAAGCCTCTTTCTTAGTTACTAAAGCATTTATCTTTGCCATCTTTTGCATTGTTATAGCTAAAGTAATATTTATCATGGTTGGCAGACCCTCTGGAACAGTAGCAACTATTAAAGCAATACAAACCATATACGCATTCTTAGCAGGTTCCAATGATTGTAAAAAGGACAAGATACTGCTTGTATCCAAAATTAACAGTCCTTTTCTTTGCATTTGTATAATCATAAACATACACAATAAAGTAGCTATTACTCCTGATATTCCTGCTATTTTAGCCCCTAACTTACCTAATTTAATTTGAAGTGGAGTTTGCTGGTCATCATTTGATAAGTTCTGTGCTATCTTACCCATTTCTGTCTTATCACCAATGTGAGTAACAACCATTATCCCTCTACCATATGCTACAAGAGTTCCACCAAATACCATATTGATTTGTTTTGCAGGTATTGTATCTTGTTCGATTATTTCTGTTTTAGAATAAACTACCTCCATATCCAATATAGCATCAGCATTTTTAGCTACATCATCAGATTCTCCTGTTAACATATCTTCTCTAAGTTTTAGATTTATAGATTGTATAAGCCTTCCATCTGCTGGTATCATATCTCCTGTTTCTATATATACAATATCTCCTGGTACTAAATCATTTTTTGATATTTTAACTATCTTTCCATTTCTAAGTACCTTTACCTCTATATTCTCTGTTAATTTTGATAGAGCATGAGCAGCTTTTTTAGATTTCCCTTCAGTTATTATACCTATGGAAATCCCAATAAAGATAGCTCCTAAGATACCTAATGCATCATGCAATTCTCCCACAAATGAGCTTATTACTGCTGCTCCTATAAGAATTAATATCATAGGTTCTGTCAGACTTTCCCCCAACTCGTCCCAAAATGTTCGGCCTTCCTTTATTGTAAATTCATTTAATCCATATCTAAGCTTCCTCTCTTCCACCTCATTATCATCAAGTCCAACTTCTGGATTTGTCTTTAAGTATTTTAATACTTCTTTGGTAGGTTTATTATAATACCTCATAACTTTATCCCCCTTGTTAATTATCTATAGAGAATTATATGCTTATGATAGTTTGTATATTACTTCTCAAAAAAAATAAGGAGTTGTCTTAAAATTGATTTTTTCTAATCAAATTTTAAGTTCAACTCCTCTTTTAAATTTTTATATGTTATTTTTTATTACTTATTTATAATAGCTAAATCATTCACTTGTCATGTGACAAGCAACTAGATGATTCTTCTTGTGTTCAAATAATTCTGGCATTTCTTTCCCACAACGTTCTGTTGATACTTTACAACGTTTCACAAAAGGACATCCTTTTTCACAACTTGAAAAACTTTCAACTTCATCTTGTACATCCATTTCTTCCTCTAGTATATTTCTATTATTAGGATTCGTAGTCAAAACTGCACGCAAGAGCATCTGTGTATATGGATGTAAAGGTGTATTGTAAACCTCCTCAGCATTTCCAATTTCCACAATTCTACCAGCATACATCACAGCAATCCTGTCAGAAATATAACGTACCATGCTCAGGTCATGTGAAATAAATAGATAAGTAAGACCAAGTTCCATCTTTAGTTTATATAAAAGATTTATAATCTGACTCTGAATAGAATTATCAAGCGCTGACACTGGTTCATCACATATAATGAAATTCGGCTGAACTACAAGTGCACGTGCTATACTAATCCTTTGTCTTTGCCCTCCTGAAAATTCATGTGGAAAACGTCCTGCATATTCTCGTGAAAGCCCAGTCATTTCTAACAATTCATATACTTTTTGTGTCCTTGCATTTTTATCCAGCATGCCATGAACTTTCAAATTCTCTGCAATAATAGATTCTATGGTCATATATGGGTCTAAAGACATGTATGGGTCTTGAAATATCATTTGTGTATGTTGTGCAAATTCTTTTCTTGCACTCTGTCGATGTAGTTCTAGCTTTTTGCCTTGAAATAATATTTCACCTTCACTTGACGGATATACGCCCATAATGATTCTTGCAAGAGTTGATTTCCCACAACCAGATTCTCCAACAAGACCTAAAGTCTCACCTTTATAAATAGTTAGGTTCACATGATTAACAACAATATTCTTGAGCTTTCTTCCTAAAGAGAAGCTCTTGGATACATTATTTAATTCAAGTAATTTTTCCATCACCCAATACCTCCTTTGGAAAACTTTCATGCAGACGCCAACAAGAAGCACTATGGCTATTTGACACTTTAAACAAAGGTGGCTCTTCTCTCAAACAAATCTGCATACAATATGGACATCTCTTTGAAAAAGAACAACCTACTGGCAAATCAGATAAATTAGGTGGACTTCCCAATATAGATATCCTTTTACCTATATCACCTGACGTAGGAAGTGTTCTTAATAATGCCTGTGTATATGGATGTGTTGCTCTATTGAAAATATCTTTTACATTACCTTCTTCCACAATCTTTCCAGCATACATTACTGCTACACGTTCTGCTAAATTTGCCACAACTCCAAAGTCATGAGTAATCAAAAGCACAGCTGTTCCCATCTCTTTTCTAATTTTTGCAATAAGTTTCAAGATTTGCAGTTGTGTGGTAACATCAAGGGCTGTTGTAGGTTCATCTGCGATAAGTAGTTTAGGATTACATGCCAAAGCCATAGCAATCATTACACGTTGTCGCATTCCTCCTGAAAATTGATGAGGATACTGTTCTGCTTGTAGAGCGGCATTTGGTATCTGTACCATTTCAAGTAATCTAACTGCCTCTTGCTTGCAATCAGATAATGACATTTTTTCTTTTCGGTATAGAGATTCAGTAATCTGCTTACCTACTTTCATAGTAGGATTCAAACAAGTTAAAGGGTCTTGAAAAACCATACTTGCTAAGTTACCTCTTATTTGCTCCATATCTTTTTCTGATGCATTCAAAATATCAAAGTTCATAAGTTTCAATTCTTCACCCATAATCTTAGCTGGTGGTGAAGGATTCAACTTCAAAATGGATTGTGCCATTACACTCTTACCACAACCACTTTCACCCACCAATGCAAGAATCTCTCCTCTATTCATAGTAAGTGAAACACCTCGAACTGCACTTACTGTTCCATTATATATCTCAAAAGATACATTTAAATTCCTAATTCTTAGAATATCGTCCATAATCAGCAAATCTCCTTAATCTAGGATTTATGGCATCTTGAAGTTGGTCTCCTAAGAGATTAAAAGAAAGCATTATCAGACAAATGAAGAGTCCTGGCACTGCAAACCTTACTGGATAAGTCTGAAAAACAGCAACACCTTCATTTGCCATGATTCCCAGTGATGGATATGGTGGTGGAACTCCCATTCCCAACATTGATAAGAATGCTTCTGTAAATATAATTTCTGGAATACTCAATGTCATGTGGACAATTATTATCCCCAACATATTAGGAATTAGATGGCAGAAAATAATTCGTCTCATACTTGCTCCCATAGTTTTTGCAGCAATTATAAATTCTCTCTCCATAAGAGAAACTACTTGCACCCTCACCAATCGTGCCATACTAGTCCATCCCACAAGTGTATAGGCTATAATCAAGGTTCCAATTCCTTGTGGAAGCACTGCCATAAGTAAAAGAACAACAACAAGATATGGAATCCCACTAATGATTTCCAATATACGCATCATTACATTATCAACAGTTCCACCTATATATCCAGAAATACTACCATATACTACTCCTACTATTCCATCTATAATAACTACAACTCCTGCTACTAAAAGTGATACTCGTGTCCCATACCAAATACGTACAAAAATATCACGCCCGAGATTATCTGTACCAAAGATATGAGTAAGACCACTAGTTGGGTCTTTGCTAAAAAAAGGTTTATTTGCATACGCCACATTCTGAGATGCAAAATCAAAATTACAAAATATCGGAATACACACTGAACCTATAATCAAAATAAGCATCATTATAAACGATACTACTGCAATTTTATTGTGACACAATATGAATATAGTCTCTCTTGCAAAGCTCATAGATGGGCGTACTAGCTTGTTATTACACATATCTGAATTGCAACCATCAGCAAAAGCAAAATCTTCATTAACAAGTATTCTTTTATTACTATCTATTTTCCTCACCTCCTAATTTCACACGAGGGTCTATATAACTATTTAAAATATCCACGATTAGGTTACACAACACAAGAAACACACCAAAGAACAATGTTGTTCCTATAATTACTGGATAGTCATTGGCCTGCACTGAGTCTACAAAGTATTTTCCAAGACCTGGAATAGAAAATACATACTCCACAGCAAATGTCCCAGTCAATAGGACTGCTGTCATAGGACCAAGAACTGTTATTACTGGCATTAATGCATTACGTAAACAATGATGAAGGACAATGTCTTTTTTCTTAATTCCTTTCACCTTTGCTGTACGAATATAGTCTTGACTAAGTACATCAAGCATACTAGAACGCATTAATCTTCCAATACTTGCCATAGATCCAAAAGCTAGCGCAAATGCAGGTAAAATCTTACTATTTTCACTTCCCCATCCTATAATTGCAAAAAAACGAATACCTGTAAATTGAAATAATACGATTCCAAAAAAATATTGTAACAGTGCGCCCATAATAAATGATGGAACAGACACTCCAAGAAGTACCAAAATCATCGTCAATGTGTCCCACTTTGTTCTATGCTTCAAAGCTGCTACTATCCCTGACAAAATACCCAAAATGATTGCAAAAATCAAAGCCCGTATTCCCAGTTCTAAAGAAACTGGGAATGCCTGGGCTATGATATCTGTTACTTGACGACCAGATACAATTGAGGAACCAAGGTCTCCATGTATCAAGTTGTTCACATATATTCCATACTGCTCCAATATAGGCTTATCTAAACCATACTTTGTGGCTAAAGCTGCTTTTACATCAGGATTAAGTACCTTAACACCAGAGAAAGGGTCTCCTGGAAGCATCTGCATCAGTAAAAATGTAATGGAAATCAAAACCCAAACAGTAAGTACCGAATAAAGAAGGCGCTTACCGATATATCTCATTTGTGAAGACATATTGTCTACTCCTGTCCTGTTTTTATTTATTTAATATGTGCATTTAAAACGTTAAAGAATTGAAATGGTGTACGTACTAGACCAACTAATTTATCAGAAACAGCATAAGTAGTACATGTAAAATACATTGGTCCTATAACCATATCATCTATTAGAATTTTTTCTGCCTGTATCAATATCTCTTGACGTTTTTTAGAATCACTCTCATTAATAGAATCCTCAATCAACTTATCATACTTTGGATTGGAATACTTTACATGATTATTCATATTTTCTGTTGTATAGTTTTCCAAAAATGTAATTGCATCATTTTCAGAAGGTCCCCATCCATCCATCGCAAAGCTGTAATCACCATTTGCCATTGCTTCAGACAAAGCTTTCACTGCTGTAAATTTAAGTTCTACATCCAGTCCAAGATTTTCCTTCCATTGTTGTTGCAGATAGGCAGCCTGATTCTGATTATATGTTGTATCTGATGCCCAAAATACAAGTTTAATATCTTTTTTATCTATACCAAGTTCTTGTAATGCCTTATCAAGGTATTCATTTGCTTTACCTTTGTTGTATTTAAATAGGCTACCACGTTTTTCTGCATAACTTGTGCCCTCAGCACCTTTTATAACATCTGGTACAAAACCATCCGCTGCTATAGAACCGTCATTAATTACATTATCAAGCAGACTCTGCACATCAACAGAATATGAAAGTGCTTTTCTTAAATTTATGTTAGAGAGATACTTATCTTGTGTATTAAAACTTAAATACCAAGACCCTCCATCTATATATGATTGAATAGCATCTTTACTTTTTTCTTTCACAAGTCTAATTTGTTCATTATATAGGCTACAAAGGTCAATTTCTCCAGCAGTAAATGCATTCAAACTAGTATTTGCATCTCCTATCATAACCAATTTTACTTTAGGAATATTAATTTTTGATGCATTATAATATTCCTCAGATTTTTCCATTGTAATATGGTCATCATGTACCCATTCTGTTATTTTATATGCTCCATTTGTCACCATTTTATCAGCATCCTTAGCATACTGTTTATCACCAATTTTCTCATATGCCTTCTGATTTATTGGCAAGAAGTATGGCTGTGACAAATAAAACAAACCATTAGGCATTGGATGAGACCATTGAATTTCTAATGTATAATCATCTAGCACCTTTAATCCAAGCTGTGATTCGTCAACCTCTCCTTTATAGAAAGCTTCTCCATTTTTAATATTCTTATATAGATATGCAGCAAATATGCTTCCAGTAGAAGGTTTCATCTGTGTAATCCAAGAATAGTAAAAATCGTTTGCAGTTACTGAGTCTCCATTTGACCATTTTGCATCTTTTTTCAAGTGCATTGTATAAGTTGTATCAGTATCATTTATATCCCAACTTTCTGCTAAATCAGCTACTGGTTCATCCTTATCATTCAACTTTGTAAACCCAGACATACAATGATAGAGAATACTTTGGGCAATAGTATCACTCATTCTCATTGGATTCAATTCTGTAGGCTCTGATGTAACATTTAATGTTACCATATCCTTTCCTTGAGTCCCCTGAAACACTGAACCTTGTGTAGTATCTCCTGGCTTAGATGTAGCACATGCAGCCAAATTAAGTGCAAACATAGCTACTACTAATAGAGTTATAATCTTTTTGAATCTCATATTTCTCCCCCTCACAAATAATTAATTTTTATAATTCCTTAAAGTCACTCTATGAATCCAATATCATATTAAATGAATCAATTGGCATAGGTTTATAGTAATAATAGCCTTGAACCATATCACACCCATATTCTTTTAAACACTCTATATGTTCTTCAGACTCTACACCTTCAGCAATCACTTTCATATTTAAAGAATGAATTAAATCTATAATGGTCTTTATTACTAAATTACTATTACCATTTAAGTTGTTTAAAAAAAACTGACGGTCCATCTTGATAATATCAAAACGGGCATTAAGCAATACATTGAAAGAAGAATATCCATCGCCAAAATCATCTAGTGAACATGTAAACCCATATTCCTTGAAATCTGATACTATTTTTTTCAGATGCTCAGTATCATTTAAAGAAATTGACTCCATAAATTCAATTTCAATATATTCCTTTGGAATATTATATTTTTCAAACACATCAATATAGTCTTGAACAATATCTGGATCATAAAAATATGACTTTGAAATATTAAAACTTATTGGCACAACCTTCTGATTGTTTTTTATTCTTGTATCCAGATACTGACACATCTGTTCAAAAGTATCAATATCAATTAATTTAATGTATCCATTTTGGTTTAAAATAGGCAGAAATTTATATAATGGTATACTATTTCCATCTTTATCAAACCAACGAAGTAGCGTCTCTGCACCTATAATCTCTCCATTTATTAGTCTAACTTTTGGTTGTAGGTATGTAACAAATTTATAATCTTTATATGCATCTGCTGTATCTATTTCCAGTTTCATACGGTCCATATAACTCTTATAAAAAGATTCCTCATAAAGTTCTATACAAGAGCTTCTATTAAATAAAGTTTCACTTTCTTTTCTACACAGATTTGCATAATTTAATGCATCATAAAATGTGACTTTTGGGTCAATAATCATATAAATCCCCATAGACATAAAAAGATTTCTATAAATTCGCTCATCATCTATACGGTACAATATGTCTATTAGTGGTATCAATCGTTCATATATAAGATAGTTAGAGTCATCACACTTTAACAAAAGAACAAAGTTATCTGCATATAGGTATCCAGTATATTCTTTTTCTTCCAAAAACATCATTATTTTTTGAAAGACCAATGTCAGGATTTCATCTCCTGCTTTACTTCCATAATTTGTATTAAAATAACGAAAATTTTTAATGTTTAATTGTATTAATGCATATTTTTCCTCGCTACCTTTTATATCACAATATTTTTCCAAAATATATAAAGTATCATATATATCGTGCTTTAAGGTGATATTCTTTTCAGTTTCCATCACGATTGACTCCTTTGTTTAAAAATTGTATATACATTTCTTCCCTTCTTTTTAGATTGGTATAAAGCTAAATCAGCTTTTTTAATAAGAGTTAATTCATCACAACCATGCACATGCATCTCATTATATATCCCAAAAGATAAAGTGAGCTGTTTGGAATTTTTACTTTTTAAATGTACAATATTTTTGTCTTTCAGTTCTTTTTGAACTGACTTAACAAATGTAATAATTTCATCATCACTTCTATCTACAAATATGCATGTGAATTCATCTCCTCCATATCGTGCAGCAAAAGCATTGTCTGGCAAGTTCTTCTTTAATAAATTAGCAACTTCTTTTATTACCTCATCGCCTTTTGAATGACCATAGTAGTCATTATATTCTTTAAAAAAATCTATATCAACCATAACATATCCAATAGATAAAGTCCCATCATCTTGTATTAATTTACTAATAACTTTACTACTGTATCTTCGATTATAAATTTTTGTAAGTTCATCTATATCTGCTACTACTTGTAAACTAGCTTGCTTTTTCAACATGAGATTCTGTTCTTTTTCCGTTTCATATAGAGAAATAAGGCTTTTAAAGCTTTCTCTTGTTGATATTTTACTTGCCATTTCCCCTTTTAATATAGTCTCGTAAAAAGTTTCATAAAGTTCATCAGTTTCATGACCAAATAAAATTGCATATTGGACATGTAATTCTTGAATCTTTATCATTATATCCTGATCTGCATTTTTATACAGTGTATCTAATTGTTTTAAACACCATGCTGCATTTTCTTCTCTCTTCAACAAAAGTAAAAATTCCATCAGATTTAAATAAATAGATTTCAGTAAAAACGCATTCTCTTTACTTTTAATCAACTTTTTTATCAAATTATCTATTTTATGTAATGCTTCTATTTCCTTATTTTCTAATAATAAGAGACGTATTTCCCCTTCCATAAATAACAAAGGTAAAATGCCAACTTCACATTTTACACTTAAACATTCCTCATGATATTTTCTAGCTTTATCCAATTCTCCTTGGACACAATAAAGATGTAATAGGTTGACAAGTATAGATTTGTAATAAAAGACCACATTTTTCATAGGAACCTCTTTTATAACATCTAATGCTCTTGTATAGAATTGTTCTGCAACTGTATATACACCACTTGTGTAAAGTATGTCTGCAATATTGTTATAGAAAATAGCACATGATTTTTTATCTTTAATTTTATAAGCAGTTTGAATACCTTTTAAATATATAGTAAGTGCTGCTATTTCGTCACAAATAGTAATATTTCGCAAACCCTCTATTTTAAAATATTCAATTAAAACATCAAAATAGTTTTTATTCTCAGCGAGTTCTCTTGCCTTCTCTGAATGAAAATTATAAGCATCTACATCCCATTTCATTTGAAAATATTGTGCTAAATACACATGAGCTAATGCTTGTCCATAGAAACAGTTTAACTGTTCTGATATCGTCAATAATCTATCACAATCATGTTTATTAAATCTAAGACTATGTTCGAAACGGTGCTGAATTCGCTCAATTATCAATTGAATTTGTTCAAATAGTACATTATAGTTATTCATTATGCACCCCTTCCATAGAAATTATTGATTTAGAGTTATTTCTACCATTATTCTTTACAACATATAGTGCTTTGTCCACTTCATCAAATAAATTAAGTAAATCCACTTTAGTTGAAACGGTCTTATTTCCATAGCCAATTGACAATGTTATTATTTTTGAACATCGTGAATGTATATGTTCAATATTTTTTTCTTTTATTGCTTCTTTTATTTGATTCACATATTCATCCATTTGTTCAAAGTTCAAATCCCAACTAAGGCAGATAAATTCGTCACCACCATAGCGAAAGATGGCCATTTGTTCATTTGCCTTCTCTTTTAAGGTACTAGCTACTTGTTTTAATATTTCATCTCCTGCTAAATGCCCATAATAATCATTGTATTCTTTAAAGTAATCAATATCAAATATTGCAAGACCGATATTTGTATATTTATTGCTATTGATAATTTCATCTTGCTTAATATTAAAATAATAACGATTATATATATTAGTCAATTCATCATAATTTACAAGGTCATACAATTCTTTTAATACTTTTTTTGATTGATTATACTTAGTATAGGTATCATTTAATTCAATTTTTGCAACTAAACCTTCGATTTTTAATAGATTTACTTGAGCCTGTGCTTTTAAATATAAATCGTAGTACTCACGATAATGGTAATATAGTTCTTGTTTTGTCTCAAACCTCTGTGAGTACTGAATATTCAACTTACACAACTTCAATAAAGGCTCTGGCTCATCTTCTTTTATTAGCTCTCGTAAGGCTTGTAATAATTCACTTGATTTGATTTGATTTTTAATATGTATCATTGATTCCAATGCATTCATCAAAAACTCTATGATATAAATTCGATTTGGAAAAGTCATAATTCCATCATTGAACATTTCCTGTAAATAATATAAACTCTTTTCTTCATCCTTTATCTCTGAATAATAAAACAAATATGCATAATCAACATATAATTTTAAATCTTTATCTTCAAAGGGAAGTGAACTCAATTCTTCAATAGTTGATTTCATAAATTCAAGTTTACCTAATTTTAAATATACATTAATGAAATTAATTAATAGTATTCTCAGAAAGCGTGGTTTTGTATTTGGCAAAGAACGTAATACTTCCATCGCTTTATCTAAATAAAGCAATGCTTCATCATATAGTTCATAGTCCAAATAATAAGCACTAATATTTCCATAATTCATACCAATTCGGTATTTGATATCTAATTTTTCAGAAACATCCAGAGCTTTTAAAGTGTATTTAAATGCAGATTGTTTATCATATGAATTTGAAAAAAGTAAACTATATAATGAATAAAACTTTTCTAATAACTCACTTGGATTCTTTTCATTGATATACTCTTGTGCGTACTCCAATTCTTTTGATACACATTTCATATTTGATTCTACATAGAAATAATAATCGGCACGCCATATATATCCAAAAGCCACACTTTGCCAATCTTTACTTTCTTTTGCAAGCGAAATCAGTTTATCACAAAGCCCACAAACAACATCATCGTTTACATTAATGTTTTCATGTATTTTTCTCTTTAATTCCTCAATTTCACACAAAGTATAGTTTTCAATCATGACATTACTCCAAATTCATTTTTTATAACATTATAACACGCAAGTACAGCTTTCCACAATAAGATATCAATTTGTGTCTCATAAGTATTAAGCAGATATATGATTATCTCTTGTAGTAATTAATATACCTTTTTTGCCTTAGATATCAATAATTTATAGATTCTTATAAGAACTGTATTGGTATAATAATTATTTTAGTTTATAATTATAGTACCATGTGTTTATAATACCTTTATTTGCCACAATTATAATCTAGTTTTTGCTTTTTTACAGAGCAAGTATCACATAAATTAAAAGTAATCAATAAGCATGTTTTTATTTTTTGTACAAATTTTATACAAAAAAAGGAGATGATTCAAATTTTATTTTGAGGCATCCCCTTATAGTAATTATATATTATTAGGTTTTATGTTATAGGCTTTATAAGTTGTGGGTTATATAAATCAATATACTTAATCTTCAAAATACCCTTCTGGATATAATGGGAACTTAGATATAAGCTCCTGAGCTTCCTCTTTACAATCATCTAATACTTCTTTATTATCAATATTTTCTGCTACCTTATTCATTATTCCTGCTATCTGTATAACTTCTTTCTCTTTAAGGCCTCTTTGAGATATTGATGTAAGACCTATACGAACACCACTAGTTACAAATGGTGACTGTGGGTCATCAGGTATAACATTTTTATTAACTGTTATTCCTACATATTCAAGAGCTTTTTCAAATTGTTTTCCTGTAAGATTTTTGCTTCTTAAATCAACCATAACTATATGGTTATCAGTTCCTCCACTTACAATGCTAAAACCATGTGAAATAAGTTCAGATGCTAAGGTTTGAGCATTTACTACCACTTGTTCCATTATTTGTTTAAATTTATCTGTACTCAAGTATAATAGCGAAAAAGCTTTCGCTGCAACTGTATTAAGATGTATAGAACCTAATGTTCCTGGGAAAACACCTTTATCAAGTTTCTTTGCATGTTCAGCTTTGCAAAGTACAATACCACTTCTTGGTCCACAGAAAGTTTTTGTTGTAGATGAAGAAACAAAATCTGCATAAGGTACAGGGCTAGGAATTACTTTTGCAGCTACCAATCCTGCAACATGTGCCATATCTACCATAAAGTAAGCCCCTACTTCTTTTGCAACCTTTGATATTCTTTCATAGTCTATTAATCTTGGATATGAACTTGCTCCTGCAATTATCAGCTTTGGTTTACATTCTTTTGCCTTTGCTTCAAGAGCATCATAATCTATACGTCCAGTACTTGGGTCTACTCCATAAAACTCATATTTATAAATATCATGTAAAAAGTTAACTGTACTACCATGTGTTAAGTGTCCACCTTGGTCAAGACGCATACTTAAAACAGTATCATTTGGTTTTAATATTGATGAATATACACAATAATTGGCTGTAGAGCCTGAATATGGCTGTACATTTACATGTTCTGCTCCAAATACTTCTTTTGCACGTTTGATTGCTAGAGTTTCAAGTTTATCTGCTTCTTCAGAACCTGCTTGAAAACGAGCACCTGGATAACCTTCTTCAGTTTTATTTGTAAATACACATCCACTTAATTCAAGTACTTCTGTTGGTGCTGTGCTTTCAGAAGCTATCATTTCAATATTATGCTCTTGTCTAACTAACTCCCCAGCCACAATGTTATATAACTCTGGGTCTGAAATTTTTGTTGTTTTTAACATAATAACACCCCTTTTTAATTTAATTATTTTTATAAATTTAATTTAACTTTGTTTATATTTATATTTTACTACATTATTTAAATTAAATATATTATCATATCTTGCAATTTATTTAACTATTTTGACTTTTTAAGTTTAGATTATATAAAAATTTCTTTAACTAGAAACTATTCATTAGTGCCTCTATTCCTGACTTTGTGTTGATTTTTCTCTACATGTGACTGCTTTATATACCATACAAACTAAAATCAAAAGTCCCATATAACCTGTATATGGATATAAAATATTTACAAGTTTACCAAATGGTAAAAAACCACCTATACAAGCCAAAATAGCTATTACTGTTGTTACAAGTTTAAATTTAGGGTGTTCATCTTCAACTATTCTATTAGTTACAGACCATAAAAGTGGAACAGCTGTTGTATAAATACCTAATATAAGTGCAACTGAGAAAAGCACACCCACAATAGGGGATATATTATCTGCTAAATAAAGTGATGGTATTTCTTTCATATATAGATTTCCTATATCTGAAATCATAGCTAAATACATAACAATTCCAGCAGTCATAAATACTACTCCACCTAATAGACCTCCCCAGAAAGCATCCTTTTTACTTTCAATAGAAGCCCCCATACCTGTTAAAAAAACAATCATTACAATAATATTTAATGTATTATATATTACACCTGAAACTATTGGACTTCCTGATGCTTTTGTAACTTCAATATTCTTCATAGCTTCTCCAACCATAGATAACCCATCGAAATGTTTGAATAAGCTTATTAACCCAACAGCAATTGTAAATACTGCTATTACTGGTCCAATACGACCAAGTATACCTACTAATTTTTCTAGACCCATAGATACTGTAATTAATGTAGCTACTGCCATTAAAACTCTTCCCAAATAAGGATTTATGCCATAGTATTCAGTTAAAGTTGAACCTGCACCTGAAATCATTACTATAAGAATTCCAAATAAAAATATTGGGCTAAACCATTCATAAAATTTTCCTAAAATTTTTCCACAATAAAAAGTGTAAATTCTAGTTGGTTCCTTAAGTTTTAACTCTCTACCTCTAGTTATAACTTCAGCACCAAGAAATGAAAATAATACCATTGATATTAATGCTCCAACTAGACCCATATACCCTTGAGAGGCAAAAAATTGGAGTATTTCTTGACCTGTTGCAAATCCAGAACCAATTGCCGTTGCTAAATAAGCTCCTGCAATACAGATAATATTTTTCACATTCACTTTGTCTGACATATTAAATTACCTCCATTATAAAGTTACCTTCTTCAACAAATATAAATCCTTAGTAAATTAAATGAAAATTCTGTCTTTTCGGAACAGTATTTGATTTACTTTCTTATTTTATATATCTTTTTTTTTATTTATATATATTTTTTTATATAAATAGGTATAGCTTTTATAAGGTTTAATATTATTAAATATGTTTAAAGCGCTTTAATTTTTACTATAATTAAAGTATACTTATTCAGACACTCTCAAACAATTATCTATATTGACTTTTTATTTATCAATTTCAATTTTTAGTATTTAATTTATAGACCTTTGGAGTCATTCCTTTTTCTATCTTAAAATTTTTATAGAAATTATTTAGACTATTATAACCAACCATTTCTGCAATCTCATTTATACTTTTTGTAGTATTTTCAAGTAACTCAATTGACTTCTCTATTCTTATATGATTTAGATATGATATAAAAGTTGTATTCAAATTACTTTTAAAAATCCTAGATATATTAGATGGATTAGTTAAAAATAACTTAGCACAATCATTTAGTTTTAAATCCTTACTATAATTTAAATTTATATACTCTAGTATCTCATTTAATAAATTATTATTAGTATATTGATAGCCAATAATATTTTCTATAGTCTTATTAAACTCGTCCATGTCTAATGGTTTAAGAAGTATATCTTTCACATTTAATCTCAAGGCTTTTTGCGCATATTCAAAATAATCAAAAGCAGTTATTACCACAAAGTTTATTTTTTTAGATAGGTGAGATGTTTTTTCTATTACTTCTAACCCATTATATATGGGCATCTGAATATCTATAAACACTATGTCTGGCTCTAAATCAATTATTTTATCTACTGCTTCATCACCAGATGTTGCTTTACCAACAATCTTTATCGGCATATCTTTCATTTCTATAAAATGTGTTATTATTTTTAAAACAGCTTCTTCATCATCTATTATTAGTGCTCTTCTCATGAGAATTCCTCCCTTTTAGCTTAATAATATAAAAAAGTAAGATATATAAAACAACATAAAAACATCTAATATATTTCTTAACATTTATAAAACTCATTAACTTTAAACAAGCTCTATTCATATTCCTTACAATTTTCAATAGGAATTTTAATCATTATGTAAGTACCCTCTTTATCACTTGACTTTATGTCCATCTGAACCTCCCATGACTAAAGTCACAGGATTCCTGCTTCATAGAATTTTGCATACTAAAATATGTCTTACCAATTCTCCACAGGCTATCCCCGTAGTTCCTACGGT
>NZ_JAGWCW010000044.1:0-22293 GCF_020657835.1 Clostridioides sp. ZZV14-6387
TGATTTGTATTGTTAGCAGTATGTAACTAGATTATTTGTTATGTTTTTGTCAGTAGACGTGTGGCCCAGAGGTGGACACGCGTGAGATCGTCAGAAGAGACAAATGTATATAAGAGACATGATTTATTTATCATTTTATTAATATAAATTTCATATACTTTTTTGAAGTTAAATTTTTTATATTATTTATAAGCTTGTATATATTTTTATGTTAAATTTTCTTAACATGCATTTTTTATATTTAATATAGTAAAATAACTAATAACTATATCCATGATTGGAGGATTTTTATGATTAAATCCAAGAAGAAAATATTTGTTTCTCTAATTTTAATTGCAGTTTTTATTATATTTGCATCATACATAAGAAATTATACTAATAACTCAAAAAAAGATTTAGTTAGAGGAACTATTCCCTTTGAAAAAATGGAATATAATCGTCCAGATATAAAGTCAATTTGCGAAAATATTAACACATATAACGACAAACTTTTAACATCTAAGACTGCTAAAGAACAATTAAATTTATTTAAAGATGTTGATAAGATTTATCAGGATTTTTACAGTACACTTACTATAGCAAAAATTAGAAACAATATAGATTCATCAGATGAATTTTACTCTAAAGAATATAAATATCTTATGAGTAAATCAGTAGATGTTGACATGGCATACAAAGATTTCCAGGATATATTTGTAACTTCTAAGTTTTCTAAAGAACTAGAAAAGGAGCTTGGGAAAGACACATTTAATTATTTAAAAAACATTGGAAAACTTAATTCTAAAGAAGTTGAAAGTCTACTTAAAAAAGAGCAAGACTTAGTTGTAAAATATGAAGACCTTTTATCTAAGTCTACAGTACCAATAGATGGTATAGAGACAGACTTTGAAGAGGCTTTATCAACACCAAATCTTAGACCTGAAGAATATGTAAAGATTTATTCAGATTACTTAAAAAAATACAACCCTATATTTGGCAATATATTTTTAGAGCTTGTTCAGACGAGAACTGAGATAGCAAGCAAGTTAGGATTTAAGAATTATATAGATTATGCTTATATGAACTTAAATAAAGATTATTCTCAAGAAGAAGCAAAAAAATTTAGAAAAGACGTTAAAGAGTACATAGTTCCACTATATAGAGAGATTTCATCAGTACCTTCTGATTCTTCTATATATACTAAGGTATATAAAAATCGTTCATTTAGGAAATTTGACAATGTACTTGAAGACATATCTCCAAAATTAAAAGAGAGTTTTAGCTATATGAAAAAATATGACTTATATGATTATTCTTCTGGAAAGAATAAATCGCCTGGAGGATACACTACTTATATAAATAAGTACAATGCACCTTTTTTATTCAATACATGGGACAATTCTTTTTTGGGCGTTACTAGCTTTGCTCATGAGTTTGGTCATTTTTATAACTATTACAATAGCATTAATCTAAATAACAAAATACAACCAAGTATAGATATATGCGAAGTCCATTCAACATCTTTAGAGATTTTGTTTTACAAGTATTTTGATGACTTTTTTGGTAAGAAATCTGAGGCTATAAAAAAAGAACATTTATCGATTGTTCTAAATACTATTATTGATGCTTGTCTTTATGATGAATTTCAAGAGATTATATACAAAAATCCATATATGAGCTTAAATGATATAAATAAATTATTTTTTGACTTAGAAGAAGAATATGGAGTGGCAAATAATGTACTTAAAGAAAAGAATGCTCCTTTTTGGATACTTGTATCTCATAACTTCCAAGTTCCTTTTTATTACTTGAGTTATGGTCTTGCATCTGATATATCACTTCAAATATGGCAATTGTCACAAGATGATTATAGAAAAGCAGTTAATGTGTATATGGATTTTTTAAATCAAAATACAGATGCTGGTTTTAAAGATGTAGTAGAAAAAGTAAACTTACAATTACCCTTCCAAAATGGAAATTTAGAAGAAATAAGTTCTACTTTATATGATTATTTTGGCATAGATAATCCACTTGAACTAAAAAATGCTTCTTAATCTGAACTACTAAATTTATAATACTAAATTTACAATACTAAATTTACAATACTCATTTTGATATTCATTTTGATATTCATTAATACTGACCATACAATTACTATTTAATAATTAACACTAAACATCTAATTACAGTGTAATAAAATAAACTGATAAAACATCAGAAACTCCAATCTCTCTAGACTTTAGATTTTCTGATGTTTTATCTATTAATAATGATTGATTGTATTATTTATTTTTATTGATTGTATTATTTTTTTACATACATAATTAAAAGAACTATTGAAATCACTAAAAATGCACCTGTAATAATAGCACTATTCATATGAAATTTAATAGAACTTGCATCGGTCACCTTATTATTCTTAATCCAAAATCCACAAATCATTGTTGAAAAAAAAAGTAAAGCAGTAATAATACTTGAACCAATAGTTATAATTTTCATTTTACATCACCATTCCCTCTAATAATATTTTCTACTAAAATATCAATAAAGCTATCTCGCTGATGTTTATTCTTTACATCTATACCACTATACAATTGAAATGACTCTGGTGATAAAGCAGCAATCTGTATTGGCGAAATAATTTGTAAAGCAATAGTTCTCAAACTCATCTCATCTTTTTCACTTCCAAAAATTTTACGAAGCATAGGTACAATAGAAAGTTCTGCTTGCATATCACCATTAGATATACATTGATTCAACATAAAGGTAAGCATCTTTTCATAATGCAATCCAATATCACACAGTTTCTTTAATAAACTTTTCAAATCTTCAATAGGTTTTAGAGTATATACATTGTCATCATATAACTCTTCTATAGCATTTGACATTACCTCCCCTATTGCAATGCTCAACAAATTGTCCTTCGTTTTAAAATGATAATTTATTAGACCAACCCCTACATTTGCACGTTCAGCGATTTGTCGAACTGTAACCTTATCAATATCATCTACTTCATCCAAAATATTCAATGTAACTTCAATTATACGTTCTCTTGCATCCTTATCATTACTTTTCATAGTAGACCTCCAAAACAACCAACATTTTTAGTTCTGAACATGTTCAGTATAATATTTTTTTTAATATATGTCAATAAAATTTTAATTGACTCTAACACTATGACATAGTTTATATTAATAGTAAGACACAAACATCTTTATAAAGGAGGCACAAGCATGTTTAAGATAGGCGATTTTTCAAAACTAAGTAAAATTAGCATTCGTATGCTACGTCATTATGATGAAATTGGACTTTTAACACCAAGCCATACAAATAAATCTAATGGATATAGATACTATAGTGTAGACCAACTTTCAACTACAAATCGAATCCATGCACTAAAAGATATGGGATTTAGCTTGTATTCTATAAAAGAAATTTTGACAGAATACAACGATAAAGAAAGCCTAATAAAATACCTAAATATCCATCACTCACAAGTAAAAGAACAATTAGAAGATATACAGAGAAAGATACTTAAAATAGAAAATACTATTAAAAGAATTGGAGGTAATGATAATATGGACAATTATGATGTAACTATAAAGAATTTTTCCCAAAAATATATGATGACTCTTAGAAAAGTTATATCAACTTATAAAGATGAAGGACTATTATGGCATCAGTCGTTTTTAGAGACAAAAGAACAAAATATCCAACTTGAATATCCCAATCATTCTAAGGCAGTCTTTTATGATACAGGATATCAAGAAGATTATGTAGATGTTGAAGTACAGGTTGCTGTATCTGGAAAATATAAGGATACTGAACATGTTAGATTTAAGACTGTCCCAAGCGTGACTGCTGCAACTGCTATAGTTAAAGGAAATTTCAATCAACTTACAGATACTTGTGAGGCTATTGGTAATTGGATATCAGACAATAATTATGAAATGGATGGTCCTATGTTTAATATTTATCATATAGGTCCTGATAAGGACAATAATCCTGATAATTGGGTAACAGAGGTGTGCTTTCCAGTTAAAAAGATATAAATCTATCTTATATTTTAATTGGGATTAACAAAAACAAACCTATTATGCCTTGATATGTTGTTGTTTTAACCAAACCTTCATCACCATCTTTTGTGGTAATAGTTTTGCTAGTACATGACTTAACTTTGTATTGATGCCATACACAGAAATATCTTTATTTTTCTTTGCATCTTTCAAAGCTTTTATGGCAACAACATCTGGAGTTACTATACCTGAGAATTTTTTTGTTCCTTTTTCAGCCTTAACTATCCCTCTTTCAAATAGATTTGTACTCATCCACCCTGGACATACAGCAATTGCATTTATGCCTTTATCCTTAAGCTCAACATTTAATGCTCTTGTATAATTTCTTACGAATGCTTTAGTTGAACTATAAATATTTTGATATGGTAATGGCTGGAATGATGCTTGAGAAGAAACATTTATAATATGGCTACCCCTTTTCATATATGGGATACATACAAGACCCATTGCTACAACAGCAGTAATATTTAAATCAATCATATTAATAGATTCGTCTATACTCAAATCATTATATGAACAGAATTTTGCAAAGCCTGCATTATTTACAAGGTACTTTATACATATATCTTCTTTATCTAAAAAGGTACCAAGTTCTTTTACTTCTTCTAGTTTTGACAAATCTTTCGAAAAAATTTTTATCTTACTTCCAAATTCATCTATTAATTGATTTAATCGCTCTTTGTTTCTTGCAATTGCCCATATTTCTGTTATTTCTTTTTCATTTACTAATAATTTCAGAAATTCTTTGCCAAACCCACTATTCGCACCAGTTACAATTGCAATGTTCTTCTGACTCATAATTTGTCTCCTTTTCTATTAAGTTTATATATTTAGACTTATATTTTGCAAATTAAACTTGCTCTATTCAAGAGTTATATAAATACTTATTGCAAAAGTGCTATTGAGTAGTCAGTTGACCATTTTATTGCTTTTGTTTGAAACTAAATGTATGATATATATAAATATAAATTTAACTCAAGGAGATAATAAAAATGAAAAAGTATGAATATGTTACTTTAAGCTATGAATCTCAATTTCTTGTAACTGGTGTAATGAAAGAACATCGCACAATTATCGAAGAATATGCAAAAAAAGGTTATCGTTATATTGGATTTATTCCCATAGAAATAAATGCTCATGGGTTCACAAGAAAAATTGATTTAGTTTTTTAAATCGAGGAATAAATACGTAAAATAGTGTGAAAAATAATACTTTTCGCTAATATTAATAGATAATCTAAGGTGGTGATTAAACTGACAATAGAAGAATACAATAACAAATACTCTATTGGAAATAAAATTTTACTTACTCTAAATAGTTTTGATAATAAAGAACTATACTATCATGAAACTGAAAACATATTAAATTTAATAAATGAAATAGATAAATTAACATCAAACAAGATATTTAGAACTATAGAAAACAAAAATGATTTAGCCTTAGAGTCTTATTATTCTAGTGTAATTGAAGGTGCTTTTTCAACTAGAAAGATTGCAAAATCTATAATTAGAGGAAAGATGAAACCAAGTAATAAAAGTGAGTATATGATTTACAATAATCATAGAGCCTTAGAATATGGATTATATAATTTAGATAAGTTATATAGTCACAAATTTATATATAATTTACATCATATATTGGGCGAAAACTGCTTAGATTCAGAAGAATATGAGTACAGAACTGAAAAAGTATATGTATGTAATTCAAAAGGTGAGATTATACATACAGGACTTGATCCTTTGAAAATATATGACTTTATAGATGAATTAATAACTTTTATGGAAAATGGTAAAGTAAATGATTTAGTAAAGAGTGCAATAATTCATTTCTATTTTGTATATGTTCACCCTTTTAGTGATGGTAATGGAAGAACATCAAGAGCCTTATCCTATCTATATTTAATTAATAAAGGATATGATACTTTTAAAGAATTTTCAATATCATATATGATATCTAAAAACAGAACTAAGTATTATAAGGCTATACTAGATGTAGAGAATAAGGGATATAATTTAACTGTATTTATAGAGTTTATGCTCAAGTCTATAATACAATCTATCAATGAAATGCGTGATATGCATGATAGAAAGTCTTTAGAGAGTATACTAAAAGAGGAATTATTTGAAAATGACATAACTCTATCAGCAACAGAAGAACATATATTAAAATATGTTTGTAATAAAGATAACTATTCTATGACATTAGAAAACTATATTAAAAAGAATAAAAGTAGATACTTAAAGGCTGGAATAAAGGAAATCGAGTTAGTTGACCAGTTGATGGAAGTGTTTAATAATCTTGAAGAGATAGAACTTTTATCAAGAGAAAAGGATGTATATAAAGTTAATGAGAAGTATTTGAAAATGCTTGATATATATTAAAAATTTATCATAAAATATTTTAATAAAGAAATGAATCCCATTATAAGGATTCATTTCTTTATGTTATTTATAATATATTTTAAGAAGTGTATTTATAATAATATACAGTTTCTTTTCCAATACGCTCAGAGCCAATATTCGCCCATTTTTCTCCATAGGTAGATTTTATCTGAGAAATATCTGAATCTGTTGATTTAACAATCAAGCCAGCCTGAGATTTAAATATGCCCTTTTTCTTATTAACATCTCCAAATCTCAATGTACCTCCATTCAATAGTAATAAATTTCCGTTTTCATGGTGTTGCATTGTGCTAATTCCATTGACAATTTCTGGTTTAGAGGAATCAATAAATATATAATCATTAAAGTTATTTTGTAATCTTAAATTTCCACCTCCATTGTCTGCTTTTATTATATAATCCTCGGCATCTATATTACATTTCAATGTAGCATTTGGTATTTGAAGAATTTCAAATACATAAACTTTGTGCTCATATTCTAATTCATCATCCCAGTTATCTTTATTATCACTAACTAAATTAATATGGCAATTAGTAAAATAATTTCCACTAAACAGAGAATATGCTTTTTCATCTTTATCTTTTATTTTTAAATAAGTATCATAATCAGTGTTATAATAACGTTGACCACATCTTCTTATAATTCCAGATATACAAGTATCTCTTATTGAATCAAATAAAAAGCCACAATGACCACATTGATCGATTGTAATATTATTGATTTTATAACTACCATATCCTTCAAGATTCTCAATTTGACTACTTTCTAGACCAACTTCTTGTATTTTTTCAATATTTACATTATTTATGCTAGTACCAGTCATAATTCTCATTCCATTTTTACATTTATATATTCTACTGTTAGAGATAATTGCATCAATACCTGCATCAACACCTAATCCACAAGAAGAAACTGTAATGTCATTTGAAATTGCATAATATGGTATCTGAATTCCTATACCTGAGAAACCACTTATATGAAGATTTTCATAATGACCAAGACCTCTAGTATTATCCCTTAGACCATCAGTTGTAATCGCTGATACACACTCTAAGTCTTCACCATTATCATTTTTCTTAATGAGCATTTCATAATGATAATGTGGATTTCCTTTTGTTGGGGGTTCATCGTGAACAAGTATCTCACAGCTGTCAGAATAAAAACTTATATTTTTAATACATTGTTTTCTTTTTACTAATGTAATAATACTCATGTTAGGGATTCCACTTGTTATAAATTGTGTAGCAGATGTTGATGAATCAGAATCTCCTAGTAATGTAATTTCTTTATTAATAGTAATACCAGTTTTAAATAAATATTTACCTTTTGGAAAATATAAAACACAAAAATCTGTTTCATTAATAATCTTTTGTATAAGAAGTCCTACATCTTCTGAGCCGTCGTTTTTAATATCAGGCTCTCTTTCTAATACATTAATCCATTTTGCATACTTAAATTCTTCCATAATATCATCTATTCCTTTCTTATTCACTTTCGATGTTACATGATTTTTTTAGCTATCAGTTCGACTATATTAAACTCATTAAAACTAGAATTTTAGAAAACTACCTCGTTGAGCTTAATAAATTTGCTTATTTATCTATCATTTTATGATAATGAACCGTATTTTCAAACTCTACCTTTTTACCAATTTTTTCCCATTCTCCACCATAAGAACTAGCAACTTCATCACTTGTTACTTTTGTTGTTGTTAGGATATCGCCTATCTGTGGACTATACATTTTAAGCTCTTTATTATTGCTATTTATATACATATCACCCTTTTTTATCTTGATTTTATCACCATAATCCTCTTCAGATACACCAATCCCATTGATGCTACTAATCTCACCATCATGGAATATAACTGTTTGTCCTTTGTTATTGTATATTAAATTTCCTTTTTCTGACTCAAGAACCATATCAGTAGCATCTATAGTGCATCTTAATAATACATTTTTGGTTTCAAATGCCTTTATGAGATATACAGTGTGATTTTCTTTTCCTTTATCTTCCCAATTGTCTGTATTATCATTTGGTATTGTTATATTACTTGCTTCTATTGAATTTCCATATAATAAATAATATGCTTCCTCAACCTTTTCATCTAACTTTAAGTAGTCATCATAGCTAAAATTAAAATAATATTGCCCACATCTTGAGACATTACCTAATATTTGGGTATTAGATATTGAATCAAATTTGAATCCACAATAGCCACATTGGTCAATTGTGATATTTGTAATAAAGTTTGAGCCCTTACCAACATTGTTAATAGCAATCTTACCTACTTCTTCAACTCTCATACCATTGATAAATGTTCCAGTAGAAATTTCCATTCCATAATCACATCCCCAAGTCTTTCCATTAGTAATTATCGAATTTTCCCCTGCACTAATACCATGATTACATGAAAAAACAGTAATATCATTTACTGTAGAATTATTAGACATTTTAAGTGCAATTTCACCAAAACCACCAAAATCTACATTTTCATAGTGACCAGACCCTTCTGGTGCATTTTCACATATAATTGCTGATATACATTTCCCTTTGTGTTCGCTTTTGAATGTTATTTCATGATGAAATCCTGGTTTACCATTTGCAGGAGGCGCACTATAACTATTGGTATTACAGTTATTTGATTGAAAAGAAATACTTTTAATACAATGCTTTACTCCCTTTACTGTTATTATTATGAAACTTTCCATTGTCCCATTTTCTATCTCTTTTTCATCAAATTTACCAGAAAATTGTGTCGCTCCTGAATAAAAATCTTTATGATTTGGATTATTCGACCTAAAATAGGTATCTCCACATAGTGTTAAGCGCTTATTAATCTCTATACCACTTGTAAATAGGTATTTCCCTCTTGGAAAATATATAATGGAATCTTCTGGTGCAGCATTTATGATTTCTTGCACTCTATAACTTACATTTTCTTTTTCAGTATTACAAACTCCATAATCTAAAACATTAATCCACCCATCTGTTTCTTTAATTATTATCGGTTCTCCCATAATTCACTACCTCCTAATTTTAGAATTATTCTTCTATTTTTTTATAATAGTACATAGGATTACCAGCAAGTGTTTTTACACCTATTTGCTCCCATGTTCCACTGTGTAATTTACTTATTTCTTCTTCAGAATCTAATATTGATGATATGACAGTATTCTTTCTTAATCTAGGAACTATTAAGTCCTGTACACCATGTTTTATACTAAGTGTATTGTCACTTATCTTAAGTAAATCACCCTGATTTGTATCAGAAATCTGAACGCCACCTACAGAACAAAGTTCACCATCATAAAACTTATAAGTATTTCTACCATTTTCCAATAATAAGTTACCTTTTGCACATTGTACAAAACTATCTGACTCAGCATCACATTCTAGCATTACATTAGTTGTCTCATTTGCTTTGATTACATGTATCTTGCGCTCTAAACCATTTTCTAGAGTATCAACATTATTATTCAGTAATACAATATTACAGTTTTCTAAAGAGTCTCCATAAAATATTGAATAAGCATCTTCTTTTCTATCTGTAATATTTTTGTAAGTATCATAGTCAACATTTTTATAATATTGAGCACACTTAGTAAATCTTGCATTTACTCGGCTATGAGCCATCTTGTCAAACTTAAATCCACAGTATCCACAATTATCAACTGAAAGGTTCATCATAAGATTGAAACCAAGCCCCTTATTATTAATACCTATTTCTTGAATGTCTTCTATTTTTACGTTGTTTACACTGACACCAGTCGTAATTTCCATTCCGTTTTTACATCTATGAATCTTACTACTAGAAATCATGGATTTCTCTCCAAGTTTTATACCAAGACCACATGACGTAACAGTTATATCATTTGCAGTAGCGTAAAATGGGACTTCTATTCCTGTTTTTGAAAAGCCAGAAATATATAAATGCTCAAAATGTGATAGACCTTGTACTCTTTCTCCTTCTGTTATAGCAGATACATTTTCAGGTAATTGACCTTCTATTTCTCTATTATCATAATAAAAGTTAATATTTTTGATTGTTTGATTTGTTTCTGTCAATGTAATAATGCTTATATTAGAAACTCCTCGAGTTATAAAATTTGTTGCTCCTACAAGAGATGGTTGTTCTTTACCTTCTACTTGCTTTGGAACATCCCCTCCATAATAAGAATTTCCTTGAAGTGTTATTTGTTGGCTAACTTTAATACCTTTTTCAAATAAGTAGTCCCCATTTGGAAAGTATATAACAGAATCTTTTAGTGATTCATCAGAAACAATCTCTTGTATCATATCACTTACATCTTCTTTTCCAGTAATGTCTATGTTGTTGTTTAGTTCCAGCACATTAACCCAGTCTGGAGTTTTAGTTTCAATTGCCATAATTAATTCCCCTTTTTAAAATTTAAATTATTTGTATCTACAGGAATAAGTGTATTTTTACTATAACTAGAGCAAGTAAGTATATTTTTATGATATTTGAGACAATCGTTATAATGAAATATCTTGGATTTCAATAATTAAGATATTGAATAAACGGATTGAACATTGCATTCATAAATAAGTTGATAGGTTTTCTCTTTTTGTAATAACACAATTCCTGTTATCTTATAGTACTATGAGAAAACCTCTTAAAAGTAGTCAATTCGTTTATAAATTGATTATATTTTGTTTATAAATTGATTATATATAAATAATTTGTAATTCTAAGATTACTAGAATTAACTAGTCCAAAACTACTTATATACAAGATATTTGCAAATACTCTTAGCATATAAAACGAGATGTATCTTATTTTGAACTTTCTATGATAATAAATCTAAAAATATTAAATATTCCATCATAATTAAGTGTTCTGTAAAAAAATAATTACTTCTTTATGAATGGTAATTCCATATATTTGTTTTATTTTATGTATGAGATAATCAATAAAAACAAAGAAAACGATTGATGAAGAATTATTGTAATGAAAGAATTAGCTATCAAAATTTTAAAAGGGCTTGATGGTTTAAAGGGTATAATCATTTAACACAAGTTATGAGTGTTCTCGGAAATGATAAAGCACTATTACATACTGTTTATAATATAGGGTTGGTTGTTTGTGGTATTATTCTTTTAATAAGGTAGATGTTGTATTTGATGAAAACTTAAATAAACTAGAGGCTAAAGGTTATATAAAAGAGAACCAAATAAATCAAGAGCAATTCAAATCATGCATAATTAATTAAAAATGAGTTATCTAAAGGTGATATAGTATATATCATATTCAGATAACTCATTGTTTTAATCTTCTTAATTTAACTGTTTCAATCATTAAAATACATCATTTTCTATTTCTACACATTTAGTATTCTTTTTCATGTCATCCAGTACCTTTAGTGCACTAAAATCAATTAAATTATGTTGTTTATATTTAAATCCGATTTCTCTTAATTTTGAATTTAATAAAATAGCGAGCAATAGTATTCCAAAAGAAAATAAATATTTCGAGGATATGTTAGAAGCATTATAAATACTAAAGCTCAGAAATAAACATATGAATATACCAACAATAGCCAAACTGATACACATTACTTTATATTTTAATCTTCTATCTTTAATACAAACTCTTATAAATAAATCTTCATTTAATATTTCTTTAGCTATTTGATAATCTTCCATATTGCAATACATCTTCTCATATTTTTTCTTATTTAGTTTATCATATTCTTCTACTAATTTTCTTTCGATATCGTTTTTAGGTTCATATATATAAGACAATTTATCTCCTCCACTCTATTTATTTGCTTCTATATTTTTAATATAAACAAATTTAGACTCATACAATTTAAATTTATCATTTTCTATAACTATTTTATCATTAAATGCCTTAAAATGTTTTGATATTTTTATAAATATGCATCGTACTATATTTATGTATAACACTTTCATCGTTCTCCATTTAGCACAACATCCATTATAAAATGTGTTACAACACACAAAATATCATCACATATTCTTGATTAAATTTGTAATTGAGATAAATTATTTAGAAATAAATAGTAGTAAAGACTTGCAAATCATACAATATGTGCAATATGTAATACTAAGGTAGCATAGATTTGCAGATTAAATTCCAATTCTACTCTTCTACTACATATAAAAACAATGTAACAAAAGCTAAAAATGAACAAATAACTCCAACAAAACAAAAAAGATAAAAAAGCAAAGTACTCATGTTATGACTTAAAGTACCTTGCTTTGCCTATATCTTAAAAAAAATTTACAACCTATAATCTATTCCAACTCAAATGCCCCTGTATAAAGACTATAATAAACGCCTTTTTGATTTATTAAATCATCATGAGTACCTCTTTCTATTATACGACCCTGCTCAAGAACTATAATTGAATCTGAGTTTCTAACAGTAGACAACCTATGTGCTATTACAAAAACAGTTCTACCCTTCATAAGATTATCCATACCTTGCTGTACCAACACTTCTGTACGTGTATCAATAGAAGATGTAGCTTCATCAAGAATCATTACTGGTGGATTTGCAACTGCTGCACGGGCAATCGAGATTAATTGTCGTTGACCTTGTGAAAGACTAGCACCATTTTGTGTCAATATAGTCTGATATCCGTTTGGTAGCCTAGTAATAAAATCATGTGCATTTGATAATTTAGATGCCTCAATGCACTCTTTATCTGTAGCATCCATTTTACCATATCTTATATTATCCATAATTGTACCTGTAAACAGGTTGACATCTTGTAATACAACCCCCAATGAATGGCGTAAATCTGTCTTTTTAATTTTATTGATGTTAATACCATCATATCGAATTTTTCCATCTGCCAAATCATAAAAACGGTTAATCAAATTTGTGATGGTAGTTTTTCCAGCTCCAGTTGCACCGACAAATGCTATTTTTTCTCCTGCTGTTGCTTCCAATACTATGTTTTGTAGCACTAATTTCTTTTCTGTATATCCAAAATCTACATCAGAGAACTGAATATTTCCTTTTAAAGGAGTGTATGTTATTGTACCATCATGATGAGGATGTTTCCATGCCCACACCCCTGTATTGTCAGTTGTTTCTATTGCTTCACTATTATTAAATCTAGCATGTACTAGTGTAACATATCCATTATCTTGTTCAGGTTCTTCATCAATTAATTCAAATATACGTTCTGCACCTGCCAATGCCATAGCCATCATACTAATCTGTTGCGCAATCTGTGATACAGGCATACAAAATGTCTTTGACAAGTTTAAGAAAGCCACAATCATTCCAACTGTAATAGAGCCTACATTATGCAGTGCCATAAGACCTCCCAAAAGAGCAATTAACACATATTGCAAATTACCAAGTTGCATAACAGTTGGCATAAGTATGTTACCATATTTATTTGCTTGTGTAGAATCTAAACATAAATCTCTATTCTTCTTATCAAATTGCTGTTTTGCATCTTCTTCATGGCAGAATACTTTAATTACTTTTTGACCATTTATCATTTCTTCAATATAACCTGTAATGTTTCCTAAAGTTTCTTGTTGCTTTATAAAGTATTTTGCACTTGCACCACCAATTTTTTTAGTAGCTATACTCATAATGACTGTTACTATTAAAACTAGAATTGTCAGAGGTACATTACTTATAAACATAGAAATCAATATAACAACTACTGTAATAATAGCCGAAATAAATTGTGGTAATGCCTGTGAAATAAACTGACGCAATGTGTCTGTATCATTGGTATAATGGCTCATAACATCTCCATGTGTATGAGTATCAAAATAACGAATAGGAAGTTTTTGCATATGTACAAACATGTCATCTCTAATCTCTTTCAACGTTCCTTGAGAAATTTTTACCATAATTCTATTATAGAGAAATGTTGCAACAACTCCTAAGACATAAATACATGCCATTAAAACAATTGTATATAATAATCCACTAAATGATGGATTCTCTTCAAGTAAAAGTGGAGTTATATAGTCATCAATCAATGTTTGCAAAAACAAAGAACTTATAACAACTGTACAAGAGCTGAAAAGAATACATACAACAACTGTACTAAACAAAACTTTATGTCGTCCTACAATGTAAGATAGAAGTCGTTTCCATACACTGAATACTTTTATTTCCATTACTTATCATCTCCCTTCGTTTGTGAATCATAGATTTCTCTATAGATTACATTTGTTTTCAGCAATTCCTCATGTGTACCATATCCATTGATTTTACCGCCTTCCATAACGATAATATAATCAGCATTTTCCACTGAAGAAATACGTTGTGCAATTATAATTTTTGTAGTATCTGGTATCTCCTCACTGAACGACTTTCTAATCATCGAATCAGTTTTTGTATCTACTGCACTTGTAGAATCATCCAGTATTAAAATCTTTGGTTTTTTTAGCAAGGCTCTTGCAATACACAGTCTTTGCTTTTGACCACCAGAGACATTTGTACCTCCCTGTTCAATATAAGTGTCGTATTTATCTGGAAATGTATCAATAAAAGGACTTGCCTGTGCCAATTTACACGCATGTATTATTTCTTCTTCACTAGCATGTTTATTTCCCCAAAGTAGATTTTCTTTAATTGTTCCAGAAAATAACTCATTTTTTTGGAGAACCATTGCTACTTCATTACGAAGTGTAAATAAATCATAATCTTTTACATTTACACCTCCTATTGTAATTTTTCCCTCTGTAACATCATAAAGTCGTGGTATTAACTGAACCAACGAGCTTTTTCCACTTCCAGTTCCACCTATAATCCCCAATGTTGAACCAGTCTCTATATGAAATGAAATATTTTTTAGACATTCTTTTTCTTTATCATCTACATAACTGAATGACACATTATCAAAACTTATATCTCCATTTTCCATATGATATACAGGATTATCGCCGTTTTTTAAGGAACTTTCTTCATCTACTATTTCTATAATTCGTTCAGAAGAAGCTCTTGCCATATTAATCATAACCATAACCATAGATAACATCATAAGACAATTAAGAATGTTCATGGCATATGCAATTAAACTTGAAAGTTCCCCTGTAGTCATTGTGGTTGCATTGCTTGAAACTATCATCTTTGAACCAAACCAACAAAGCAGTAGTGTACAGCAATATATGGAGAACTGCATTAATGGCATATTATATGCAACAATTTCTTCAGCTTTTCCAAACGTCTTGTATATTTTTTCTGAGATACTCTTAAACTTCTTGATTTCAAATTTCTCTCTTACAAAAGATTTAACTACTCGTATACCTGTGAGATTCTCTTGCACAACACCATTTAAATCATCATAAATATTGAACACTCTTTCAAAATAAGGATGGGAACAGTTTACAATGAGATATAAACCCACTCCAAGAATTGGAACTGCAATCAAAAATATAAATGATAAACTTGTATTAACCATAAATGCTGCAACCAGTGAAAATACAAGCATAAGTGGAGCACGCACAGCCACACGAATAATCATCATATACGCATTTTGAACATTTGTAACATCTGTGGTTAATCTTGTTACAATACTTGAACTTGAAAACTTATCAATATTAGCAAAAGAATAGCCTTGTATTTTGTAATACATATCCTTTCTTAAATTTTGTGCAAACCCAGCAGATGCAGTAGCACAAAAGCTTCCAGACAGAATTCCAAAACATAATCCTAAAAGTACACAAACAATCAAAATAGTGCCAAGTAGTACTAGCGTCTGTGTATTGTTTCCACTGATTCCTACATCAATCATTTGTGCCATAATTAGAGGAATCAAAATTTCCATCAAAACTTCCAATATAACAAACACTGATGTTAGTATGGAAGCAGTTTTATACTCTTTAATAGAACGAGCTAATTTTTTAATCATACTCTATCTCCTTTTCTAAATAAATTTTAAGATGTTAACTTATTCTAGGTTTTATCAGACAACTTCAATTATCTATAATTTTCTTACTTAACTTTTCTTTATTTCGTATAGAAATGGATATACTTAGATGCCTAATATTTAGAATTTTATCATTATATCTTTTGAATGAGAATTTCAAAAAACGCAATAACATTAGATAAAATCTAATGTTATATTGAAATTATATTATCTTACAATTATACTTTTGATATGGAAGGAAGGTGCTCTATGAATACTCAACAATTAGAATGTTTCGTATGTGTTGCTGACAAGTTAAATTTTACAAAAGCTGCAGAAGAACTTTTTTTATCTACTCCTACAGTTACTCACCATATCAAAAATCTAGAAGAAGAATTAGGAGCAAAATTATTTATACGAAATTCAAAAATGGTTAGACTGACAGAAATCGGAACTATGTTTTATAGTGATGCCAAAGATATACTCAACAAAATAGAAGTATCACAGAAAAGGATATCAAAAGCTACTTCTCAGAACACTTCTTTTTTGCGTATTGGATGTTCTAGTCATGCTGAACTCAATAAATTAAAAAATGTATTGTCAGACTTACGAATCGTCTTCCCACAGGTATACCCTTTAATCTTTATGGAGGATTATTTTAAGCTTAAAAATTTATTCAATAATAAACATTTAGACATTATGCTCTCAACAAGAGAAATGATTAGAGATATGAAAGAGTGTTCTTTTAAAAAATTAAAGGATGCTAAAAATTATGCTATTATGTCATCACAATCCACACTCGCTGAGAAAGATAGTCTAACTTTTGATGATTTAAAGACAAATTGCTTGATTATATTAAATCCTAAATTTATACCATTTCAACATGGAAATATATTGCAGGAAAAGATAGCATTACATTCTCAAAGCCACTTTAATATTGTATGTGAAAATGACCAAGCAG
Organism: Clostridioides sp. ZZV14-6387; assembly: GCF_020657835.1. Lineage (NCBI taxonomy): Bacteria > Bacillati > Bacillota > Clostridia > Peptostreptococcales > Peptostreptococcaceae > Clostridioides > Clostridioides sp. ZZV14-6387. Next base: position 17,294 of record NZ_JAGWCW010000044.1, read on the forward strand.
GTATCCTTCTTGCAAATTGTGGGTATGGTATAGCAATATTGCCTGAACATTGTATTCCAATAGAAAATGATGGCTTTGTTATTCGACCAATCATTGAACAAGCTATCATCGAATACGGTATTGCATATCAAAAAAACGTAAAAGAAAAATATATTCGATTCTTTATAGACAATTTTAATTGCTTGTAAATAAAAAAGAAGAGCCTTATATAAAGGTTCTTCTCTTTTATTTCAATATATATTATTACCTTACTTCATTATTACCTACTTCATTTTTATTGACTTACTATATTTATTGATGACATTCCATTTACCATTTTCTTTTCTTAATTCAAGGCTTATTTTCGAATAACAATCTTCTCCAGATTGTGTTACTATGACCTTATCTCCAAACTCATTCTTATAACTATGTTCTTCTATCTTATTTTTCGTATGACCTACCACAATAGCATCTATTCCGTCTACTGACATTGCAAGTTTTTTTATTTCGCTACTTGGATTTTTCAGTGCCATATTATTATCTGAATGAACAACTGCAACGATTACATCTGGATTTTCCTTTTGCATAACTCTTATCCATTCTTCTGCATCTTTTACTAAATTGTTGGTATACAACTCTTCTGTTTTTTCAGGAGTATTTAAAGTTTTTGAATCTTTTTCTGAATTTAAATCACTAGAATCTTTTTTATCTTTGTCTACGGTAAGACCCAATACTCCAACCTTTATACTCCCCTCCCTAGTTTCCACTTTATGCATTATATATGGTTTTACATAATTGTCTCCAGACTCATTGTATATATTAGCTGACAAAACTGGTATCTTCATTTCCTCAAAATTTTCTATAATAGAATCTAAGATAGATTTTTTTTCTTTAAAATTCTTTTTATCCGATGTAAGCTCATGGCTACCAAGTACTACAGCATCATAACCAAGGTATACAATTGGCCATTCATTTATTTTTTTATGGATACCTTTCTTTGAATTGTATTGCCACTCTTTAGACCACTTAGTCATTTCCTTTGCATTGGTATCCAGAAAATCCCCAGTATCAATAAATATAGGTTGAACATCCCTATCTCTTTCATTAAACAGACTGACTGCCATTTCATCTGAAAAATTTTGATGTAGACCAGATGTTGTGATTATATTTACTTCCTTTCCAAATATTTTTAACTCACTGTACTTATCTTTTATATACCACTTATCATTCTTCTTATCCAACTTAAAATTAATCTTTGATATACTATTACCATGAGCTCCAGGTTGTGTTACTATTACTTCTTCACCCGACTTATTTTTATATGTATGCTGTTCTATTTTTTCATGTGTATGCCCTGCTACAATAGCATCTATACCATCTACAGTAGTTGCTAATTCCTTTATTTTATTTCCTGGGTTTTTAGGATTTTTAGGTTCTTCACCTGAATGCACTATCGCAATTATTACATCTGGTTTCTCCTTTTCCATAACTTTTACCCACTTTTTAGCATCTTCTACTAAATCATTTGCATAGAGCTCTCCTTTATATTGTTCTTGTTCTCCAAGTTCTCTAGCTTTTTTATCTTCCTCAAAATTTTTAAATCTTGAGCGCTCACCTACTTCCTTTATAGTCAGACCCAGTATTCCAACCTTTACATCTCCCTTATCAGTCTGTACACTTTTCATTACATATGGTTTTACATAGTTTTCTCCAGATTGTTTATATACATTTGCCGACACTAATGGTATGTTATTATTTTCAAAATCAGAAACCAGTTTATCAAGGCTTTGTTTATCATTAGAAACAAATTCATGATTTCCAAATGTAACTGCATCATATTTTAGTTTTGCCATTTCTTTAGCTAAGGGAACCTCTCCTTCACGTGGTTCAGCTATTTTTTTATACTCTGGTATTCCATCTTTAAATCTTACCAGTTTTTGTCCAGTAAACCACTTATTCATTTCACCACTTTGCATATCAAAAAAATCTCCTGCATCTACCATGAGTAGATTCTCATCATATTTTCTTTCTTCCTCCACATAAGATACCAAATTATCTGGAATAATTGAATGTAAATCACTTGTAGCAAGTACATTAATTTCTGTATCTTTAGTACTTTGACATCCTGTGAGTAATACTATTAAAAATATTATTGATGCCACTATAATAAATTTTATTTTCATAAAAGCCTCCCCCTTAGATTTTGGATGATAATAAAATTTAATACCATGCTTTATCTTTACTATATAAGTTTGTACTATTTATTATACTAAAAGAACTATATGTAAATTCCTTTTTAATGAAATCTACATATAGTTCTCAATATTTTTTATTCGTAAAACAAAACCTACTCTAGTAAACTAAGATTATCAATTAAGATTTCTACTAGTATACTCACATATATTTACCACATTTAAATACTCTTATCTACTCATCTTATCCATACTACTAGTATTAGCTACTTTACTGTATCTATAAGTTTTATAAAATTATTCAACTGCTACTGTTTTACTAGACTTATCATTAATAACCCATGAACCTTTTTCTTTATTTACTTTAAAAGTAATTTTAGAATAGTATTTACCATGTTCACCTGGTTGCGTCACTATAACTTTATCTCCAGCTTTATTTTTATAGTCATGTTCATCTATTTTTTCATGAGTATGACTAGCTACAATCGCATCAATTCCATCTACTGTAGTTGCTAGTTCCTTTACTCTATTTCCAGGATGTTTTGGGTTTTTAGGTTCTTCCCCTGAGTGCACTACTGCAACTATTATATCTGGTTTTTCTTTTTCCATCACTTTTACCCATTTCTTTGCTTCTTCCACTAAATCATTTGCGTACAATTTATCTTTGTATTGAAATTGCTCTTGTAAATTTACATTTTTAAGACCTTTCCCTACTTCTTTTATAGTAAGCCCTAATACTCCTACTTTTAAGTTTCCTTCTTTTGTCTTTAAATCTTTTATAATGTATGGCTTTACATAATTTTCACCAGATTGCTCATATATATTTGCTGATACTACAGGAATATTCACCTGCTCAAAATCCTTTATAACAGCATCTACAAGACGTTTATCTGACCAAAACTCATCTTTTTCGGATACAAACTCATGATTTCCAAATACTACTGCATCATACCTACCCTGACTCATAGATTTAACCATTGGACACTTCCCAATTGGTTTTCCAGTATTGTTATCTCTTATATTTTTCCACTCTTTATACCACTTAGTCATTTCATCTGTTTGAGGGTCTAAAAAGTCACCTGCATCTACTACAACAGGTTCAATCAGATTATTTCGCTCCTTAAGAAGACTAGTTGTTAATTTATCAGAGAAGTGTGAATGTAAATCTGCTGTAGCAATTATATTTACATCTTTATCAATTAAGTTTAATTTGCTAGACTTATCCTTTATCTCCCACTTACCATTCTTCTTATCTAACTTAAAATTAATCTCTGACACACTATCTGCATGTGGACCAGGTTGTGTGACAATGACTTCCTCACCAGAGTTATTTTTATAAGTATGTTGTTCTATTTTTTCATGAGTATGCCCTGCTACGATAGCATCTATACCATCTACAGTAGTTGCTAATTCTTTTACTCTATTTCCTGGGTTTTTAGGATTTTTAGGTTCTTCACCTGAATGTACAGTGGCAATTATTATATCAGGCTTCTCTTTTTCCATCACTTTTACCCATTTTTTAGCATCTTCTACTAAATCATTTGCATATAATTTTCCCTTATAATCCTCTTGTTCCCCAAGTTCTCTAGCTTTTTTATCTTCTTCAAAATTTTTAGATTCTGAGCCTTCACCTACCTCATTTATAGTTAGACCTAGTATTCCAACTTTTACGTCTCCCTTGTCAGTCTTTACACTTTTCATTATGTATGGCTTTACATATTTTTCTCCAGATTGTTTATATATATTTGCTGACACTAATGGTATGTTATTATTTTCAAAATCAGAAACCAGTTTGTCAAGACTTTGCTTATCATTAGAAATAAATTCATGATTTCCAAATGTAACTGCATCATATTTCAGCTTTGCCATTTCTTTAGCTAAAGGAACTTCACCTTCACGTGGCTCAGCTATTTTTTTGTACTCTGGCATACCATCTTTAATTCTAACCAATTTTTGTCCAGTAAACCACTCTTCCATTTCGTCACTTTTCATATCAAAGAAATCTCCTGCATCTACCATAAGTAGATTCTTGTTCTTTTCTCTTTCTTCTTTTACATATGAAACTAGAGAATCTGTTACCATTGAATGTAAGTCAGTTGTCCCTAATATTTTAACTTCTATGTCTGATGTGGCTTTTTCCATATTTTTAGTACTTTGACATGATACAAGTAATACCATTAAAAACATCATTGATGCTATTATGACAGATTTTATTTTCATAAAAACCTCCCTCTTAAATTTTAAGATTACAACAAAATTTAACATAATAATTTATTTTAGTTATAGTAGCTTATATGATTATAAGCAATATTCACTTAAGCAACAAATTCTTATATTTAAGTTTACATGATAACTTCCGAGATTACTTTATTCTATCTAAATCTAATTACTAAACGCTTCTTAAGATAGTAGCAATACCTACAAAGTAATATGACAAGAATTATCAAAGTAATTTATAAAGACCTATTTTTATAACCTTCTATGTACCTTAATACTGTTTCTAAATTATTTTTCATATTTGCCACTTTCTCTCTTAACTAAATCAATTATATGTGTTTCTAGAATATATGGCAAAGTGCATATTTTCAAGTTTTAAGCATCTACTTGTACAAATTTACCTACTTTTTTGCAAGTTTAATTGAGGTATATGTAAATTTTGACTTTTTACATAATTTTTCTAAAATAATATAATTATAGTATAAATTATAGAAACTATTGATATTTTGAAGAATAATCTTTTATTTCCTATAAAATCTATTTATATTTCTAATCTTATGATGAATGGATATAAGTTTTATAAAGAATCCTCCATATTAAAAAGAGAATCAT
>NZ_JAGWCW010000045.1:0-22174 GCF_020657835.1 Clostridioides sp. ZZV14-6387
ATTAAGATTCTCAATAAGAGAAGGTGGAAGAACAGTAGCTTCAGGAGTTGTTGCTACTATAGTAGAGTAATCTTTTACTAAACTAATGGATTTAATATAGAAAAAGAGGGGATAACACCTCTCTTTTTTGTTTTTTGTTGACAAGTAGCACTAAAGCATATATACTAAACTAGTGCCTTGAGATAGATTAACAATCAAGTTTGAGGTTATGCTGTTGTAATAGAAAATAAAATTGAAAAAAATATAAAAAAAACTTGAAAAAATGTAACAGATGATATAAAATATAATAGTGTGCTTGAGAGATTAAGAAAATAAGAATTAAATCCTAGTGAAATACGAACTAATATCGATTTGAAAGTTACAACACACCCGGAGCAGTGTATCGGTATTGGTTGTACGCAACTTGAAAATTAAACACGTGATAAAGGAGGGAAAACAAAATGGCTAAGAATGAAAAAATAAGAATAAGATTAAAATCATATGATCACAAATTATTAGATTTTTCAGCAGGGAAAATAGTTGAAACTGCTAAAAAGGCTGGATCACAAGTTTCAGGACCTGTGCCTCTACCAACAGAAAAACAAATTGTAACTATATTAAGAGCTGTACATAAGTACAAAGACTCTAGAGAACAATTTGAAATAAGAACTCATAAAAGACTAATCGACATAGCTAATCCAACACCTAAAACAGTTGACTCATTAATGAGATTAGACTTACCAGCAGGTGTAGATATAGAAATAAAATTATAAGAACCCCTAAGATATTATCCTATAGATGATTATCTTAGAATGATTACTCTAAAAGATGTAATCCGCTGTAAGAATTATAGGAGGTGCTAATATGAAAGGAATATTAGGCAAAAAAGTTGGTATGACTCAAATATTCACTGATAAAGGTGTAGTTATACCTGTAACAGCTGTTGAAGCAGGACCTATGGTCGTTACTCAAATAAAAACAGTTGATAAAGATGGATACAATGCTATACAAATAGGTTTTGAAGATGCTAAAGAAAAAGCTTTAAACAAACCTAAAAAAGGACATTTAGCTGCTGCTAATGTTTTAAAGAAACATTTAAAAGAATTTAGAGTAGATTCTGTAGAAGGATACACAGTAGGACAAGAAATAAAAGCTGATGTATTTGAAGCAGGTGCAAAAATAGATGTTACTGGAATAAGTAAAGGTAAGGGATTCCAAGGTCCGATAAAAAGACATGGACAAAGTAGAGGTCCTGAAACTCACGGTTCTAGATACCACAGAAGACCAGGTTCAATGGGAGCTTGTTCTTACCCTGGTAGAGTATTTAAAAACAAAAAATTAGCTGGACACATGGGAAGCGTAAAGGTAACAGTTCAAAACTTAGAGGTTGTTAAAGTAGATGCTGATAAGAACCTTATATTAGTTAAGGGAGCTATACCAGGAGCTAAAGGTTCAGTAGTAACTATAAAAGAAGCTGTAAAGGTTTCTAAATAATGACTAACCTAGAGAAAGGAGGAATAACAATGCCAAAATTAAATGTACTAAATGTTAGTGGACAAAACGTTGGAGAAATAGAATTATCAGATTCTATATTTGGCGTAGAAGTTAATGGACATGTTTTATACGAAGTTGTAAAAAATCAATTAGCAAATAAGAGACAAGGAACTCAATCTGCTAAAACTAGAGCAGAAGTTAGAGGTGGCGGAAGAAAACCTTGGAAACAAAAAGGAACAGGTAGAGCAAGACAAGGTTCTACAAGATCTGTACAATGGGTAGGTGGAGGAGTTGCTTTTGCACCTAAGCCAAGAAGCTACAGATATACATTACCTAAGAAGGTAAGAAGATTAGCTATGAAGAGTGCTTTATCTTCAAAAGTACAAAATAGTGAAGTTATAGTATTAGATGCATTAAACATGGATGCTCCTAAAACTAAAGAATTCGCTCAAATATTAAATAATATAAATGCTGCTAAAAAAGCTTTAGTAGTTATAGCTGACAAAAACGATAACGTAATAAAATCAGCTAGAAATATAGAAGGTGTTCAAACTGCATTAGTTAATACTATGAACGTATATGATATATTAAAATATGATTCATTTATAATAACTACAGATGCTGTTAAAAAAGTGGAGGAGGTGTACGCATAATGACTAATCCACATGATGTAATAATAAGACCAGTTGTAACTGAGCACAGTATGGCTGAAATGGGTGAAAAAAAATACACTTTTGTTGTGGCTAAAGATGCGAACAAAACTGAAATAAAAAAAGCAGTAGAAAAAGTATTCGGAGTTAGTGTTGATAAAGTAAATACTTTAAACTACGATGGAAAAGTTAAAAGAATGGGTAGAACTCAAGGAAGAACATCAAGCTTTAAGAAAGCAGTAGTTAAATTAACTGCTGATAGTAAAGAAATAGAATTCTTCCAAGGAATGTAGTATTATAACAAACGAAGGAGGGAAAACAGATGGCTATAAAAAAGTTTAGACCAACTTCTCCTGCCTTAAGACAAATGACAGTTTTAGTTTCTGATGAAATAACATGTAATCAACCAGAGAAATCTCTTTTAGTTAACTTAAAGAAAAATGCTGGTAGAAACGTACATGGTAGAATAACTGTTCGTCATAGAGGTGGAGGACAAAAAAGAAAATATAGAATAATAGATTTTAAAAGAGATAAAGATGGTATACCTGCTAAGGTTGCTACTATAGAATATGATCCAAACAGAACTGCAAATATCGCATTATTAAACTATGCTGATGGTGAAAAAAGATATATATTAGCTCCAGTTGGAATTAATGTTGGAGATACTATATTATCAGGATTAGGTGCTGATATAAAGCCAGGAAACTGTTTAGCATTAAAAGATATGCCAGTTGGTACTATCATTCATAATATAGAATTAAAGCCAGGAAAAGGAGCTCAATTAGTTAGATCTGCTGGAGTTTCTGCACAATTAATGGCTAAAGAAGGAAAAAATGCTTTATTAAGATTACCATCAGGTGAGATGAGATTAGTAAGTATAAACTGTAAAGCTACTATAGGACAAGTTGGGAATATAGAGCACGGTAACGTAGTTATCGGTAAAGCAGGAAGAAAAAGACATATGGGAATAAGACCTACTGTAAGAGGTTCTGTAATGAACCCTAATGACCATCCACACGGTGGAGGGGAAGGTAGATCTCCAATAGGTAGACCATCTCCTGTTACTCCATGGGGTAAACCAGCTCTTGGATATAAAACTAGAAAGAAAAATAAAGCTTCAAATAAATTAATAGTATCAAGAAGAACTAAGTAGTAAATTTATTTTTGCTCGGAAAGGAGGAATATAAATGTCAAGATCAACTAAAAAAGGGCCTTTTGTCCATGCAAGACTTTTAAAGAAGATAGAAGCTATGAATGCTAGTGGAAGTAAAGAAGTTATAAAAACTTGGTCAAGATCTTCAACTGTATTTCCACAAATGGTAGAAAACACTATAGCTGTTCATGATGGAAGAAAACATGTTCCAGTATATATAACAGAAGATATGGTTGGACATAAATTAGGTGAGTTCGTTCCTACTAGAACTTTCAAAGGACATAAGGATGACGAAAAATCTAATAAGAGAAAATAATTAAATTATGACTAAGAAAGGAGGAATAACAATGGAAGCAAAAGCTACTGCTAAATACGTACGTGTATCACCAAGAAAAGCAGGCCAAATATGTGACCTTGTTAGAGGAAAGAATGTTGATGAAGCATTAGCAATATTAAAGTTTACTCCAAGAGGAGCAGCTTCAATAATAGCTAAGGTTGTAAAATCAGCTAAAGCTAACGCAGAAAACAATCACGAAATGGATACTGAAAAATTATATATAGCATCAATAGTTGCTAATCAAGGGCCAACAATGAAGAGATTCATGCCTAGAGCTATGGGTCGTGCAACTACAATAAGAAAAAGAACTTCTCATATAGAGGTTGTTGTTAAAGAGAAAAAATAATTAATAGATAGGAGGGAAAGTAATGGGTCAAAAGGTTAATCCACACGGCTTAAGAGTCGGTGTTATAAAAGATTGGGACTCAAGATGGTTCGCTACTGATAAAAAAGAGTTCGGAAACTTATTATTAGAAGACCATAATATACGTAAATTCTTAAAGAAAAGATTATACTCAGCTGGAGTTGCTAAGATAGAAATAGAAAGATCAGCTAATAAAATAAAAATGGACTTACACGTTGCTAAGCCAGGAGTAGTTATAGGAAGAGCTGGTGCAGGAATCGAAGCATTAAAAGTTGAATTAGAAAAAATGACAAAGAAAACTATAATAGTTAATATAGTAGAAGTAAGAAGTACAGATAAAAATGCTCAATTAGTAGCTGAAAATATAGCTTTAGCTATAGAGAGAAGAGTTGCTTTCAGAAGAGCAATGAAACAAGCTATACAAAGAGCAATGAAATCTGGTGCTAAAGGAATAAAAGTTTCTGCTTCTGGAAGATTAGGTGGAGCTGAGATGGCTAGAACTGAAGGTTATAGTGAAGGAAATGTGCCACTACAAACTTTAAGAGCAGATATAGATTATGGTTTCGCTGAAGCTGATACTACTTATGGAAAAATCGGTATAAAAGTTTGGATATGTAATGGTGAAGTTTTACCAACTAGAGACGGTGTAAATCCAAGAGAAGAAAGCAGAAAGAGCGATAGAAGAGACAATAAGAGAGATAACAGAAGAAACGATAGAAGAGGAAATGACAATAGAAACTATAGAGGAAATGATAATAGAGGAAATGATAACAGAGGAAACTACAGAGGACAAAGACCTCAAGGTGGATCAAGACCTCAAAGAACTGAAAACAAAGGAAATTAATAATAGTTAGGTTCAAGGAAGGAGGAAAAATACTCATGTTAATGCCAAAAAGAGTAAAGCGTCGTAGAGTTCATAGAGGAAGTATGGCTGGGCAAGCTCATAAAGGTAACAAAGTTACTTATGGTGAGTTTGGATTAGTAGCCTTAGAAGCTTCTTGGATAACTTCTAATCAAATAGAAGCTGCCAGAATCGCGATGACTAGATATATAAAAAGAGGGGGAAAGGTTTGGATAAAAATATTCCCTCATAAACCAGTAACAAGAAAACCAGCAGAAACTCGTATGGGTGCAGGGAAAGGTTCTCCAGAATATTGGGTAGCTGTAGTTAAGCCAGGAAGAGTTATGTTTGAATTAGCGGGTGTTTCTGAAGATAAGGCAAGAGAAGCTATGAGACTTGCTGCACATAAATTACCAATCAAATGTAAATTTGTGAAAAAAGAAGATTTAGAAGTAAAGGGTGGTGAATAGGATGAAAGCTAAAGAATTAAGAGATTTAACAAGCGAAGAGCTAATGAACAAATTAAACGACTTCAAAAGTGAATTATTTAGCTTAAGATTCCAATTAGCTACTGGTCAATTAGAAAATACAGCTAGAATAAAGTTTGTTAAGAAGGATATAGCAAAAGTTAAAACTGTTCTTGCTGAAAGAAAGTTATACGAAACTAGAGCTTAATTTGGAAAGGAGGCTTTTTAAACATGGAAAGAGGAAGAAGAAAAGTTAGAATAGGCCGTGTTGTTAGTGATAAGATGGATAAAACAATAGTAGTAGCTGTTGAAGAGTTTGTACGTCATCCACTATATAATAAACGTGTTAAGAGAACTAAAAAATTCAAGGCTCATGATGAAAAGAATATATGTAACATCGGAGATAGAGTTAAAATAATGGAAACTAGACCTTTATCAAAAGACAAGAGATTTAGACTAGTTGAAGTTGTTGAGAAAGTGAAATAGTTTTTGAAGAAGGAGGGATTACGATATGATACAACAAGAATCACGTCTAAGAGTTGCTGATAACTCAGGAGCTAAAGAAATTTTATGTATACGTGTTCTAGGCGGAAGTAAAAGAAGATATGGTAACATAGGTGACGTTATAGTTGCTACTGTTAAAAGTGCAACACCTGGTGGAGTTGTAAAAAAAGGTAAAGTTGTTAAAGCTGTTATAGTGAGAACTAAACAAGGCATGAGACGTAATGATGGAAGTTATATTTCTTTTGATGAGAATGCAGCTGTTATAATAAAAGACGATAAAACTCCAGTAGGGACTCGTATATTCGGGCCTGTTGCTAGAGAGTTAAGAGACAATGAATTCATGAAAATAGTTTCTCTTGCTCCAGAAGTACTATAATTAAGGAGGTGCAATAGGACATGATGCGTGTTAAAAAAGGTGACACTGTTGTAGTTATAGCAGGTAAAGATAAAGGTAAAAAAGGTTCAGTTTTAAAGGTATATCCTAAAGCTAGCAAAGTGTTAGTTGAAGGTGTAAATGTAATAACTAAACATCAAAAACCAAGTGCTATGAACCAACAAGGTGGAATAATAAATAAAGAAGCCCCAATACACATATCTAATGTAATGCCATTTGATCCTGAAACAGGAAAAGGCGTTAGAGTAAGATATGAAGTAAAAGATGGGAATAAAGTAAGAGTATCAGCAAAGAGCGGAAAAGAATTATAATAAATATTGCTTGAAAGGAGGGACCTTAAATGGCTTCTAGATTACAAGAAAAATACATGAAAGAAGTTGCTCCTGCTTTAATGGAGAAATTTGGATACAAAAACGTAATGGAGATACCTAAGTTAGATAAAATAGTTATTAACATGGGTATAGGTGACGCTAGAGAAAATCCAAAAGGATTAGAAAAAGGCGTTGAAGAATTAGAAATAATATCAGGACAAAAGCCTGTTATAACTAAAGCTAGAAAATCTGTTGCTAACTTCAAATTAAGAGAAGGAATGCCAATAGGAACAAAAGTTACATTAAGAGCTGACAAAATGTTCTACTTTATGGACAAACTAGTTTCTGTTTCTTTACCAAGAGTTAGAGACTTTAGAGGAGTTAACCCTAACGCTTTTGATGGTAGAGGAAACTATGCTTTAGGAGTTAAAGAACAATTAATATTCCCTGAAATAGAATATGATAAAATAGATAAAGTAAGAGGAATGGATATAATATTTGTTACTACAGCGAAAACTGACGAAGAAGCTCGTGAATTATTAAAATTATTAGGAATGCCATTTTCTAAGTAAGCAAAGGAGGGATTCCCGTGGCTAGAAAAGCGATGGTTGTTAAACAACAAAGAAAGCAAAAGTACGCTACTAGAGAATACACTAGATGTACTATATGCGGAAGACCGCATTCAGTTTTGAAAAAATTTGGTATATGCCGTATATGCTTTAGAGAATTAGCTTATAAAGGTCAAATACCTGGTGTTAGAAAAGCAAGCTGGTAGAAGCTTGATTAGAATGGAAGGAGGGCAACAAAATGACAATGACAGATCCAATTGCAGATATGCTTACTCGTATAAGAAATGCTAATGTTGTTAAGCATGAAACTGTAGATGTTCCAGCTTCTAATATTAAGAAAGAGTTAGCTAGAATCTTATTAGAAGAAGGTTTCATAAGAGGTTATGATGTTATAGAAGACGGAAAACAAGGTATCATAAGAATACAATTAAAGTACGGACAAGAAGGCGAAAGAGTTATAACAGGTCTTAAGAAAATATCTAAGCCTGGTATGAGAGTTTACGCTGCTAATCACGAGATACCAAAAGTATTAAACGGATTAGGAATATCAGTTATATCTACTTCAAAAGGAATATTAACTGACAAGCAAGCTAGAAAAGAAAATGTTGGTGGAGAAGTAATCTGCTACGTTTGGTAATTAATATGAACAATGTAAGGAGGTGCGACCATGTCAAGAATAGGTGTTAAGCCAATAATAATACCAGCAGGTGTTGAAGTTACTATAGCTGAAGGAAATTTAGTTACAGTAAAAGGTCCAAAAGGAACTTTAACTAAACAATTAAGTGCTGAGTTAAACATAAAAAAAGAAGAAAATACAATAATGGTTGAAAGACCAACTGATAATAAAAAACATAGATCTTTACACGGATTAACTAGAACTTTATTAGATAATATGGTTGTAGGTGTAAATACTGGTTTCGAAAAGAAATTAGAACTAAAAGGTGTTGGATATAGAGCTCAAAAACAAGGAAATAAATTAGTTATGAACTTAGGTTTCTCTCATCCAGTTGAAATGGAAGATCCAGAAGGAATAACTGTTGAAGCTCCAAACCAAACAGAGTTAATAGTAAAAGGTATAGACAAGCAATTAGTAGGAAATTATGCTGCTAAGATAAGAGCTTGGAGAAAACCAGAGCCATACAAAGGTAAAGGTATAAAATACGTTGATGAAGTAATCAGACGTAAAGAAGGAAAAACTGGTAAAAAATAATACCAAAACTTAAACGCTAGAAAGGAGTGAGCTAGGTGTTAAAAAAAGCTGATAAAAATGCTAATAGACTTCAAAGACATAAGAGAGTTCGTAGAAAAATAAGCGGTACTTCTCAAAGACCAAGATTATGTGTATTTAGAAGTGCTAATAATATATATGCTCAAATAATAGATGACACAAACAGAGTAACTCTAGTTGCTGCATCTTCTTTAGAAGCAGAAGTTAAGAGTGCTGTCAATCATACAGGAAACAAGGAAGCAGCTAAGAAAGTTGGAGAATTAGTTGCTAAAAAAGCTGTTGAAAAAGGAATCACTGAAGTTGTATTTGACAGAGGTGGATACTTATATCATGGAAGAATTCAAGAATTAGCTGAAGGTGCTAGAGAAGCTGGTCTTAAGTTCTAATACGAAGGAGGGAAAAATACATGCTACGTCGTAAGCCGATAGATGCAGGACAACTTGACTTACAAGAAAAAGTTGTTGAAGTAAGACGTGTTACTAAGGTTGTAAAAGGTGGTAGAAACTTCAGATTTGCAGCGTTAGTAGTTGTTGGAGATGAAAACGGACACGTTGGTATAGGTGCTGGGAAAGCAATGGAAGTACCAGACGCTATAAAAAAAGCAGTTGAAGATGCTAAGAAAAATCTAATAGTAGTGCCAATAGTTGGGACTACAATTCCTCACGAAGTACGCGGACACTTTGGTGCTGGAAATATATTAATAATGCCTGCTGTAGAAGGTACAGGAGTAATAGCTGGGGGACCTGCTAGAGCCGTACTTGAGCTAGCTGGACTAAAAGACGTTAGAGCTAAGTCTTTAGGATCTAACAATCCAAGAAATATGGTAAATGCTACAATAGAAGGACTTAATTCTCTAAAAACAGTTGAAGATATAGCTAAACTTAGAGGTAAAAAAGTTGAAGAACTTCTAGGGTAAGGAGGTAGTGTAAAATGGCTAAATTACAAATAAAGTTAGTTAGAAGTGTTATAGGAACTACTCCTAACCAAAAAAAGAATGTTGAAGCGTTAGGATTAAGAAAAAGAGAACAAGTTGTTGTAAAAGAAGACAATGCTCAAACAAGAGGTATGATAAATAAAGTGAGTCACTTATTAGAAGTAACTGAAATAGCTGAATAATTTTTATAAAGTAGTGCAAGGAGGTGCAATCCATGAAGTTACATGAGTTAAAACCTGCTGAAGGTGCAGTAAGAGCTAAAAGAAGATTAGGTAGAGGTACTGCAACTGGACAAGGTAAAACTGCAGGACGTGGACAAAAAGGTCAATGGTCTCGTTCTGGTGGTGGAGTAAGAGTAGGATTTGAAGGTGGACAAATGCCACTAGCTAGAAGACTTCCTAAGAGAGGTTTCAATAACATATTTAAGAAAGTTTACACAGAAGTTAATGTGGAAGTTTTAAATAGATTTGAAAATGGAACAGAAATAACTGCAGAATTATTAAAATCTACTAAAACTATAAGCAAGATAGGTAAAGATGGAATCAAAATCTTAGGTGAAGGTAATTTAGAGAAAGCTTTAACTGTTAAAGCTGCTAAATTTACAGCTTCAGCTCAAGAAAAAATAGAAAAAGCTGGTGGAAAAGCAGAGTTAGTATAATAACCTGCTAATCTCCTAGCCAGTACAGGCGGGGTGAATTAGCGTGCTGTCAAAATTAAAACAAGCTTGGAAGATTAAAGCAGTAAGAAAAAAAGTAATGTATACACTTATGATGATCGTGATATTCAGAATAGGTACTACTATACCAGTTCCAGGCATAGACACTAGTATTATACAAAAGATGGTAGGCGGCAATAGTCTACTTTCTCTGTATAATATGTTTACTGGTGGAGCATTTAGTAACTTTTCACTATTTGCTTTAGGTATAAGTCCATATATTACTGCATCAATCATAATACAACTTCTAACAGTAGGTTTTGAGAGTCTAGCAGAACTTCAAAAATCTGGTGAAGAAGGAAAGAAAAAAATTAATAAGTACACTAAATATACAGCACTAGCTCTAGCAGTTGTACAAGCTTTGGGAATTACATTAGGAATTGTAAGAAGTGCTTTAATATCAAATAGTGTGTTTTTTATATCAACTGTTGTAATAACATTAGTTTCAGCAAGTATGTTAGTAATGTGGATTGGGGACAAAATTACTGAAAAAGGAATCGGTAATGGTAGTTCAGTGATAATATTTGCAGGTATAATATCAAGAATACCAACAGATGTTATTAAAATCGCGCAACAAGTTAAATCTGGTCAAGTTGCACCTTGGGTTATAATACTTCTAATTGTAGTTATATTACTTACAGTTACAGGAGTTACATTCATACAAGAAGCAACTAGAAAGATACCTGTACAATATGCTAAAAGAGTTGTTGGAAGAAAGATGTATGGAGGACAAAGTTCTCATATACCAATGAAAGTTAACCAATCAGGAGTTATGCCTATAATTTTTGCTAGTTCACTTTTAGCTTTTCCTCAAACAATAGCTATGTTTATGGGACCAAATGCTCAAGCTTTTGTTCAAAAATACTTAAGTATGGCAACAGAACAAGGATTTTGGACATATAGATCAATTGAGATTCTACTTATAATTTTCTTCTCATATTTTTATACAACTGTATCATTCAATACAGAAGATATATCTAAAAATATGAAAAACAATGGTGGATTTATACCAGGTATAAGACCAGGTGAACCTACTATGGATTATTTAAATAGAATTTTAACTAGATTAACTTTAGCTGGAGCAACTTTCTTAGCAATAATTGCTATGGTACCAGCTCTTACAACACATTATATGAAAGTAAATATGAGTCTAGCTGGGACTTCATTGCTAATCGTTGTTGGGGTTGCTTTGGAACTTAAGAGACAGTTAGAGTCAAACTTAGTTATGAGAAGCTATCAAGGTTTCTTAAAATAAAATGGAGATGGATAATATGAGAATAATATTACTTGGACCTCCAGGTGCTGGTAAAGGTACTCAGGCGGCAGGAATAGTAGAAAAATACAATATACCTCATATATCAACAGGAGATATATTCAGAAAGAATATAAAAGAGGGAACAGAACTTGGAAAAAAAGCTAAAGAATACATGGACCAAGGTTTATTAGTACCAGATGAGTTAACTGTAGGTTTAGTTACTGATAGAATATCTCAAGAAGACTGTAAAAATGGATTTATGTTAGATGGATTTCCAAGAAATGTAGCACAAGGAGAACACTTAGATGTATTCTTAAAAAATACTGGTATAGAACTAGATAAAGTTGTTAATATTGAAGTTGACAAGAGCATACTAGTATCTAGAGCAGTTGGTAGAAGAATATGTAAGTCTTGTGGAGCTACTTACCATGTTGAGTTTAATCCTCCTAAAGTAGAAGGTGTATGTGATGTATGCCAAGGAGAATTATATCAAAGAGCTGATGATAATGAAGAAACTGTATCTAAGAGAATACAAGTTTATCTAGATGAAACAAAACCTTTAGTAGACTATTATGGCAAGCAAGGTATAATAGCAGATATAAAAGGTGACCAAGCAATAGATAAAGTATTTGAAGATATTGTCTCAGCTTTAGGAAGTGGAAAATAAATGATTATCTTGAAATCAAAAAAAGAAATAGAACTTCTAAGAGAAGCTGGAAAAATTGTTGCTGATACTCATGAAGTTTTAAGAAAAGCTATTTCTCCGGGAATATCTACTTTAGAATTAGATAAAATAGCTGAAGAGAATATAAGAAAATATAATGCAGAACCTTCTTTTAAAGGATATGGAGGTTTTCCAGGAAGTATATGTGCTTCTATCAATAGAGAAGTAGTACATGGGATTCCAGGAGAAACCATATTAAAAGAAGGAGACATTATAAGCTTAGATATAGGAGCCTATTATAAAGGATATCATGGTGATTCTGCGAAAACTCACGGAGTAGGCATGATATCTGAAGAAGATAGGAAATTGATAGAAGTAACTAGAGAAAGCTTCTATGAAGGAATAAAATTTGCTAAATTAGGATATAGACTTTCAGATATCTCACACGCAGTACAAACACACGTTGAGAAACATGGTTTCTCAGTAGTTAGAGATTTAGTGGGTCATGGAGTTGGAGCAAATCTTCATGAAGATCCACAAGTACCTAATTATGGACTCCCAGGAAAAGGACCAAGACTTAGAGAAGGAATGGTTATTGCTATAGAGCCAATGGTTAATGCAGGTCGTTATCATGTAAAGACTCTATCAGATGGGTGGACGACTGTTACAATAGATGGAAAAAAATCAGCTCATTATGAGCATACGATAGCAATTACTGAACATGAACCTTTGATATTGACAAAGTTGTAATTTAAAAAGTAGGTGAAAAAAGTGCTATCAGATAATTTAAGTATAGGTCAAGTTGTTAAAGTTTCATTAGGACGAGACAAAGAAAATTTATTTTTCGTAGTCAAAATAGTTAATAATGAATATGTATTAATAGCTGATGGAAAGAAAAGAAAACTTGACAAACCTAAGTTAAAGAAAGTGAAGCACTTAAAAAAATATAATTTTATTAATGATGAAGTTAGAAAAAGAGTAGTATCTGGACAAGAAATTACAGATTCTTTTTTAAGAGCTGAACTTACTAAGTTAAATTAGATAATTTAACTTATTGAAATGGAGGGCTGGTTAGTTAATGGCCAAAAAAGATGTTATAGAATTAGAAGGTACAGTTTCAGAAGCTTTACCTAATGCTATGTTTAAGGTTAAATTAGAAAATGGACATGAGATATTATGCCACATTTCTGGAAAGCTAAGAATGAACTTCATAAGAATTCTTGAAGGTGACAAGGTGAATGTTGAACTTTCTCCATATGACCTTACAAGAGGAAGAATCACTTGGCGTAAGAAGTAGACTATATTATTATTTAGTCTAAGGAGGGATTAATAATGAAGGTTAGACCATCAGTAAAACCAATATGTGAAAAATGTAAAGTAATAAAAAGAAAAGGAAAAGTAATGGTTATCTGTGAAAATCCAAAGCATAAGCAAAAGCAAGGATAAGAAATTATTACTAGTATTTTGTTGAAATTTATAGTATAATACTATATTGTGATGTTAACAAAAGAACGTTAAAATCGTTGAACAATCTGGCGTAGGATTGGTATATGATACGAAGTTTTAAACACTAAAAACTATGTGTAGGAGGTGCGATCATGGCAAGAATAGCTGGGGTAGATTTACCTAGAGAAAAAAGAGCGGAGATAGGCTTAACTTATATATATGGTATAGGTAAAGCAACTGCTAACGAAATATTAGCTAAGGCTGAGATAAATCCAGATACTAGAATAAAAGATTTATCAGAAGATCAAGTTAATGATTTAAGAAAAGTTATAGATGACGATTTCTTAGTTGAAGGTGACTTAAGAAGAGAAATTGCTTTAAACATAAAGAGATTAAGAGATATAAAATGTTATAGAGGAATAAGACACGCTAAAGGTCTTCCATTAAGAGGACAAAGAACTAAGACTAATGCTAGAACTAGAAAAGGTCCTAGAAAAACAGTATCTCGTAAAAAGAAAAAATAAATAAATAATAATTAGATGAAGGAGGGAAAAGGAAAATGGCTAAACCAAAAAAGAAAGTTACACGTATTAGAAGAAGAGAACGTAAAAATATAGAACGTGGTCATGCTCATATACAATCAACTTTCAATAATACAATAATAACTTTAACTGACGTTCATGGAAATGCTATATCTTGGGCAAGTTCTGGACAATTAGGATTCAAAGGATCAAGAAAATCAACTCCATTTGCATCTCAAATGGCTGCTGAAACAGCTGCAAAAGCTGCGATGGAACACGGACTAAAAAGTGTTGAGGTATTCGTAAAGGGGCCAGGTTCAGGAAGAGAAGCTGCAATAAGAGCTTTACAAGCAACTGGACTAGAAGTAACTATGATAAAAGACGTTACTCCAATCCCACATAACGGATGCAGACCACCAAAGAGAAGAAGAGTGTAATTAAGAAGAGTACAAATAGGAGGTGTAGATAAATGGCAAGATATACAGGTGCATCATGTAGACAATGCCGTAGAGAGGGAATGAAATTATTCCTTAAAGGTGATAGATGTTATACAGATAAATGTGCTATAGTAAAAAGAAACTATGCTCCAGGTCAACATGGCCAAGGGAGAAAGAAAGTTTCTAACTATGGATTACAATTAAGAGAAAAACAAAAAGTTAAAAGAATATATGGAGTTTTAGAAACTCAATTTAGAAACTTATATGAACGTGCTGAAAATATGCCTGGTAAAGCAGGTGAAAACTTATTAAGTTTATTAGAGAGAAGATTAGATAATGTAGTTTACAGAATGGGACTAGCATCTTCTAGAAAAGAAGCTAGACAATTAGTAGCTCATGGTCATTTCACTTTAAATGGAAATAAAGTAGACATACCTTCATTAGTAGTTAAAGTTGGGGATGTTATAGAAGTTAAAGAGAAATCAAGATCTTCTGCAAAATTCAAAAATTTAGTAGAAGTTAACTCAAGAATAGCTCCTAAATGGTTAGAAGCTAATGTAGAAGGAATGACAGCAAAAGTAGTTGGTGTTCCAACAAGAGAAGATATAGACCTTGAGATAGCTGAACACTTAATCATAGAACTTTACTCTAAATAATAAGCACACTTTTAAAAATTATTTTAAAATTTTGTTTACCCTCAGTGGATTACTGAATTTTAAGGAGGGTTTTGTCCATGATAGAAATAGAAAAGCCAAAAGTAGATATAGTTGAGCTTAGCGAAGACTATAGATATGGTAAGTTTGTTATAGAACCTCTAGAAAGAGGATATGGAATAACTATAGGTAACGCATTAAGAAGAATATTATTATCATCATTACCAGGTGTAGCAGTAAATGCTATAAAAATAGATGGAGTTCTTCATGAATTCTCTACAATACCTGGTGTTAAAGAAGATGTTACTGAGATAATATTAACTTTAAAAGAGCTTTCAGCAACTATAGATGGTGAAGGAAGTAGAACACTTAAAATAGAGGCTCAAGGACCATGCTCTATCACAGGTGCAGATATAATCTGTCCTCCAGATGTTGAAATATTAAGTAAAGATTTAGCAATAGCTACATTAGATGATAATGCTAAACTTAATATGGAGATATTTGTAGATAAAGGTAGAGGATATGTTTCTGCTGAAGAAAATAAAACAGAGAATGTTCCAATAGGTGTTTTACCTGTGGATTCAATATATACTCCTGTTGAGAAAGTTAGTTATCATGTGGAAAACACAAGAGTTGGTCAAAAAACAGATTATGATAAATTAGTGCTAGAAGTATGGACTAATGGTAGTATAAATCCTCAAGAGGGTATATCATTAGCTGCGAAAGTATTAGTTGAGCATTTAAATCTATTTATAGACTTAACTGAACATGTAAGTAGTGTTGAAATCATGGTAGAAAAAGAAGAAGATCAAAAAGAAAAAGTTCTTGAAATGACTATAGAAGAATTAGATTTATCAGTTAGATCATATAACTGTTTAAAGAGAGCGGGAATTAATACAGTTGAAGAATTAGCTAATAAATCTGAGGATGATATGATGAAGGTTAGAAACCTAGGTAAGAAGTCATTAGAAGAGGTAATACAAAAACTAGAGGAACTTGGACTAGGATTAAAACCAAGTGAAGAATAGCGAGCAAAGGAGGGATAAGAATGGCTAAGTACCGTAAATTAGGACGTGAAACAGCTCACAGAAACCTTATGTTAAGAAACTTAGTAACTTGCTTACTAAGAAGTGGAAGAATAGAAACTACAGTGACTAGAGCGAAAGAAACTCGTAGAATGGCTGAAAAGATGATAACTCTTGCTAAAAGAGGGGATCTTCATGCTAGAAGACAAGTTTTAGCTTATGTTATGGATGAAACAGTAGTTAATAACTTATTCACAGATTTAGCTCCAAAATATGCTGAGAGAAATGGTGGATACACTAGAATAATAAAAATAGGGCCAAGAAAAGGCGATGCTGCTGAAATGGCTTTTATAGAATTAGTATAGTAAGGAAAGGATTAGGCTTGATGGCTTAATCTTTTTTTTATTTTTTTGACTCAGGTGTGATATAATAATGTGTAAAATGATTTTTATAAGTTATTGCTTACTAAAAGGAGTATGAATTAATGGATAATATAGTAAAGGTAAATAATATTTCGTTTGAGTATATTACAGATGAAGCAAAACTTAAAGCAATAGATAATTTAAGCCTAGATGTTAAAAAAGGAGAATTTGTTGCGATAATAGGACATAATGGTTCTGGTAAGTCTACTTTATCTAAAAACTTAAATGCAATTCTTATGCCTACTGAGGGAAACATTCTTATTGATGGAATGGATACTAAGGAGGAAGAACGATTATGGGATATAAGACAAACTGCAGGCATGGTATTTCAAAACCCAGATAATCAAATAGTTGCTACAATAGTAGAAGAAGATGTTGCGTTTGGACCTGAAAACTTAGGTGTAGAGCCTAAAGAAATAAGGCGTATTGTAGAGGAATCTTTAAAGAGTGTAGGTATGTATGATTTAAGAGGTAGACAACCACACTTGTTATCAGGTGGTCAAAAACAAAGAGTTGCAATAGCAGGAATTATTGCTATGAGGCCTAAATGTATAATATTTGATGAAGCAACAGCAATGTTAGACCCATCTGGAAGAAAAGAAGTTATGAAAACAATAAAAAGACTTAATAAAGAAGAAAATATAACTGTTATACATATAACACACTTTATGGAAGAAGCAGTAGAGGCAGATAGAGTTGTGGTTATGGAAAAAGGGAAAAAAATCTTAGAGGGAACTCCTAGAGAAGTATTCAGTGAAATAAAGATGCTAAAGGAAATCGGTTTAGATGTACCTTGTATGACAGAATTATCTAGTTTATTAATAGAAGAAGGAATGAATATTAGTAGTGATATATTAACTGTGGATGAGATGGTGATGGAATTATGTCAATTATAGTAAAGAATTTAACACACATATATAATGAAGGGATGCCTTTTGCAAGTAAGGCACTTGATGATGTTTCTTTTGAGATTAAAGATAGAGATTTTGTTGGTCTCATAGGTCATACAGGTTCAGGAAAATCTACATTAATACAACATTTAAATGGATTATTAAAGCCTTCCTCAGGAGAAATATTTATAAATGATTTTAATATAACAGATAAAAACTTGAATTTAACTGAGATTAGAAAAAGGGTAGGTGTTGTATTTCAATATCCAGAATACCAATTGTTTGAAGAAACGATTGATAAAGACATAGCCTTTGGACCTGCTAATTTAGGCTTAGAGGAGTCTGAGATACATAATAGGGTAAAAGCATCAATGGAAGCTGTAGGACTTGATTATGAGGAATTTAAGGATAAATCTCCTTTTGAATTATCTGGTGGTCAAAAGCGTAGGGTAGCAATTGCTGGAGTTATAGCTATGAACCCAGAAGTTCTTATACTGGATGAACCTACTGCTGGTCTTGATCCTGGAGGAAGAGATGAAATTTTTAATTTAATAAAGGATTTACATGAAAAAAACAATATGACTATAATACTGTCATCTCATAGTATGGATGATATGGCAAAACTAGCAAAGACTTTAATTGTTATGAATCATGGTAGAATAGAATTTATGGGAACTCCTAGAGAAGTATTTAAATCAAATGCTAGTAAATTGAAAGAGATAGGATTAGATATTCCACAAGTTTTAGAGCTTGCATTGAAATTGAGACAAAAAGGATTTAACATCAGAGAAGATATATTGACTTTAGAGGAAGCAAAACAAGAAATATTAAAAGTTGTGAGAGGACGAGGATTATGTTAAAAGATATAACTATAGGGCAATACTACCCAACAAGTTCTGCTATTCATAAATTAGATCCAAGGATAAAACTTGTAGCAACAATTGTATTTATGGTGTCTATATTTGTAGTAAATAAATTTTGGCCTTATATAGTAGTTTTATTATGTTTATTAGGTATGATAAAGTTAGCTAATATACCAGTTAAGTATATTATTAAAGGTGTAAAGCCTCTTAAATGGATTATTTTATTTACATTTCTTATAAATATTTTTTTCTTGCCAGGTGATGAAATATGGTCATTTGGATTTTTAGCAATAACAAAACAAGGTCTAAGACAAGCAATTTTTATGGCAATAAGACTTATATTTTTAGTGGTTGGGACATCTTTACTTACTCTAACTACTTCTCCAATAGAATTAACAGATGGTATAGAAAGATTGCTTAACCCATTTAAAAAAATTGGTTTACCAGTACATGAGCTTGCAATGATGATGACAATTGCTTTACGTTTTATTCCTACATTATTGGATGAAACAGATAAAATAATGAAAGCTCAAATGTCTAGAGGAGCAGATTTTGAAAGTAAAAACCTTATAAATAGAGCTAAGAACTTAGTGCCTCTTTTGGTGCCATTATTTGTGAGTGCGTTTAGAAGAGCTGATGAATTAGCTATGGCCATGGAAGCTAGATGTTATAGAGGTGGACACAATAGAACTAAAATGAGAGAGTCTGTCATAGCAAAGGGAGACTATATAGCATGTGTATTCCAAGTTGTTTATTTAGGCGTGATTATAGCTACTAGATTTATAGTAATTTAATAGAAACATAGATATAAACGAGGTAAAGTATGAGAAATATAAAAATTACAATCCAATATAATGGCAGTAATTATTGTGGATGGCAAAAACAACCTGATTCTTTAGGAATACAGGGTACAATAGAAAAGGCTATATATGATATAACAAGAGAAGAAGTTAAACTCATAGGGTCAGGTAGAACTGATTCAGGAGTTCATGCTATTGGTCAAATTGCAAATTTTAAAATTAATTCAGACATAAATGTAGAAAGTATACCAATGGCTTTAAATGCTAAACTACCAAAGGATATATCAATTATAAAAGCATGTGAAGTTAAGGAAGATTTCCATTCAAGGTATAGTGCAAAAGGTAAAACATATAAATATTTAATATATAATAGCAAGTTTAGAAATCCGATACTTAGTGATATATCGTATCAAGTAAAATATGAACTTGATTTTGATAAAATGTGTTTAGAGTCAAAGAGTATTTTAGGAACACATGACTTTAAAGGTTTTATGAGTACTGGTTCATCTGTAAAAGATACAATTAGAACTATATATGATATTGATATCAATAAAAATGATGACTTAATTGTCATAGAAATTAGTGGAAATGGATTTTTATATAATATGGTAAGAATTATTGTTGGAACACTTATTGATATAGGTCGTGGTAGGATTAATGAGTCATTTTTAGATATAATAGAATCTAAAACTAGGTCAAAATGTGGACATACAGCTCCAGCACAAGGATTATTTCTTAAAAAAGTTCATTATTAACTTGACACACCAGGCTACATGTATTAAAATATATGAGAATGTGTTAATAAGTCCACTTGCCCCGGACTTGACATAAACGGTAAAAAAATTTTATGAGAAATAGTTAAGGAGGGACAGTTATGAAAAGTTATATAGCTAAGCCAGCTGATGTACAAAGAAAATGGTACTTAGTTGACGCTGAAGGTAAAACACTAGGTCGTTTAGCAACAGAAATAGCGACAGTATTGAGAGGTAAACATAAACCAACATTTACTCCTCACGTTGATGGTGGAGATTTTGTTGTTGTAGTAAATGCAGGAAAGATAGTTTTAAGTGGTAAAAAATTAGATCAAAAATATTACAGATACCATACTGGTTATGTAGGTGGATTAAAAGAAATATCTTACAGAGATATGATGGATAAGAAACCAGAAGAAGTTATAGCACATGCTGTAAGTGGTATGTTACCTAAGAACAAATTAAGAAGCAGAATGATGACTAGATTAAGAGTATTCGCAGGTGCTGAACACACTCATGCAGCTCAAAATCCAGAAGTTTTAAACTTTAAGTAAGATTAATAGGTGAAAGGAGGAGTTTATAATGGCTAACGTTCAATATTATGGAACTGGAAGAAGAAAAAGTTCTGTTGCTAGAGTAAGACTAGTTGCAGGTGAAGGAAATATATTAGTAAATGGAAGAGCATTAGAAAATTATTTTAACTATGAAACACTAATAAGAGATGTTAAACAACCATTAGTTTTAACTGGAAATGAAAATAAATATGATGTTATAGTAAAAGTTGAAGGTGGAGGATTCACTGGACAAGCTGGAGCTATAAGACATGGTATATCTAGAGCTTTATTAAAAGCTGATTTAGATTTAAGACCTGCTTTAAAGAAAGAAGGTTTCTTAACTAGAGATGCAAGAATGAAGGAAAGAAAGAAATACGGATTAAAAGCAGCAAGAAGAGCTCCACAATTCTCAAAAAGATAATTACTTATTTTTTTGGAAAAACAAAATACTTTATATATTTTTATTTAAAAAGTATTTGTATGTTAAAAATGTTGGGTTTGAATTAAGAGTGATATACAATAAAATAATAAGATATTTTATTAGGATGTTTTTCTGTAGGGAAAGCATCCTTTTTTATTTATATAATGGAAAGACTATGCATTAGATTTATTTAATGCAATAGCATTATTAACAAAAGTAGTTTATATATTAATAATTAAAAATTTTATATACTATAATAACATAGTCTATGAATATACATTAGTATAATTCGTAGACTATGTTATTATAAATTATATGATTTGCTGTCAAAATAATAGTTATTCAATAGTAGATAAGAGTATTAAATTAAAGGGGTTAATAATATATAATATTGTAAAGCACATATATCGATATTGATAAATCAATATAATAAATGGAAATTGATAATTAGAAAAGGAGAATTTAAATGTTTGTACTAATATTTGGAATATTATAGTGTTTTTATAAGTATACATATACAGGGTGATGTTGTGAGAAAGTACATAAAACATATAATTTTTAGTTTTGTTATGGTGTGCCTAGTAATAGTGTCAATATTTGAAGTGAAAAATATATCTGAAGATGTTATTAAGTATATGCCAGTAACAAATAAAACAATAATTTTAGACGCTGGTCATGGGGGTATTGACCCAGGTGCGTTAAATAAGGATAAGAGCACATCTGAAAAGGATATTAACTTAGCTATAACACTTAAGCTTAGAGAGCTTATAGAATCAAGTGGAGGTCTTGTAATATTGACTAGAGAAGATGATAGTAGTCTTTACAAAGAGGGAAATAATAAAACAACAAGACAAAAGTATAATGAAAATTTGAAAAATAGGAAAGAAATGATATCAAATTCTAATGCTAACATGTTCGTCTCCATACATCTCAATGCATTTGAACAATCAAAATACTATGGAGCTCAAACTTTTTATCCTAAAGACAAACAAGATAGTAAAGAGCTATCAAAGTGTATTCAAGAAGAACTTAAAAGAGTAGTAGATAAAACAAATAATAGAGAAGTCAAGCCTAGAGATGATATATATCTTTTAAAAGAGAACAATATTCCATCAGTACTAATAGAGTGTGGTTTTTTATCGAATGAAAAAGAATGTAAACTTTTGACTGATGAAACATATCAAGAGAAGATAGCATGGGCGATATACATAGGAATACAAAAATATCTAAGTTAAAGTTACTATATAAATAAGTCTGAATATGTAAATAGCTTGTATTAAAGCAGTTAAAATGCATTAATATAGGCTATTTTTGTTTTGACAAAAAAATATTTAAAATAAAAGTTAAAAAAGCGTTGACTTGAAATCATATAGATGGTATTATATATGAGTGCCCAAAAGGAGCACAAAAATACGACAAAAGAACTTTGAAAATTAAACAGTAGGTTAATTTATAAACAAGAAACAAACCATAAAGCCAGATATTTTGATAACAATAGTATCTGAGCCTGATAAACTTTTATTTGAGAGTT
>NZ_JAGWCW010000046.1:0-20977 GCF_020657835.1 Clostridioides sp. ZZV14-6387
GATGTTGTGATATCTAAAAAAAACTATGCTCTTGATGGTAACTATACTTTAAGTCTTACAGATGAACATTTATCAACTTTAAGTTTTAACTCTACAAATAATATAACTATAGAACTTAGTACTTATCAAGGGGGTAAGTTTTTAGATAAAACTGTTACATTTACAAAAGGAAACACTAAACCAAAATTAAATGTAGTTTCTTATAATTCCACTTCTGCAACATTTACAGCAATAGATATAGATAATAACTTGTCTAAAATAGAGTGGTTTATTGATGATGTATTAAAAGAAACAATAACAACAGATTTAACAGCAGAAAAAACCATCAACTATGAACTTACAGACAATGCAATACACACATTAAAAATAGTTGCTACAGATGCAGAAAATGCAACAGCAGAAAAAGTGTTAAGTATAAGCAAAGAGATAATGCCACTTCAATCTGATGCTAGTTTAAGTGATATATCAACTAAGCTAACAGAAATTGGAGAAGGATTTAAGAATGGTAAAACAAGTATTATAAACACTTTAGCATTAAAGAATATAGAAGCAAGTTTAAATAATACATTAGTTGAATTATCAGAAAAAATTAAAGCAAGTTTTGATAGTGGAGATGCTAGTATCGAGGATTTAACAAACAAATTAACACAGGCTAATAACACTATAGGTCAGTTAAATTCTAAATATAAAGTAGCTAGTGGTAGTAGTGTTGTTAATAGTTGTGTTAATAAATATGGGTTTTATCATGGAAGCGATTATCTATTCCTATTTCCTGGAGCCATTCAAATTAACGGACTTAATTTTGTTCCTAATATATTTTTTACTACTTTTGAATTAATTGATAGTGGTTATTTTCGTAAATTTTTTGTTTTTGCTTGTCGTGGTATTTTCACTCAGGATTTTGTAATTACTGCACATTATCACCGCTTAGAAACATATTTAAAAGATTTTAAAGTTGAAGGCGAAGTTCTTAAATTAAATGAACGTGATGTTTATATGGATAATAGAGGCATACAACTTCCTTGCCAAAGACAAGGTTCTTCTTTTAAGTGGCAAGCTATAAAATTTATTTAATAAATGAGGTGATAAAGTGAACAGAGCAAATAGAATTATATGTGACCAAACAGGTAAAATACTCTTGCAAACAGGAGAAGCAACAGGGGATATATTGGAGCATGATATAATAACACAGTTGCATTGTATTGATGTTCCATATGGAAGTATAGACTATGAAAAATATAGAATAATAGGTATAAATATAGAAACAAAAGAACCAATTTCAGAAGAAATTCCAGTATATGTAAATGAAGAAGAAAAAAGAATACAAGAGTTAGAAAACCAATTATTACTAAATGAAAATGAGAAAGTAGGAGGAATTTTATAATGAGTATAAATAATATTGTGGTAAGAATATTAGCAGAGAGGATTTTAAATGGAGGATTGAACCCTCTAAAAAATCGAGAATTTGAATTGGATGATGTAACTAATGCAGAGTACAGAAAAGCAGTAGAAGATTATATAATTAGAGAAATTGGAGTAGTAGAAGGAGCAGAACCAACAAAGTAGGTTCTTTTTTTATATAAATTAAAAATAATTTCCTTTTTTAGTTATATATTTTTTATTTTTATCTATAATAAAAAAATTCTATTAAAAGGAGATTAAAAAATGAAGAAAATAATTGTAATTTGCATTCTAGTTCTAATGTTAATTATACCTACTATGGGGGAGATATTTATAATGGTAGAAAATATAAAGCTAGAGGGGCTAGAACAAAACCCAACAAGTTGTTACATTTCTAATCCAGGGATTATGGGAGAAGCAAAATGCGATGCAGCATACTTTATTATAGCTGCAGATTTCGTTAACAATTTAAAGGTAAAATAATAAATTAATACATTTAAAGGACTTAGATAATTCTAGGTCCTTTTTAATACAACAATTAGGAGGAAATATGAATTTAACAATAGTTTTTTTAGCAACAAATATATTTATAAAATTAGTAATATTAGCAATAGCATTTGATACACTGTTAGGTTGCTTAAGAGCAATAAAAACACATCAGTTTAATTCAAGTTTTGGAATAAATGGAGGAATAAGAAAAGTTGCAATGATAGCATGTATATTTTTTCTAGCAGTAGTTGATATACTTACAAAGTTTAACTTTTTATTTATGTTGCCACAAGATTGGATTGATTTCTTGAGATTAAATCATCTTGGAATATCTGAATTTTTCTCTATTCTATTCATTTTGTATGAAAGTGTAAGTATATTAAAAAATATGTACTTATGTGGATTACCAGTTCCCAAAAAATTAAAGGAGAAAATAGGCAATTTACTAGATACAATGACAGACGAATTAAATATTAAGGGAGGTAATAAATAATGAAAATATGTATTACAGTAGGACACAGTATTTTAAAAAGTGGAGCATGCACTTCTGCTGATGGAGTAATTAACGAGTATCAATACAACAAATCTCTTGCACCAGTATTAGCAGATATATTTAGAAAAGAAGGGCATAAGGTAGATGTAATAATATGTCCCGAAAAGCAATTTAAAACTAAATCAGAAGAAAAGTCATATAAAATACCTAAGATTAATAGTGGAAACTATAACTTACTTATAGAGTTGCATTTAAATTCAAGTGGTGTAGGAGCTTTTGGAACAGAAGTATTTTACTATAGTGAAAAAGGGAAGGAATATGCGCAGAGGGTAGTAGATAAACTGTCTAAACCTTTCATAAGAAAAAAAGGAGATAAAGAAGTAGGTAATAGAGGTGCTAAATTAGATAAAAGTTTATATATCTTAAATAGCTCTAAACCTACTGCAATACTAATTGAAAGTTTTTTCTGTGATAGCAAAGAGGATTGTGAGAAAGCTAAGAAATTTGGGTATGAAGGTATTGCTAAGTTAATTGTAGAAGGGGTATTAAATAAAAATATAAATAATGAGGGAGTTAAACAGATGTACAAACATACAATAGTTTATGATGGAGAGGTTGACAAAATCCCTGCAACTGTAGTTGGTTGGGGTTATAATGATGGTAAAATATTAATATGTGATATAAAAGATTATGTACCAGGTCAGACACAAAATCTGTATATTGTAGGTGGAGGAGCATGTAATAAGATAGGGGCTATAACTAAAGAAAAATACACAATGATAAAGGGAAATGATAGATTTGATACACTTTATAAGGCATTAGATTTTATTAATAGATAAAGTAAATATTTTATATGAAATAATTATGAATATGGAAAAATATGTTTAATATAGTTATTAATAAGGTATAAAGTTTTATAAATAAAACGATAAGGGGTGGATAAGATGTTAATAAATGATAAGAGTTTTTATCCAAATAATATTTATCCAGCAATAGACTTTCTCAAGATAAAAAGACAATTAAAATCAATATACAAGAATGATTTATCAGATTGTGGAAGCATATGTATAATAGAAAGAAAAGACTATTCTATAAGTATAAATAGCATAGGTGAGATAAATATATATTATGATTCAAGATATGAAAATAAGATACAGAATGTAGTTGATGAGATTGAACAGTTATTCAAGTTTCAAGTTAAGAATTTTAGTGTATCAAAATTTAAGCATTGCTGATTAAGAAGGTAGCAACTATTTCCAGTTGCTACCTTTTCAAGTGTAGGTATATAGGAAAATAGGTATAGCCATTTATCAAATAGTACTGATAGTATAAAACATGAAAGAAATATATCTACATATATACCATAAGAAAGTATTCAGATTCTTTTTCATAAATAATTACAAACTCATATAAGATTTATTTTCTTAATCAGAGCATATCAAGTTCACAAAGATAAAGTGTGTCTAAAAGATTACAAATATAAATGTTTTTGTTGTTTTTTTATATAAACACCATCTATTTGTCCACTTATGCCTTTTCAATGACTAGTTATACAAAATGTATTGAAAATTATGAATATTAATATTATTATGAATATAGGTCGAATCTAGATATTAGGAGGTTTTTTATGAATACTTTGTGTGGTGGATGGTCAGATTTTAAAGTAGTAGAAAAAGAAAATTTAGAAATATTTAACGAGGCTATAGGAATGTTAAAAGGTGTTGATTATGAACCGCTTATTGTTTCTACTCAAATTGTAGCTGGGATGAATTATAGCTTTATTTGTAATGCTACTTTAGTTACAAAAAATCCAAGAAGTTTTTTAGCAGAGATTGTTGTTTTTAAACCTCTATCTTGCGAAGAAAACAATAAAGCAATGATTACTCATATTAATGAGATACATAATTATACACATACACACAGATAATAAAAAATATTAATCTAATGAGGAGTCACAAAATGAGACTAAATATAACTCAACAAAATACTATAGAGGTTGAAAATAGTAAAAAAGAAGATGTATATTTTGTAATAGTTGGCGAGGTTTTTTTTGAACGTCATGGTAATATATTCAATAACATCACAAACAACAATGTAGATAATTATGAAGTTGAAGTGTTGCCAACTGATAATATTAATTTAGAACTTAAAATAACATCCTCAAGAAATACAAATCGTGTTTATGTAATTGTTGAGGACAAGCAATACAATCATGGTGCAGTATTTTTAAATCCGACATTAAAAGAAGATAAATAGATTAAATTAAAGTAACTGTATCTGTAAAATGTAAATTTTATTAATACAGTTACTTTTATGTGATATAATAAAAAAATAGAAGTGTATTCGCAGTACACTTCTATATCTGTAACTAAGCATTCTCATGAGCGGGAGTGCTTTTTTCATTTCTCCAAACAACTTTGTTTGCTTCATCAATAATTATCAAATCAATCTTATTATCTTTCAATATTTCTGTTGCGGTACAAATAAGATTATCTAAGTCGAAACTTCGAGTTATCTCTAATTGTTTGTTATTTATTACTCTTTTTAGTATGTAAGCCTTGAAACACATTTATATCACCCCTTTGCACTAATATTTTGAGATTCTATGTATTTTTTTAAACAATTTGTTTACAAAGCATATATTATTATATCTTTATAATAATATATAATATAGATATGTAGTAAATGTATTTAACAATAATTTTATATAAATTTGTTACAAAATTCAAAAAGAAGATAGTATATTTAGTGTAAGAAAAACAAAAATATATAGAATAAAAATCTTAATTATGGGCATATATATAATAGTTATATAACTATTATATATAAATATCAAATATTAACAAATTTGATAAACTTATTGAAAAAATAGAAATTAACGTTTATAATCATAAGTATGAAAGCCAGTTTTACTTATTATCAAAAAACTGACTTGGAACGTTAAATATACTGAATTTAATATTTAATTCAGGATTATGTTATGAACACAATTAGAATATATTAGCATAACATAAAGTAATAATAGAGAAAGTATTAATATATCTGCGGATATATTATAGATCAAAAAAGATGCCAAATTTTGCACGCTCTATTATTTTAAAAGGCTCAGACGTCAGTGACGGAGAGCCTTTTATTATTATGATCCGAAGTTTAAAGCTTTGTATAAACCTTTGTGTATTGTGAAGTCGTTTGAGAAATCTATTTGAGAGGTTGGTCTTTTATGTTTAAATATCACATAGGTTTTAATTGTGTTTTTCTTTTTTCTTTTATCGTATTTAGGTGTTTTTATTATTTGCCCTATATATCCGTTTTCATATAATCGACCAAGCAATTCCTTGAAAAGAGATAAATCTTTATTAGGGACAGTTTCAGCAGCTATTTTTTGGAAGCTTTTAAGAGAAAAATTGGTTTTACCAAGTTTGCCCAGAATTGATGTAATATTACTTATAATGTCATCATTTACAAATCCAGCTAATTCATTTTTCATCTCTTCGATAAAATATGAAGAGGAATAATCTCTTAATAATAAGTCAACCTCTGAATACGAAAGTGTAGTGTTTTCCTGATATGTATCTTTAGCTTGCTTTAGAAATTGCAAGATGTCTCTAGGTTTATTTAAAGTGAATTCTAGAATATAATCCCAAGAATCTTTCTTTTTTATGTACTTTGGAAAGAGTGTATACCAAAGTTTCTCATCCTCATAATTGATTGTATTTGAAATAGAAAATCTTAGATTTACTAATTGTTTTAAATCGTCCATTCTGTTATCCCATTTTAGTTCAATACCACTATCTCTTTTTATCTTATTAAAATCTGGATCTAATATACGTGTTATGATGTCTGCTCTGACTAAAATAATTATTTTTATAGAAATATTATTTGCAAACAAATAATCATTTATTGAATTAGCAGATCTAAAGAGACCAGCCAATATATCAAAATCATTTTTTTCATATCTTAAAATATCATCTAGTCCATCTATGATTAAAAGGTGTCTAAAATCATTTAAATATAATAGTTTAAGATTTTCAAGAAGATATTCTGAGAATTCTACCATAGAATAAGTGTTAATATCCTTTCTCGAGATTCCAGTGTTAAGATTTAATTTAAAAATATCTTTTATGTTTAGTTCTAATGATGGCATAAAGTTTATTGTATTATTTATATTTTTATTTAGGATGATATTATTTTTAGTTAAAAAATTTATGATTTGATTAAAGCTTTCAACACAGGAAAAATCCAATATTTTATTAAGGAATTTATATATTTCTATAGTTAATGTTATATCCCAGTAAGATTTGAATCTTTGGCATCCATTAATTGATTTTAACCCAATATCAGAAAATGTTTTGAACTCAAAATTTTCTAGAGAGATTTGCTCAGCATATAAACTATCTGAGCTTTGAGCAATACTTCGAATTTTAGCACTATAAGCAGTCTTACCAACACCTTTATTTCCAATTAACATAAATTCATTTCCATTAATTAGCCTATCAACAATATTTCTTGGATCATAAAATGCATTTTCAAATATATTGGGTTCGCGTTTAAATTCAGTTTCTGCATCAGCAAAACCAAATTTATAATCTTTTAATTTAAGAACTTTGTTTGACAATAAAAAACCTTCTTTCTATATTTATATGTAATACTACTATTATACAATAAAAATATAATTATTAATATTAATACTGACAAAAACAACTATAATATTTTGGAAGTTATTGCTAAAATAAATAAAATTTGAATCGGAAAAAATAAGTTCTATGTAAGTATCAATTTAAAATAGAAGTATTGTTGAGATTAAAAAAGATGAAGAATAAATAAAAAGGTAGCACTTATATTAGTAGCTACCTTTTTATTGATGTGGATAAAACTGGGGATAACTTGTGGAAAACTTATATAAAAATTGTGGATAAAATATTTAACTGACATTTAACTGACAAAAGATAAAAAAATAAATGGTATAAATATTATAAAATGTTGAAAAATAGCCATATATATAAAATATAAGTAACACTAAAGATGTGTTAAGTTACATAGATAGCTATACAGAAGATATATGTATAGAAATTGTAAGGCGAAATGGAAAGATGTTAATGTATATAAAAAATCAAACAGAGAGAATGTGCATTGAAGCAGTAAAGGAAAATTATAAATCTCTCAAGTATGTAAAAGAACAATCTGAGAAAATATGTAGAGAAGCCTTAAAGCAGAATTGCAAGGCAAAGGAATATGTGAAGATTTATATTGAAGAATGTATATAAGATTTAGATAGGATTATTAATATTGAAAGATAAAAAAGATAAATAGAAGTACTTTATAATAATTGAGGCTTATACTATAATTAATTAAGCAGTGATATAAATTCACATGACGATTATATCAAAATGGAGATGAATTAATGGCAAAAATATATTTGGAAAATGAAAGCAAAACTAGAGAAATAGGATATAAATTAGGTAAACTCTTAAAAGAAGGTAGTGTTATCTGTTTAGTAGGAGATTTAGGGGCTGGGAAAACTACAATGACACAAAGTTTGGCAGATTCATTAGGCATAAAAGACTATATAACAAGTCCAACTTTTACTATAATAAATGAATATGAAGGCAAAGTACCTTTGTATCATTTTGATGTATATAGAATAGGTAGCAGTGATGAAATGTATGATATTGGATATGAGGAATATGTAAATTCAAATGGAATTTGCATAATTGAATGGGCTAATCTAATAGAAGATATACTTCCAAAAGAATATTTAAATATAGAATTAAAATATAAAGATGAAGGAAGAGAAATGATATTAACTCCAAAGGGAGAGTTTTACAAAGAGATAGTTGAGGAGTTGATTAAATAATGAAAATACTAGGTATGGATACATCTTCTATGGCAGCAAGTGTGTCAGTTGTAGAAGATGATAGCTTAATATGTGGGTTTACAGTAAATAACAAAAAAACTCATTCGCAAAAACTTATGCCAATGATAGAAAGTATGTTGAACATGAGTGATTTAAGTATAAAAGATATAGATTTATTAGCTATATGTATAGGTCCTGGCTCATTTACAGG
This sequence comes from Clostridioides sp. ZZV14-6387, assembly GCF_020657835.1. Taxonomy (NCBI): domain Bacteria; kingdom Bacillati; phylum Bacillota; class Clostridia; order Peptostreptococcales; family Peptostreptococcaceae; genus Clostridioides; species Clostridioides sp. ZZV14-6387. Next base: position 8,449 of record NZ_JAGWCW010000046.1, read on the forward strand.
TCTTAGAATAGGTATGGCTACAGTAAAAGCTATGGCTCATGTAAATAATATACCAATAATAGCAGTGAATTCTTTGGAATCCCTAGCAAATAACATGAATCTATGTGAGAGGAAGATATGTTGTATATTAGATGCACAGAAGAATCAAGTCTATTCAGCTAAATATAAACTTGAGAATGGAGAGCTAATAGAATTAGAGGGTGTTAATGTTGTAGAATTTGATACTTTATTAGAGGAAATAGTATCGAGTGATGAAGAATTTATAGTAGTTGGAGAAGCTGTATATAAATATAAAGATAGGTTAGAGAATGTAAAAAATATAAAAATACCTTCGCCAGTTAACAATGTGTCTAATGCAGGAAGTTTATGTTCTTTGGCATTAAGTAAATATAATAAAAATATAGATGTACATACTTGTTATACAATAAATCCTATGTATATCAGAAAATCTCAAGCTGAAGTACAATATGATGAAAAAATGAAGAGGCTAAATGATGAAAGATAATACAAAACTAATAGTAGATGATATAAAAATAGAAGAAATGACTATTAAAGATATAGATGAAGTTTTTGAAGTAGAAAAAAATTGTTTTGAAGATTATTGGTCAAAAGAATCTTTTAGAAAAGAGTTATCTAATGAAGTAGCAAGGTATATAGTAGCTAAACTAGATGGAAAAGTTGTTGGATATGTGGGAATTTGGCTTATACTTGATGAAGGGCATATAAATAATGTGGCTGTTCATAGTGACTATAGAGGTAAAAAAATAGGAGACAAGCTGATAAAAGGTATAGTTGATTTGTGCAAAGACAATAATATTGTGTCTATGACATTAGAAGTTAGAGCATCAAATAAAATAGCACAAAATCTATATAGAAAATATGGATTTAAAATGGGTGGAATAAGAAAAGAATACTACAGTGATAATAAAGAAGATGCAATTATAATGTGGAACCAATTAAAGGAGGTGTAGAGTTTATGAGTGATATAATAACATTAGCTATAGAAAGTAGTTGTGATGAAACAGCTGCATCAGTTTTAAAAAATGGTAGAGAAGTACTTTCAAACATAATCTCTACCCAAATAGAAACACATAAAAAGTTTGGCGGTGTAGTTCCAGAAGTAGCCTCAAGAAAACATGTGGAAAATATTGATATAGTTGTCCAGGAGGCTTTAGATAAAGCAAATATAGGATTTAATGATATAGACCATATTGCAGTTACATATGGACCTGGGTTAGTAGGAGCTTTACTAGTAGGCTTATCTTATGCTAAAGCACTTGCATATACTTTGAATATACCACTTGTAGGAGTAAATCACATAGAAGGTCATCTAAGTGCAAACTATATAGAGCATAAGGATTTGAAACCTCCTTTTATAACATTAATAGTATCTGGAGGTCATACCCACTTGGTTGAGGTTAAAGACTATGGTAAGTATGAAATCTTAGGAAAAACTAGAGATGATGCATCTGGAGAAGCATTTGATAAGATTTCAAGAGCGATGAATCTAGGCTATCCAGGAGGGCCTATTATTGATAATCTCGCCAAAAAAGGAAATAAGCATGCTATAGAGTTTCCAAGAGCATATTTAGAAGAAGATAGCTATGATTTTAGTTTTAGTGGATTAAAATCTTCTGTGTTAAACTATCTAAATGGAAAAAGAATGAAAAATGAGGAAATAGTAGTTGAAGATGTAGCAGCATCTTTTCAAGAGGCTGTGGTAGAAGTTTTATCTACTAAAGCACTAAAAGCAGCAAAAGATAAAGGCTACAATATTATAACTCTTTCTGGTGGAGTTGCTTCTAATTCAGGGCTCAGAGCTAAAATAACAGAGATTGCAAAAGATAGTGGTATCACTGTTAAATATCCGCCTTTAATTTTATGCACAGATAATGCAGCGATGATTGGGTGTGCAGGATATTATAATTTTATAAATGGTAAAACACATGATATGAGTTTAAATGCAGTTCCAAATTTAAAAATAAATCAGTAATATGAAATAAATTTATAAATATATTAAAGAATTGTTTCAGAAAAATAAATATAAGTAAAAATAAATACAATCAAAATAAATATAGTATATGTTAAAACTTGAAGTAAAACGATGTATAACCTTTATATTCTAATGAATTGCAATACATTTAGGATATAAAGTTTATCTTTGGTGTGAATTTACTTCAAGTTTAATTTTTTTGTAGAAAGATTATTTTAAAAAGTGGGTAATATACCCTTTTTTTCCCTTATTAAAAAGTTTTATACTAATTATAGAAAGATTAAGGAGGGGAAGAAATGAGTCAAAGTAAAGAAGACAAAATAAGAAGTATTTTAGAAGCAAAAAATATTAAGGCAAATTTTCAAGATAAAGAAAATTTAGATGAATTTAGTGAAAAAAAAGCAAGTAAAAGGGCTGATGATTTATTAAATGTATATTATAATACATTGTCTACAGCTGATATGGAATTTCCATATTGGTATAATAGAGAATATAGAAAATCAGATGGTGATATACCTGTAGTTAGAAGAGCTAAAGCTCTTAAATCTGCTTTTTCTCATATGACACCTAATATAATACCAGGCGAGAAGATAGTAATGCAAAAAACACGCCACTATAGAGGGTCATTCCCCATGCCTTGGGTAAGCGAGAGTTTCTTCGTAGCTCAAGGGGAACAAATGAAAGAAGAAGCAAATAAGTTAGCTAGTAACACAGCAGATGAACTTACAAAATTTGGTTCTGGTGGGGGAAATGTAACTGAGAGTTTTGGAAATGTTGTTTCAATAGCTGGTAAATTTGGAATGAGAAAAGAAGAAGTACCTGTACTTGTAAAAATGGCTAAGGAATGGGTTGGAAGATCAGTTGAAGATTTAGGCTTTCATTATGAGAAAATGATGCCAGATTATGATTTAAAAGAAAAATTAATGAGTACACTTATTTGTATGTTTGATTCAGGATATACACTTCCTCAAGGTAGAGAAGTTATAAACTATTTTTATCCTTTGAATTATGGGCTAGATGGAATCATAGAAATGGCAAAAGAATGTAAGAAAGCAGTTGCAGGAAACGCATCTGGAGATGGACTTATTGGAATGGACCGTCTATATTTCTATGAAGCAGTTGTCCAAGTTATTGAAGGTCTACAAACTTGGATTTTAAATTATGCAAAACATGCAAAATATTTAGAAAGTATAGAGAAAGATTTAGAAGCTAAAAAAGAATATTCAGATTTAGTGGAGATATTAGAGCACATTGCACACAAACAACCTCGTACATTTAGGGAAGCGCTTCAATTGACTTATACAATCCATATAGCATCAGTAAACGAAGATGCTATATCTGGTATGTCTATAGGGCGCTTTGGTCAAATCTTATATCCTTGGTATGAGCAAGATATAGAAAAAGGAATAATCACAAAAGAAGAAGTAATTGAATTATTAGAGCTTTATAGAATAAAGATTACTTGTATTGACTGTTTTGCTTCAGCAGGAGTAAATGGAGGAGTATTATCAGGAAATACATTTAACACATTATCTATAGGTGGGCTAAGAGAAGATGGCTCTACAGGAGCAAATGAATTAGAAGAATTACTATTAGAAGCAAGTATGAGATGTAGAACTCCTCAACCTAGTTTAACTATGTTGTATGATGAAAAACTTCCAGAAGATTTCTTGATGAAGGCTGTTGAATGTACAAAGCTTGGTTCTGGTTATCCAGCATGGGTAAACAACTCAAATGGGACAACTTTCATGATGAGACAATTTGGCGATGAGGGTATGACTGTTGAAGAAGCTAGAGCTTTTGCACTAGGCGGATGTCTAGAAACATCTCCAGGATGTTGGAAACAGTTAACTTTAAATGGGAAAACATATTCTATAGCAGGTGGAGCAGGGCAAACAGCTGGTTCTGGAGTGCATTTTTTAGCTAATCCTAAAATATTAGAACTTGTTCTTATGAATGGTAAAGACTACCGTATGAATGTGCAAGTATTTGAACCTCATAATAAACCTCTAGATACATATGAAGAGGTTGTAGAAGTATTTAAAGATTATTATAAACAAGCAATAAATGTCCTTGAAAGAGCAAATAATATTGAATTAGATATATGGAGAAAGTTTGATACTTCTGTAATAAATTCGCTATTAAAACCAGATTGTTTAGACAAGGGTCAACATATAGGAAACATGGGATACCGTTATAATGCGACATTAAATGTAGAAACTTGTGGTACTGTTACTATGGTTAATTCATTTGCTGCACTTAAAAAACTTGTATATGATGATAAAGAATTTACACTTGAAGAAATGAAAGAGGCTATTTTGAATAACTTTGGATTTAAAGATGCTTTAGAGGTTGGAAACTATTCTATGGCAGACCAAGTAAAAGTAGATAAAACTGGTAAATATGATGCTATCTACAAGGCCTGTCTTGATGCACCTAAATACGGAAATAATGATTTATATGCAGATAGCATTCTTAAAAACTATGAAGTATGGCTAGCAAAAGTGTGCGAAGAAGCACAATCTTTATATGCTAAAAAAATGTATCCTTGTCAAATATCTGTTTCTACACATGGACCACAAGGTGCTGCCACTTTAGCTACTCCAGATGGTAGACTAAGTGGAACAACATATTCAGATGGTTCAGTCTCTGCATATGCAGGAACTGATAAAAATGGTGTCTATGCATTATTTGAGTCTGCAACTATTTGGGACCAAGCAGTAGTTCAAAATTCTCAGATGAATTTAAAACTTCATCCAACAACAATTAAAGGACAACAAGGAACTAAAAAATTATTAGATTTAACAAGAAGTTATTTAAGAAAAGGTGGTTTCCATATTCAATACAATGTTGTGGATTCTAAAACATTAAAAGAGGCACAGAAAAATCCTGATAATTATCGTCAGTTGATGGTGCGTGTTGCTGGATTTACTCAATACTGGTGTGAATTAGGAAAACCAATACAGGATGAAGTAATTGCTAGAACAGAGTATGAAGGGGTGTAAAATATGAAAAAACATAGTGATTGTATGAATTTTTGTGCAGTAGATGCTACAAAAGGAATTTGTAGACTATCAAAACAAATGCTTAACTTAGATGATGAAGCTTGTGAAGAATTAAAAGTGATGCCAAAATGTAAAAATTGTAAAAATTTCGTTGATGTTAATGATGAAGGTATAGGCAAATGTGTTGGTCTTGAAAAGGAAGACTGGGTATATTCAACATTAAATGCAATTACTTGTGAAGGACATATGTTTAATGAGTAGACAAAATCAACTAGCAGGTATGATTTTTGATGTACAAAGCTTTTCAGTTCATGATGGACCAGGTTGCAGAACAACTGTATTTTTAAATGGATGTCCACTTAGTTGTAAATGGTGTGCAAATCCTGAAAGTTGGACTGTAAGACCCCATATGATGTTTAGTGAGTTATCTTGTAAATATGAAGATGGGTGTACTGTATGTCATGGTAAATGCAAAAAAGGTGCATTGAGTTTTAATCTTGATAATAAGCCAATTATAGATTGGAACATATGTAAAGACTGTGAAAGCTTTGAATGTGTCAACTCATGTTATTACAATGCGTTTAAGTTATGTGCGAAGCCTTATACTGTAGATGAACTTATAAGAGTAATTAAACGTGATTCTAATAATTGGAGAAGTAATGGAGGAGTAACATTTAGTGGAGGAGAACCACTACTTCAACATGAATTTTTACATGAAGTATTATTGAAATGTCATGAGATAAATGTACACACTGCTATTGAGACGAGTGCATGTGTTTCCAATGAAATTTTTAATAAAATATTTAAAGATATTGATTTTGCATTTATTGATATAAAGCATATGGATAGAGAAAAACACAAAGAGCAAACAGGTGTGTACAATGATTTAATCTTGGAAAATGTATCAAATCTTGCTAACTCTGACTGGAAAGGAAGATTGGTACTTAGAGTTCCAGTTATATCAGGATTTAATGATAGTACTGAAAATATAAGTGATATTATATCTTTTATGCACAAAAACAATTTGGTAGAGATTAACTTATTACCATTTCATAGGCTAGGAGAATCAAAGTGGATTCAATTAGGTAAGGAGTATGAGTATTCTGATAAGGGAGATGTTGATGAAGAGCATCTTGAAGAGTTACAAGATATATTTTTGGATAATGGTATAGCTTGTTATGTTGGTCATGAGACAGCTTTCTAAAAGTAAATAATATAAGGTTAATTAAAAAGGATGTTACACTAAAAGCTAGAGTGACATCCTTTTTATATAGTTTAAATTATGATTAGAAGATATATTACGTTTACTTTATTGTAGTAAATGTAATATGGTAAAGCATGAATATGAAAAAATTTAATAGAATCTATTTTATAAACAACTAAAATAAATTATCAATGAAAGGTACAAAAAGTATAGAGAGTATTATAGATGTCCGTTTTTTACAAGATTAAAATATGTACTATATGATACAATCAACTATACTATTTCAATAAGGTTTGTAATTTCTTTATTTATATAATATCCTATTGAAATCTATATAGTTTAATTTTATTTATAAGATATAAATAAAATATATGTATATCAAGGAGGTAATATGAAGTTTGTAAATGCTTTAATAGTGGTTAAAGATATTGAGAAATCAAAAAAGTTTTATTATGATGTTTTAGGATTAAATGTAACCTGTGATTTTGGAGAAAATGTTGTGTTAGAAGGTAATATATCATTACAAGAAAAAAAACTTTGGTTAGAGTTTATTAATAAGAATGATAATGAAGTACAATTCAATGGAAATGATGCAGAGTTATATTTTGAAGAAGAATATTTTGATACTTTTGTTGAAAGATTGAGTACAATGAAAGATATAAATTATATTCATCTGGTTGTAGAACATAGTTGGGGTCAAAGAGCAATTAGATTTTATGATTTAGATGGTCATATTATTGAGGTTGGGGAAACTATATCATCTGTATGTAGACGTTTTTTAGATAGTGGACTTTCAATGAATGAGGTGGCTAAAAGAATGGATGTAACTATTGAATATATTGAATCAGTTTTAAACTAGGTGATAGCTTATATTAAAATAAAGGCGTTAGCAAATCTATGCTTTCGCCTTTATTTATTATATTCTCTAAATAATCTATAAAATGTTATTGAATTTTTTCTCTAGAAATATATAATTTTGAATTCTCTGCTTTATCTTCAAACTCAATTCCCTTGTTTTTTTTCATAAATATGTATAGAGGGGCTATTAATAACATTGCTCCTAATCCTATTAAAACTCTATTTTGAGTTATAGGTTTTGCCATATCTTCTGCCCAAGCTTGTTGTAACAGCCATAAACTACCTAAAATAGCTACTATTGGTATAACTGGACCAAATGGAATCTTAAAAGAGCCTTGAATATCTGTTCTTTTTCTTAAAACTATTACTGACAAACAAGTTGGGATATACTGAGCAAATCTTGCAATTACGCTCATTACTGCAAGTTGTTCAAAACTTCCAGTCAATACAAGTGGTATACAACAAATTAAAGATATAATTATTGCTACATATGGAGCATCATATTTATTTGTTTTTCCTATAAATGCTGGAAGAGAACCTTCTTCTGCTAGAGAAGAACCACATTTAGGAGTTACTATTGAAGAACCTATATTTATACCAAATATAGATATTAATGTAGCTACAGATATAAATACCTTACCATAGTTACCTAAAAATACACTTGAAGCATCTGCAATTGGAATACTATTTTCAAAGAGTTTATCTCCAAGTATACCCATACAGACAACTTGAATTAAAATATAAATTATTGCACATATAAATATTGTAGTTATTAAGGCAATTGGAAGATTTTTTTTAGGGTTTTCCATTTCTCCACTTGCTACGATAAATGATTCAAATCCAGTAAATGCGTAAAATACCAATATGATAGCTGGTCCCATGCTAGAGTTAACTACGTTACCTGAAGGGGCAATATTTTCGAATTTTATAAAGAATATTCCGACTATTACAAAAACTATTAGTGGTACTAATTTAGCTATAGTTATTACATTATTCATTATCTTTGTACTTTTAATTCCAAATAAACTATTTATAGAAAGTAGTGTTACTAATACTGCTGCTATATAGCCCTTGTATTCAGTTGCAGCTTCTGGCCAAAATGAACCTAAAGCTGTTGCAAATCCTACTGCTAGAGTAGACCATGATATAATTCTTATAACCCAAGACATGGTACCAACTTCAAAGCCTATAAAATCTCCAAATGCTTTTTTGGAATATAGATATGCACCACCATTTTTATCAAACATACTTCCAACTTCTGCAAAACATAAAAGTATTGATAGAACTAAAATTGTAGCAAAAATGTATATAAATATACTGTTTTGACTTGCTAGGTTATAAACTTTACCTGGTAGTAAGAATATACCTGAACCTATTATACTATTAATTCCTAATAATATCATACTAAATAACCCTAATTTTTTAGCCTTTTCCATATTAATTTATCTCCTATTCTTTTATTAATTACTGTATTAATTAAAATATAAAGTATTCATTACATGCATCATAACACCTATTGGAAGACAATTCTCATCTATATTAAAGCTAGATGTATGTAGAGGTGAAATTAATCCCTTTTCTTCATTTTTACAGCCTAAATGAAAGAATGCTCCCTTGCAATGTTCTGTATAAAAAGAAAAATCTTCACCACCTAAAGAAGGGTTTGGTCTTAATATAAATTTTTCTTCTCCAAATAATTCTTTAGTACTTGAGATAACAGTATCTACTAATTCCTTTTCATTTATAACAGCTGGATAATTTTCATCACTTACATGCAATGTTCCAACACATCCAAATGCAGATGCAGTGTCTTCAACAATCTTAGATATCTTATCAATCATAAAGTTTCTTGTTTTGCCATTTAAAGTTCTTAAAGTGCCTTCTAGTTTTACATCTTCACATATTACATTGTGTGCATCACCACCATATATTTTACCTATAGTTAAAACAGCAGCATTATTTGGTTCTAAGTTTCTACTTATTATAGTTTGTAAGGATGTAACAATTTGTGATGCTGTAACTATTGCGTCAATACCATTTTCAGGGTATGCACCATGAGCTCTTTTGCCTTTAACATTTATCGTTATAGTGTCAACACTAGCATTTAATGTGTCATACTTTGTCTCAATAAATCCTGTCTCAATATGTGGCATAACATGAAGTCCAAATATATAATCAGCTTTAGGATTTTCTAGACATCCATCTTCAACTAAGAATTTTGCTCCTCCAAAGCCTTCTTCTGCTGGTTGAAATAAGAACTTTACATTTACGTTTAATCTATCTTTTATTGAATTTAAAACTTTACACGCTCCAAGTAGCATAGTTGTATGTGCATCATGACCACAAGCATGCATTTTTCCAGAATGTATTGATTTATAAGGTATATTATTTTCTTCTTCTATAGGAAGGGCATCCATATCCGCTCTTATACAAATAGTTTTATCTGCATTTTCTTTTAAAATATATGCCATAATCCCATTGTGTTTTGTAAATTCAATATAATCGATTCCTATTTCTTCTAAATAAGAAATGACTTTTTGCTTGGTAAGGTTTTCTTCAAGAGCCAATTCTGGAATTTTGTGCAATTCTCTTCTTACATTTATTAGCCAAGGTTTTATAGAATTACAATTTTCTATTACAAAATCTTTTTCTAATTCTTTAGTTTGATATTCTAATTTTAAAGCCTGTTGCATTTTTATTCCTCCAATTACTTTTTATTGTTTGGTTAATTATAGTAGCAATTATTGTGCCATAATTTTTAAGGAATAAATTTTGTTTTTTATAAGAATTTTGCAATAAAATAATCATTTGTTTGTTGACAAAATATAAAAATGATTATTTTATTGCAATTTTCCCAAAAAAGTATTGTTTTAAATAAGAATAAGCTTATATATTAGCCTATATAAAAATAATAGGAACTATTAAATTTATCCTATTCCTATTAATTCCTATTGATTACACATGAAATAATGTACTATATTTACACATTTGAAAAATAAAAAATCTATTGAGGAAGCATCTTGCACCTGAATAGATTTCTTTGTTTAATATATTATATGTTTACAAACTTTCATATTTTAATTTATTGTAGAAGTCTTCTCCTTGTTGAGTTATTTTACTTCCATATCTCCCTGAACCACAAATTATAAGTTCTTCTTTTTTCAGATATTCAAATATTTTTTTAATTTTACCTTCTGTGATTTGGATATTTTTATCTAGTAATGTCTTTAAAATTAGTCCTCTACCAATTCCAACATCTGATTCCTTATTTAAAATTAATATCTCAAGTATATTTAATATATCATTTTTATTATATTTTAATTTTAATGATGAATTTTTGTTATTTAAAGTTCTTAAATTGGGGGGTAAATCTTTTTCTAGTATAATATCATCACACATAATATTTAAATAAGATGTTACGTTTTGGAGTTCTCTTATATTACCTTTCCATGTATAGTTTTGTATAAGCTTTTTGGCCTCTGGTGTAATTACTAATTTCTTATTAATTAAATCTTCCATGATAATTAATATATCTTCTTTTCTTTCTCTTAGAGGAGGGATGTTTATTGGAATTGTATTTAATCTATAATATAAATCCTCCCTAAACTGGCTCTTATCAATCATTTGTTCTAAGTTCTTGTTTGTAGCAGATATGATTCTAACATCTATATTAATTACATTGTGAGAGCCAACTGGCATTATTTGTTTTTCTTGAAGAACTCGAAGTAGTTTTGTTTGCAATTCTAAAGGCATATCGCCTATTTCATCTAAGAAAATTGTCCCATTATTAGCAAGTTCGAATAATCCTTGCTTTCCATCTTTTAGACCTCCAGTAAAAGTTCCCTTATCATATCCAAATAACTGACTTTCTAGTAAATTCTCAGGGACAGCCGCACAATTTACTGCTATAAAGGGCTGATTTTTTCTATTTGAATTATTATGTATAGATTGAGCTATTAGTTCTTTACCAGTTCCACTTTCGCCTCTGATAAGTATACTTAGGTCAGACCTAGAAACTTTCTTAGCTAAATCTATACATTCAATCATCTTAGGGCTATTTGTTTTTATATCTTTAAATGTATATTTTGCTATTTGTCCCTTTTCCCTTAATTTCTTAGTAAGATTTTGTTCTAATTTTTTTATATATGTTATTTCTTGCAAACTATAGTATGTACCCATCTTTTCATCTCTATTGTATATATTTTTTTTATTTACATTTATATATTTTTTATTGAATATAATAACTTTGTCCAGTATTTCTTTTTCATTTAATAAAACCTTTAAACTATCTGTAAATATTTCTTCAATATGCTTTCCATATATATCTTCTTTTATGTCTAAGATGTCTTTTACTTTACTATTATATGTATTTATTTCACCATCTTTTGAAGTAAATAGTATGCCATCCTTTGACAAGTTTAATATTGTATCTAATTCTTCTATTTTTAAGAACAGTTCTTTATATTTATCTTTTATACCAGTATCCAGACTTATTATCTCCTCTGAATATTTTACTAGCTTAGATTGTATTTCTTTTGAATCAATTTGTAATAAGTTTATTATTTCTATAAAAGTTGATATATCTATATATCTATGGCCTAAATCAAATATATCTGAGATAAAGCTAGGTACTTTTTCTGGAACTCCTGGAGTTATAGCTATCTTTATATCTTTATAAGTATTGTCATTCATATATGGGATTGGTCTGATATTAGTTACTCCGATTTTATAAAACAAACTTATAGTTTCTAGAGTAGTTTCATCGGAATCATTTACGATTAGAGCATTTGTTCCCTGTGGTAAAGATAATAAATTATATATTTTATCTTCCTTAAAAGTTCTTCTTATCACAATAACTTTTTTCTTATCTAATATATTATTTATGATTTTATCTAATCTTTCTACTGACATTACTAATATCACATCATCACTTATAATGTCATTATCATTTATTTCATCTATAAAGTATCTGTTAATATTTATATAATCTCCAAAAACTAATTTTAAATTATTTTCTAAAAAATCTATTAAATCTTTTCTACTATCATTTACCAACGCAACTGATTTTTTCATTAACTTCTCCTTATATAATAGATAGCCTCTAATAAAATGCTTGTATAGGGCTATATAATTTTTATAATTTAAATTTATCAAATAAAAAAGAAAGTGTCTATCCATGACTTTATAAAAGTCACCTTAAGACACTTTCTTACTTATAATTAAATCTTGTCACCAAATCCCCCTAATTGTTGCTTAAAATTAAAACTGTATGTATATTTTTCATTTCTATTCGATTAAATTATAATATACACCTAAAAAATTTATTTTAATAAATTCTATTGATAAAATAATTTCATAAATATAGAATTGTATTAAAATAAATAATGTATGAAAATATATATGTATAAGTTTATTCTGCGTGAGTAGAATAGATTTGTCAAGATTAATTTAATAGTAATAGTGTCTTTT
>NZ_JAGWCW010000047.1:0-19470 GCF_020657835.1 Clostridioides sp. ZZV14-6387
GTCTCGGAGATGTGTATAATATACAGTTGCTATGATACGAATTTATTTATAATAAATTAATTATAAATAAATTATTTATTCATAAAATTATTAAAATTAATATTAGCTATAATGAGTTCTATAGTGTCAACTGCATAATCTGCAATCTATCTATTTATAAAAAAATATGATATAATTGCATTCAAAAAGGAAATCTTTCAATACTCGAACTTAATAATTAACTAATTTTATCTAAGATTATTACTAGACTAAAAAATTTTTATTTTTAATATTATAACAAGTAAGTTGATACATCTAAGTTTGAAATACTTATTAAAAATAGATTAGTCAAATTATTTATAAATTAACATTTAAATATTTTTAGCATAAATGTGTTTATCGTCAAAATTTCAAATATCTTATGGAGGAATACCATGCAAAATTATGATTATATAAAAATGTTAAATAAAAAGGTAGAACTATTAGCTAATGAATTAGATAATAGAGATTATAAATTAAAAGTCTCAAATGAAATAGATTTTTTTTCTAAAATACCAAACAGGGAGTTTGTATACCAATATATTGATGACTGTATTTCAAAAAATATACATATTGGAGTTATGTTATTAAATATTGATAACTTTAAATTATTTAATGATATATATGGATACTTGGTTGGAGAAAATCTATTAATCAACCTAACTCAAGAACTGTTGTACTTTATTCCAGAATCAAATGGAATAGTTACTTATCTAAAAGGTGAAGGATTTTTAATTGTAATTCCTAATGTATCAAATGAAGAACTAGATAATATAGGTACAACCATTATAAAGAGTGCTAGAGAATTAAAAGTACAACTTCCTAATGAAAAAGAAATACACTCTAATGTTACATTTAGTATTGGTAGTACTATTTGGGATGGCGAACCAAATGTAACTACTTTAGTGATTTTCAATCAAGTATACAGTGCTTTAAAAAAGGCCAAAATAGAAGGTAAAAATAGATACATACCATTTGATTTTGATGATAATAATTTTTATAACAAATTGGAAAATGATAAAGAATTTTTATACGAAATATCACATGCTTTACAAACTAAACAAATTGAAGCATTTTATCAACCACTCTATAATATAAAAAACAATACTATAGTAGGATGTGAAGCTCTTGCTCGATGGAGACATCCAATTAAAGGACTTCTTACTCCAGATAAGTTTATACCTTTATTTGAGCAATTTGGTTTAATAACAGAATTAGATTTATATTTATTTGAAGAAAACTGCAAAAATATAAGAAGATGGATTGATAACAATGATGTTTTTGTTCCAATTTGTTGTAATTTTTCTCGTCTTCACTTTTTTAATCCTAATTTTCCAAGTATGCTAAAAGGCATTACCGAAAAGTATAGTGTTTCTACATCAAATTTCAGCATTGAAATCACAGAAAATGTATTGCTAGAAAATACAAATACTATTATTCAACATTTAAATGAGCTTCGTTCTTATGGTTTTTCTGTATCTATGGACGATTTTGGTTCTGGATATTCATCTTTTGGTATGTTGCAAAATCTACCTTTTGATGTAATCAAAATTGATAGAATATTTTTATCTCATAATTTGAATGATTTCAAAAATGCAACAATTTTATACTCTATAATAAATATTGCAAGAGCTCTTGGAATGCTTACAGTGTGTGAAGGTGTTGAGACAGAACAACATGTAGAATTTATTAAAAGTATAAATTGCGATATTGCTCAAGGTTATTATTATGCAAAACCTATGGAATGTGCTCAATTTGAAAAATTACTATCTAAAGAAAATAATTCAGGAGAAATGTTTATAAAATATTCTGATATAGGAAAATCCTTAGTAGAAAAGATATTTGATGAATTTTTTATTATGCAAGACATGAAAAAACTAAAATCAAATGTAACTGAAGATATTCAATGGTCTGACTTTTACAGCAAAACGGAAATTACATCTTTTGCTAAAATAATAGAACACTTTGAGAAACATATTAAAGGTAAAAAATTTTCTATTCTTTATAAAAGTATAACTCCACATGATACTGACTCAAATTTATTATTAATTAGTGGAGAAGCTGTTTTATCAGATGAGTCTGCTGAATATCAAAAGTATAGTAATTTCTATTTTAGTGCAAATTGTATAATTTCAGAAAATAGATTGCTTTTAAAAAAATTAAACCTAGACTTAATTAAAACAGCTGGCTATATAAATGAGTTTGAATCATATTCTATACCTAAAATGACAAACACTCATCTTGATGAAAGTAATATTTTATCACAATTTTATTCAATGTTACCTGTAGGTATAATTCGTTATGATTTATTTGGTGATATGATTATTACTTATATGAATGAAGAAATGTTTGATATTATAGGTTATACAAAAGAACAATTTTTTGGTGAGATGGGTGGTAACTTAAGAACAATTGTTCATCCAGACGATTTAGACTTTATTTATAAAAAGAGTTTGGAAATGATTGATACAAATAAAATTGAACCTTTTTTATATAGATTTATAAAGCGCGATGGTCAAATTGTTACAGTTATGTATACACAATGTAATCTATATGCAATTGACGGAAGAGCTATTGCACAAGGTATGTATATAGATATAAATAAAATAAAAAATTTAACAGAAGTCTAATCCAAAACACTTTATTTTAAAGAAACTAATATATTTAAATAAATTTTTCAAAGTATTTTATAAATGTAAGCATCTTTCATTAAGTTATATTGTTGATAGAGTAAAAAATTTTGAATCTATGATGATATACTTATATAAAACATTGTTTAACAACATTTTTAATTTAAGTATATTAATGTATAATATAACTGAGATGTATAATAAAAAGAAAGGGGGAATATCATGAGTATACTCCTAAAAAAAGCACCTAAATTTGCAAAACATATTATAATAAACTTTTATGTAAATAGAGATATTGATGAAATATTAAAACACCTTTCTAAAGATATCACATGGATTGGACCAGGAGAACAGGAATTTCTCACTTCTTTTAATGAAATAAAAGATTATTTTTATGCAGGTCAAAATGAAGTACCTTCTTGTGATATAAGTAATGATACATTTGAAATTGTAAGTGAAGATAAAAATAGATGTATGGTATTAGGAAAATATACTGTTAGTACTAAAGAAAATGCACAAATGGTCTTAGAAGTAAATCAACGTTGCACATTTGAGATAATTGAAGATAGAGAAAGATTACTAGTAAAACACATGCATATATCAAATCCTTATGGTGAAATGCAAATTGATGAATACTTCCCTACTAAAATTGGAACACAAAGTTATGATTATTTACAAAGATTGTTAAAAGAAAAAACAGAAGTTATTGAAATGATTACAAATAATATCAATGGTGGATTAAAGGGTAGCAATGATGATGATACATTCTCCTTTTTCTATGTTAATGAAGGATTGCCTAAAATATTGGGATATACCTATGATGAGTTTATCGAAATGAGTGGTGGTACCGCAGTAGGAGCTGTATATCCACCAGACTTGCCTAAAGCACTAGGAGATTGTGAAAGATGTTTTGCGAATGGAACTACATATTCAACTGAATATAGAATACGCAAAAAAGATGGAACATTAATGTGGGTATTGGATTCTGGAATGAAATCATTAAATAATGACGGTGTAGTAAAAATTAATAGTATTATTACTGACATCACTCAACTAAAAAATATCGAATCTGAACTAAAATTAGAAAGAGAACGCTATCGTATTGCTCTACAAAATATTACAGACATTATGTTTGAATATGACATTGGAAATGATAATTTTATAAAGTACCAACGTGTAGAAATTGACAAGAAAATTGAATTAGAAAACTTTGAAACAAAAAATTATTCTAAATTGTTAGAGTCTGGAGCAATCATTCATCTTGATGATATTGGCAAATTACTAGAAGTACTTCGTGGAAACCTTAGAGAGACAATTGAAATAAGACAATTAAACTCATTAACTAGAGATGAATGGAGATGGATTCGTGTTCAATGCTCAGTTATCTATGATAGTGACCATAATCCTATCAAAACAATTGGTGTTTTGAAAGATATAACTGAAGATAAATCTAAATTAGAAATTTTAATTAATCAAGCTCAACGTGACCCACTAACACAACTATACAATCAAAGAGTATCAGAAAACTTTATACAAGAGTACTTCTGTAGTTCTGATAAAAAAACTAGTGATGCTCTATTAGTTATTGATATTGACGATTTTAAAACTGTAAATGATACTTTTGGACATTTAGAGGGGAATGAAGTTTTAGTTGCTGTATCAAAAATATTACTACAAAACACATGTGATAAAGATATAGTTGCTCGCATTGGTGGAGATGAATTTATGATATTTATAAAATCATTAACAAATGATTTAGTAATCAAAGCTACTAATAATATTTTAAATGATACAAGTAAAATAAAAGTGAAAGATAATCATAAAATAACACTAAGCATTGGCATTGCTTTTGTTAATGATTCAATTAAATCGTATAAAGATTTATTTTCTAAAGCTGATAAAGCTCTGTATATATCAAAAGCAGCTGGAAAAAATCGTTATAGCATATGTGAATAATAAAATTATTATATTATATCTTTGCCTAAAAATAACTTATAACTTAGGTATTGTTATTTATAATTATATTAATCATAAAGTATATGATTATTTAAAAACAATCATCATATACTTTATGATTATTTTATATAAATAAACCTTTCGAAACTTTATATTTAAACTCCTTCCCTAATTCCATATAAATTTTTAAAATAAATTTATCTAAAGACATAAAGCCAGTTTATTTTTAATTTTATTTTTTATATAAATTAATCATCATTTTTAAATATATTTTTGGCTTATATTATTGCCTATGAATTATATCGATGATATACTGATACTATTTAAAACATCTTTCATCTGCAGAAAGGATTACTATATGATGAAAACAAAAAATTTAAAGAATATTCCGTTTTTACTTACAGTCTTTGTGGATATTTTAATGGCAATTGCAGTTTTCTATCTAATGAACTATGTACAATATTTACTGCAATCAGATGTTAAAATTAATTTAACTGAAATTGTAACACAAAATAAAGATGTAATTACAAATAAATTAATGATGGAGGTTAATAATTTAGACCTTGTTTCCAACCAAGTGTCAGAAAGATTTTCACAATCAAAAGACAAAAGTCAGGATAGTTTAAAATCTATAGCTTTAAATTATTCAAAAGAAAAAAATGATGATAGACTTTTCTTTGCATCAGAAGATGGAAAGGCAACTTTTCCAAATGGCAAAGAACTTGATATTTCAGGAAGGCACTATTTTAAGCTAGTTTCTAAGGGGATTCAAAACATATCTGAACGAATAGTTTCTAGATTAGATGGAGAGGACATTTTTGTTATAAGTGTTCCTATAGAATCTCATGGAGAAGTTATTGGCTCAATTCAAAAACAGTATACACTGAAAGAAATGTATAATCTCTGTTCAGTTTCTCTATTTTCTGAAAAAGGTCATATGTACATTATTAATAGTCAAGGATACATTCTTATAAGTTCTGAGCAGGATATATACAATAGAGAATCTGATAACTATTATAGAATGATTTTTTTACAGAACCCAGAGGTTTCTAAGAGTCTAGAGAAAGATATACAAAACAATCATTCAGGTATTATGGAAACAGAGCTAAATGGTGAAAAATATTTTTCTGCTTATACTCCTATAGACAAAGTCTATGATTGGTATTTAATCTCAAGTGTATCTACTAACGCAGTTTCAGCAAATACAAATATTGTTATTAAGTTATTCTATTTTATTTTATTGGTTGTTGTAATGTTTTTTGGTTTTAGCATGATATATTTTTTATATTTAAAAGAAAAACAGCAGACTAAGTTAAAAAAAATTGCATTTGTAGATACTATTACACAAGGCAATACATATACAAAATTTATGTTTGATTTACAAAATCTCCTACGCACAAATACAAACAAGCAATTTTATATTTTTACTTTTGATATTGATAATTTTAAATACATAAACAATTTTTACGGATTTGATGTTGGAGATAAAATTTTAAGAAAAATTAATGAGATTTATACTAAGAGACTTTCTATAAATGAACAAGTTGCTAGAGTTTATAGTGACCATTTTGTTGTTCTTCTAGAAGATGCCTCTGAACAAAGACTTAATTCCTTATTTGATTCAGAATTAAAGATAGAAGGTGTTACAGTATACCTTTCTGCTGGTTTATATCCAATTATTAATCGAGATGAAAGCATCAATCTTATGGTTGATAAAGCAAACATGGCAGCTCAAAAAATTAAAGGGATGAGATACAAAAGAGTGGAAATTTACTCTGAGAAGTTTGATAAACAGATGATTCACAATGAACAAATAAAGAGAGCTATTGAAAAGGCACTTGATAATGATGAAATTATTCCTTTCTATCAACCTAAAGTTGATATTAATAGTCACAAATTAGTTGGTGCTGAAGCATTGGCACGTTGGAGAACTGATGATGGAAAATTAAGACCTCCTGGTGAATTTATTTCAGTATGTGAGAAAACTGGATTAATTACAGCTGTTGATATGACTATATTTGAAAAGACTCTAAAATTTATTAAGAGAAATTTAGAAAAAGGTGTGAATTGTGTTCCAATTTCTGTAAACTTTTCGCGCATGCACTTTCTTAATAATGACTTCTTAGATGTACTTCTTCAAAAATTAGATGAGTATAAAGTACCACCTCATCTAATTGAATTAGAACTTACTGAAACTATAATTTTTGATAATTATAAAATGATTGAAGAATTTATAAACAAAGTACATGATAATAAGCTTCAAATTTCTATGGATGATTTTGGCTCTGGTTATTCTTCACTACATATGCTAAAAGATATGGACATAGATATTTTGAAAATTGATAGAGGCTTCTTAAAAGATACTGCAAATAGTGATAGACAAAAATCTATTTTTGCTGCCATTACTCAGATGGCAAGAAGTCTAAATATCAAGGTGGTAGTAGAGGGAGTTGAGAATATAGAAAATGTAGAGCTTATGCGAGAGTTTGGATGTTCTATTGCACAAGGCTATTTCTATTCAAAACCTATAAGTGAGCAAGATTTTGAGAGACTTTATCAGGAGGGAAAAATATAATGAAACGTATTATAAGTTTGATTTGTATAGCAGTTCTTTTTTTAGTTAGTTTGTCAGGATGTGAAAGTGAAAAACAAAATGTAAAAATTGGTGTTTCTTTTGGTGTTGGAAGTGCCACACGTTGGCAACATGAAAAAGAATATATGGAGCAACAAGCTAAAAAACTTGGTGCTGATATAGAGGTACGCCTTAATCAAACAGATAAACCAAAGACACAAAAACAAGATTGTTTTGAAATGATAGATAATGGAATTGATGTCCTTATTATTACTCCACGTGATGTAAATAAAGTTCAAGAAATATTAGATTATGCTAAGGAAAAAAATGTACCAGTTATAAATTATGCTCGTGTTGTTTTGGGTGAAAAAGTTGACCTCTTTGTAGGATATGATAGTAGTAGAATTGGACAGAGATTAGGTCAATACCTTTCAGAAATAGTTTATGATGGAGATTATATTATACTTCAAGGTGACCCTGGTGACAATAATGCTAAATTATTGTACCAAGGAGCAATGAGATATATCTCTCCTATTAAAGACAATATAAATATTCTTTTGGATGCTCCTGTAAAAGGTTGGTCTCCTGATGAAGCAAAGAAGATGGTCATTGAAGCAGTAAGTTCTAATAATAACAATATAGATGCTATTCTTGCCCCAAATGATAAAATAGCAGGAGCATGTGTTGATGCATTAAAAGAATTAGGAATTTCAAAACATGTAGTTATTACTGGTATGGATGCAGAAATAGATGCTGCTAAACGTATTGTTGAAGGTACACAAGATGTCACAATATATATGGATTTAAATGAGCTTGCCTGTACTGCTGTGAATGAAGCAGTTCATATGGTAAAGAATGAAACTATAAATGTAAATTCAGAATTTGATAATCAAAGTGGTAGTACAATTAAAGCTAACCTTATAACTGGTCAACTGGTTACTAAAGAGAATTTAGATAAAATACTCATTGATAATGGTTATTTTACTAAAGAACAAGTTTATGGTAAGAATTAAACTTTAAGTATATAAAAATATCAGATTATAAATATTTTATTACAAATACTTAATATTAATATAGTCTATCAAATAACAACTTATTTATATAAAAAAGTGGACTCTTAAAAGAGTTCACTTTTTATTTTAAATATAAAATTGCCTGTCTATAAATGCAAATTTTTTCTTAGAAACTTTCACATTCATAATTTTTAAATATTAAGCTCAGGTTCATAGCTGTTGCACATATACTATACTTCATTTCTACTGGTATACAATCTACTCCATTTATAAAATCTATTATGTATTAAATGCCAAAATACATCTTCTCCCTATTATTCTGCCATAGCTGGAAATTCATAGACTATCTTTAACAACATTTCAGTGAAAATTAATGTCTTCTTAGCATCTTCCTCGCTTACAATACAAATTTCATGAGTAGCTTCATTTCCTATCTTTCTTATTTGGTTCACCCATTTTTTAGAATTAGGCAATATATAATTCTTTTTATCAAGCCATTCAACATAAAATATAAATGTCTTATTTTCTTCAGCACCTAAATGTACTGCTACATTCATTAATAACTTTCTGCAACATAAAGCTACTGATGTAAATGCATTTACACTAAATGAATTTCGAGCTTCTTCATATAAATTTTCAACATCTTTATTATTAATATGTAATACATCATTCCCAGCTTTGGACATTGGATACTGTCTATTGTCTTTATCAAAATAAGTTGGATTACCACAACTAGGACATACATATATGCTTATTTCAACCTCTTTTTCTGGACTAGTACGATAAATACCTTCATAACCTTTTTCACTTCCTACATAGCAACCACAATATCCACAAGTGTAGTTTTACCTAACAATTCATTGTCTATTCCTTCCCAAAAATTCATCGTCTTCACCTCCAAATACTTAAATTTTTCTTATTTCAGTATCAGAATATAAATCATCTTTACTTCCTTTAATTTCTACTATTTTTAAATTTACCAAATTCATTATTCTCCAAAGTATAAACCAATCTTTTACACGCATTTCATCTTCAAGCAAAGATTCTGCAACAACTTCAATTAAGGGTTTCCATTTATCACTAATATTTTTTAGTATATATTTATCAAAATAAGTTTCTTCAACACTTTTAATTTCTTTTCCTATCAATGCTCTAAAAATAGTATTTTCTTTAACTAATACATCCCATTTATTTTTAATTTCTAGCTTTTCATTAAATTCAATTTCTGATGCCTTGTTTAAAAAGAAATAAGTATCTTCTGGAGACATTTCACTAGTAAACGAATATTTCATTATACCATCTTCTATCTTTTTTTCATCTATTAATGCAATTTTTATGTTTTTATCTTGAAACTTACTCACTATATAATATACACCACATAAATCCCTTGAGTTATTTGCACACCATATTATTATGTCTCTATGTTTTACCAAGCTTCTATCTTCTAATAAATTGGGCTTGAATAATAGTTTAGGATTATTTTCAAAATCAGCTCTAACTTTAAAAATATCTTTTCTTAATTCATAATTATTTACATCTGAAATATCACCTATTGATAAATCATCTTCAAATACTACAATTTTATTATGTGGTATTAACTTTAGCTTCATTGCTTCTTTTAATATATAATAACAAACATCATCAAAACATATGTATGCCATGCAACTCACCTCTCTGTACAATTAATAATTTATTTTATTATAATATATAAACTGTACTTGTTAAACAATCCTAGATTATTATAGTATTATTTATAAAATTAGTTGATATATTTTTATTCACGCTTTTCATAATATAAGTATGAAATAAACTCTATAATAATGTACATCATGCTTAGAATTGCAATTGGAATAAAAATAAACATATACAATATATTTTCTGTTAAATAATAAAATAAAAAGCTACATATACTAATAATTGTTGTAATCCAAAACATAATATTTCCACTCTTAGCTTCACTTTTTAACTTTATAAGACGATTTCTTTCATCCATAGATTCAATCCTATCTTCTTGTGTAGCTTTTTTAGAAAATGCCCGAATAAGAGTTATAATCCCAAATAATAAAATTATTATAGAAAATACAACATGCTTAATTTGCAGTGTTAGCCAATCTTCAGGATATATAATATCTTTTGTTAAACTACATATTCCTAATATTGTAGCCAAAACACCAAAGGTAAAACCTTTTTTATTATAAATTTTCATATTGTTTATCCTCCAACTCTTTATTTTCTTTAAGATAGCATAAATCTTCTACTGTTGTGCCAAATACCTCTGAAATACGATAAGCAAGCATGAGCGAAGGAGCATACTGTTCTTTTTCTATAGAAATAATTGTTCTCTCGCTCACATAAACTAAATCAGCAAGTTGTCGTTGTGTCATTCCAATGGAAATTCTTAATATTTTAATTTTAGTTTTCATTGAATACTCCTTTTATAATATGAAGTTCACTTTATATAAATAAGTACTAATATAAAATCTGTTTCAGGAAGATTAGGCATGCAGATATAAAAATAAATATGAATAGATATTATTACTTATTAGAAGAAATGGACAAAGAAGCATGTGAAAATATAAGTAAAATATTATTCAAATAATGGTCAGCTAAATGCCATTTTAAGTACTTTTTTTATTAGTCAGTTAAATATCAGCAATATAGATAATAAAATCTACTTATAAAACACTTGAATTTACTATTATTTAATAAAATTTATAATTATTTACTCTTTGTTGTTGACATTAGTACTATACCATATCTTTATTTGTAAATGTTGTTATTCCAATATATTCATATCTTTTTATATGCTTTTGTCAGTTAAATGTCAGCAAAACATTTTATACACAGTATTTACATAATTTTTCCACAGCTTATCCCCAACATTATCCACAGAAAAAAGGTAGAACTTATATTAGTCGCTACCTTTCATTTATTAATCTTCATCCTTCCAACTTTTTATCCAGTCCCCTATTTCTGTTATTTTGTCTTCTGTTATTTCTTCTCCATCATGTAATTTTGAAATAAGTTCTGATAAAGGATTGTTATGTAAACCTCCAAAAATTCTTTTACCTTCTAATTTCAAATATTCTTTTTCTTTCACTAATACTGTATAATGTACATGTTTTCCAATTCTCTGAGAGATTAAAAAACCTTTTTTAGTTAACCTTGTTAAAAGCGTAATTGTAGTTGTATGTTTCCAGCCATATATTTTTTCTATCTCATCTGCAACATCCTTCGATGTTACAGTTTTATAACCTGAGTTCCAAATGAATTTCATGATTTTTAATTCTGCATCTGGTAATTTCTTATTTATCATAATATATTCCTTCTTTCTATAAAACCTAAAATCTAACTTAAACTAATAATAGGAGCTTTTTAACACAAAAACTACAGGTAAAATTTACCATATATTCTACGTTTTAGATTATTTTTATCTTTCCTCTAAAAAAAATTGACATTTTACTTATTTTAGGATATTATGAAGTTGACTTCACATGAAGTTAGCTTCACATAGAAAGAGGGTATGGAATGAAAACAAAAGTACGAGAATTTCGAACAAATATGGGTCTAACACAGCAACAACTTGCTGATTTAGTCCATGTATCAAACAGAACAATTATTTCTATTGAAAAAGAGCAATATAATCCTTCTCTTATGCTTGCCTACCGTATAGCACAAGTATTTGATACAACGGTTGAAGAACTATGTTGTTTAAAAGAAAATAAAGAAATGGAGGACAAAAAACATGAAAGTAAAGAATAGACGAGGTTTTATAGTAGGTATTATAGCTTCTATGTTATGTTGTGTTAGTATAGTTATTTACTGCATTTTAAAAGAACAAAGATTCCTAATTTCATCATTCCTTTTAATTACAATAGCAATCTTTAATTTTTACAATGCTTTTTCAAGAAAAGGCATTGTTGAAGAATTGCACGATAATGCAGATGAAAGAGACTTATATTTAACAATGAAAACAAGTCATATATTAGTTAAAATTATGAATTATACATTATGTGCCTTTACATTTCTTTTCATCATAGCTTATAGTGCATGGAAAAATCAATCACTTCTAGTTATAGCTATAACACTATGCATCATTGAGATTTTTTTATTTGTTGCATATTTACTTATCAATATATTTTTAGAGAAAAAAGAGTAAATACAAGAGGTGATATAAATGTGTTTTAAGACTTATATACTAAAAAGAGTAATAAATAACAAGCAATTAGAAATAACTCGAAGTTTTGACTTAGATAATCTCATTTGTACTGCAACAGAAATATTGAAAGATAATAAGATTAATTTGATAATTACAGATGAAAAAAACAAAGTTGTTTGGAGAAATGAAAAAAGCACTCCCCAACATGAGAATGCTTAGTTACAGATATAGAAGTGTACTGCGAATACACTTCTATTTTTTTATTATATCATAAATTATTGATTAAAAAATAGCTAATGCAATAGTTTTTTAAGATAGCTCAAATAATCTTCTTGAGTATTTATATAGATTATTGAAATTTGAAATAAAAAAAAGACAAAATTACTCCATATCTTAAATCAAATTAAAGTCTATATTTATAGTATATAATTTATAACTTTTACCCATCTCAAATATTGATATTTCCATATCATATGATGTATTATAGGTTTCATCATATATATTCTTACGTTTAATGTTAATTGTACCCACCTTAATATTTTTCCTAATATATATACCATGTTTATTATTTTCTCTAAAATTATCTATAAGTTCACTCGATAATTCCCTAATATACATTTCAGTATACATGTTTAAACCTATCTCAACTTCTTGTAAAGAAGAAATATATTCCTTCTCGACTTTAATATTTTCATTTATATCAAACTCGTTAAAGAATTTATTATATACTTTTAAATCCTCATCTGTTAAATCCTTAGTTTTAACTATATTTTGAGGTTTTTCCCAAAATACTTCTATTTGTATTGCCGCTTCTTTTCCTACATTCACAAGTGTTAACTTTATAATATCTGAACATATTGGAACTTTGTTTGGCATCTGAATTTCATTAAACATACAAGGAGTACCATAAGTTTTATACAAATATGCATTTTTCTTAATAGGAATAACCTTAGGCTCTCTTTCCCTAGATATACTTTCTTTTAACTCTTCATTATCTTTTTTAGCCATTTCTCTAGTTATCAATATAGCACCTAATGTTGCTAACCCTCCAAATATACCACCTAAAAAACTGCCCCAAAAACTTAGCCACTCACCATCTGTTGAATTATGTGTTCTTATATCCCAATATAACACCCTATTTATTAACAACGGTAAGCCAATACATATAATAAGAATTGCTATTACACTTATAAATATGGTTAGTATCTTATGCCTTTCAATCCAACTTTTATTTTTATTATTTATCTTACTCACTACTTTGCCTCCATTTCTATAATATATATTCTACCATTTTGTACAAAATAAAAAATCCCCTAAAGGGGACCTTGAGTGGCTAACACCACTCTTATTTGTTATCATCATCTTTATGGTAAAAATCTGCATCACAATTAGGCTATAGTAAAATTGGCATACCTTCCACTCTGTTTTTTATTATATCATACGTTCTAGGTTGCTGAAAGGACCTATTTAAATCGTTTTTAAGATATGTTAAGTAAGGTTATTGATATTTATTATATTAATGTATTTCAAAAAATAAGCACTCCTATAAAAAGAGTGCTTTGGTGTATGTTAATGTATATATCTAATACAATTATAACATGTCTTATGTTTTAGTATGATAATTTTAGTTCATTTTATTATTACAACTTTTACTTATTCATATTAATAATAATGTATACAGATAAAATTATTTATATATATATGTTATATTTAGCAACTTTATCCCATGGTAACCTATTTTATGATATAATTACTATAAAATTTCAAATTATTTTCGTATTATTAAATGAAGTTTATACAAAATTACTTAACTTATGGAGAGTTTTATTATGTTAGATTTTTTTATAACAACTGTTTCTTCTATTATAGAAATTTGGGCATGTAAAAAAGTATTTGATTATACAAGTAAAATCAAAACTAGTTTAATAAATTTATATTTTTTAATTTCCACTTTTATTATTATTTCTACTTTATATATTAATGTTGGTGCTGATAATAGAATATTAATATGCATTTTTGTAATGTTTATTTTTTATAAATTGAGTTATGAGGTTAATCTTTACAAATGTTTGATAGTTTCATTTTCTTATTGGGCAATATTAGTATGCATAAATGCATTAAGTATGATAGCAATAGTTTCAATAAATAATTTGAGTTCTATGAATATTTTATTAAATGATAATTTTTATAGATATGAAACTATAGTGCTAGGAAATGTAGTTCTAATTACTTTATTATACATTTATAAATCTATATCTAGTAATCTACAAGTTACTAAAAAAGAAATTTATATGTGTATACCAATAGTCGCAAATATGATATCATTTTTTATATTTTATAAATATATCTTAAAACTACTAGATATTTCTTCTGCTACTAGATTAGATATTTTAATCATGGTACTATTATTAACTTTTTCTAATATAACATTAATTTATAGCATAGTTAAAATATTAAAAAGTAATAAAAAATATATTGAATTAACTAAACTACAAGAAAAAATAAATTCTGAAAATAAATATTATAGCAATATAAAAAAATATTATCTTAAGACAAAAGAATTAAACCATGATATGAAGAATCATCTTATTTGCATTAATGAAATGAATAAAAAAAATATTGATACTAGTAATTACATAAAGGATATAGAAAAAAAGCTTGATGAATATAGCAATATATTTGATACAGGAAATATTACTTTAAACATCATATTATCAGAAAAAAAAGAACTTTGTATAGAAAAAGGAATTGATTTCACAATTAATATAAACTTTAACAATTGTAATTTTATTAAAGAAGAAGATATATGTTCTATCTTTGCAAATGCATTAGATAATGCAATTGAAGCTTGTGAAAAAATCAAAAACACTGATAAAAAAATAAAATTACAAGGAATGATAGTAAATAAATTCTTTGCAATAAAAATTACTAATACAAAATCAAATAATATTTTATTAAAAAACAATAATTTTTTAACTACAAAAGAAGATAAAGAATTTCATGGATTAGGAATAAAAAGTATAAAAAATTCTTTAGAAAAATATGATGGTGCAGTTTCTATAGATTTCACAGAAGATTTATTTTATTTAAATATGATGATACCAATTAGAGAATCACAAAAAGATTCAAATATTGTATATGAGAATATTTAATACCTATAATTTATTAATAAAATTATTTAAGGAGAAAGTTAAATGATAAAATCTTGTTCTGATAAAATAGCTTTTTTATTTGTTTTAAATCAAGTAATAGAAAAAGATGATTTAGAAATCTGCTCCTATGGGTTAGAAATTTTACTATCTTCTATACTAAATACTCTAATTTCGTTAATAATAGGTTTAATATTAGGTAAATTTATTTATTCTATAGTATTCTTAATATCTTTTTGTACGATAAGGCAATTTTCAGGAGGATATCATGCAGCTAACAACAAAAACTGTATCCTAATTTTCAATAGCATTTTTTTTATTTCTATGGTTTTGGGAATAATTTTAAATAATTCTATCCCTATCCCATTATTTTTAGCGATATTGTCTAGTTTCAACTTTCTGAGCATTTTTATTTTTGCTCCAGTATGTCATGTGAACAATCCGCTAAATGAAACAAAATATAAAAAAAATAAGCTAATTTCAAGAGTTATATCTAGCACCTTATTCTTGATTGTTTTTCTAGGTTGCAAATACTTAACTTTATACAATTATGTTGTATATACTTTTTTAGCTTTATCTTGGATAAATTTATTACTAATTATTCAGATTATTATAAATAAAAAAATATCATAGGGAGATGTTAATATGAAAAAAATTCTATATCACTTCATGAAAGCCTGTAGTGTATTAGCTATGTTTGCAGCATTTTTATCTGCAAACACAACTTCACTATGGCATGTATATCAGCCAAAAATACCAGAAAAACTAAAAAGATTCTAAAAAATACCAAAATAAGGTAACAACTAATTTTAGTTGTTACCTTCCTAATAATCAATGCTTAAATTTTGATACACTAAAATTTTTAACTTGAGACTTGAATAACTGTTCAATCTCACCGACTATACTCTGTATCTTATTTTCATATCTTGAATCATAATATATATTTATCTCACCTATGCTATTTATGCTTATAGAATAGTCTTTTCTTTCTATTATACATATGCTTATTTCTATTCTTAGTATATCATTCTTCTCATATACATTAGCTTATTTAATGTATATGAAACGTAGGTAAAATATACAAAAGATTTTAAGATATTAATTTTAATTATCTATTAATAAAATCTAATGCTTTGTAAAGTGTATCAAACCTATCATTACCTTTTATCATAGTATATCTTTCTTTAGTTATAGACCATATCTTATTACATGCTCCGCCACCTACAATATACAGATTTTGTGTCTGACCAGGAATATAATCTTTTATATCACATACTCTACATTCATTTTCTTTGTAGTTCCAACTAATTATCTGTGCTAGAACTTTGTCAACTTCTCCCTCATAAACTACTGTATGTTTATACATTTGTTTCACCTCAATATTATCTATTTTCTTATTTAATATACCCTCAGCTATTAGCTTTGCAACTGTATTTTTATTTTTAATATAGTAATCTGTATCTGCTTTACTGTCTACAAAGCATACCTCAATCAATATTGCTGGTGCTTTTGTATTTCTAAGCCAATACAAGCCCCTTACATCTGATTTAGCACCTCTATTTTTAAATACTGTTGCTAGTTTTTTGTTGACTCTTTCAGCATACACTTTGCCATTACTAGTTTTGTATATTGTTTCTGTACCCATTGGATTTAGAGTTGTGCTATTTGCATTGAAATGGATTTGCACTGCCAAGTCTATGTCTTGTTTATTTGCTATTTGACATTGTTCAGATAGATAATTATTCGATTTATCTATCTTACCAGTATATACAGTTGCTCCACCTTGTTTCAACCATTTCACTATTAAGTCAGTTAGTATTCTGTTTTCTTTTCCTTCGTCTATATAACCAACTGCTCCTGTTCCTTTACCTGTTAGTGTATGTCCTGGTACTACTGCTATCTTCATTATTTATTTTCCTCCTTTAATATTCAATTCATCTGTCATTGTATCTAGTAAATTTTCTATTTTCTCTTTTAGTTTTTTGGGAACTGGTAATCCACATAGATACATATTTTTTAATATACTTACACTTTCATACAAAATGAATAAAATAGAAAAAAATTCGGATATTCCAAGATGATTTAATCTCAGAAAATCAATCCATTCTTGTGGTAACATAAATAAAAAGTTAAACTTTGTAAGTATGTCAACTACTGCTAAAAAAAATATACATGCTATCATTGCAACTTTTCTTATTCCTCCATTTATACCAAAAGAGCTATTAAACTGATGTGTTTTTATTGATCTTAGACATCCTAAAAGAGTATCAAAAGCTATTGCTAATATTACTAACTTTATAAATATATTTGTTGCTAAAAAAACTATTGTTATATTCATACATCCTCCTAATTTTGTATTAAAATAGGACTTAGAATTATCTAATCCCATAAAAAAAGAACCTATTTAAAATGTTGGTTCTAATGGCGTTTCTTCTTTATTTAATAAATCCGTTAACTCTAAATATTGTTCTTCTGTAATCCTGTTTACTGCATAGAATACATCCATTTTATGTTGCAAATCCTCTTTGGTACTATAGTTCTTTTGTTCTATCATTAATTTTAATAAGTTATACATATTAATTCCTCCTAGATATTGTTATTTAATTTCATATTTACCACTTCAAATGCTGTGTTTACTATCTCACTATCTCTATTTTTATTTTCTTCTTTTAACATACTTAGTTCTTCTTCTAATGCTTGTAATCTCTTTTGTTCATCTGTTAAAATAACTTCTGTATCTTTTAAAACTGGTTCTTTTGTGATTGGATTTATAGACTCTATATACTGTTTACTATAGTCTATACTACCAAATTCAATATCTAAGTAATTTAATTTAGTTATTACATCATGTGCTAATATGTCTCCTGTTGCTTCGCCTGTTTGTATCCATACCTTACCTGTTTGGTCGTAAATTATTCTATTTCCTCTATTCATTCTATCACCTCATTTTTTATTCAAGAGCATACCATGTAAACCCTTCATCACCAGAACTACCTATTGTAAGAATAGGTAAGACTATTTTTTCATCACTATATTTAATTTGACCTGCATCTAAAAGAAAATTTCTGCCTTCATCACTAGTTGTAAATGCAGGAACTAAATATTCATTTTTTTTATATATAACATTTGAAGAATAATTAAAACTACTTATATTGTTTCCAATTACTATTACTAATGTTGGTTCAAATGCTAGATTGATTATTTCTGTACTATACATTTTTTCAGTCTCACTGCTTTTGTATTTTTTAAAGTCAATAAGTCTTGTTAACATAGAAGAAGTACCTTTTGCCCATCTTTTGCGTTGGCTAAGTTGATTGGTCAACTCTGTTATCCTATTTTGCAACTCTTCAACACTAGCATCTGAACTATCAAAAGAAGTCTTTATTTTTTCTGATAACTCCACTAATGTATTATTTAAATTTGCTTCTATATTCTTTAATGCTAAAGTATTTATAATACTTGTTTTACCATTTTTAAAACTTTCTCCAATCTCTACCAACTTAGATGATATATCTTGTAAAGTTGCATCAGATTGAAGTGGCATAATTTCTTTACTGATACTCAAAACCTTCTCAGCAGTTGCATTCTCTGCATCTGTAGCTACTATTTTAAGTGTGTGTATTGCATTGTCTGTAAGTTCATAGTTTATTGTTTTCTCTGTTGTCAAATCTGTTGTTATTGTTTCTTTTAATACATCATCAATGAACCACTCTATTTTACTTAAATTATTATCTGTGTCTATCGCTGTAAATGTCGCAGAAGTGGAATTATAAGAGGATATATTTAATTTTGGTTTAGTGTTGCCTTTTGTGAATATAACAGTTTTATCTAAAAATTTACCTCCTTGATAAGTACTAAGTTCTATAGTTATATTATTTTTAGAATTAAAACTTAAGGTTGATAAATGTTCATCTGTAAGACTTAAAGTATAGTTACCATCAAGAGCATAGTTTTTTTTAGATATCACAACATC
>NZ_JAGWCW010000048.1:0-16121 GCF_020657835.1 Clostridioides sp. ZZV14-6387
GTGTCCTATTGTACCTATATTAACATGAGGTTTTGTTCTTTCGTATTTAGCTTTAGCCATTTTGAATTTCCTCCCTTTATCTTGTGCGATATGAGATATATCTCATATCGCTGATTATTTTTTATATTTATATTATTAATTATTTTTAAATTATTTTCCTTCAGCTATTTTCTTAGCAACTGAAGCTGGAACTTGCTCATAGTGATCGAATATCATTGTATAAGTTGCACGACCTTGAGTTGAAGATCTTAGGTCTGTTGAGTATCCAAACATTTCTGAAAGTGGAACGAATGCATTTATAACTTGTGCACCACTTCTAGCTTCCATACCTTGGATTAATCCTCTTCTTGAGTTTAAGTCACCCATAACATCTCCCATGTAATCTTCTGGAGTAACAACTTCTACTTTGAAGTAAGGCTCTAAAAGAACTGCATTACCTTTCTTCATAGCATCTTTGAATGCCATTGAACCAGCCATTTTAAACGCCATCTCAGAAGAGTCAACCTCATGGTAAGAACCATCATATAACTCAACAGCAACGTCTACAACTGGATAACCAGCAACTATACCAGATTGCATAGCTCCTTGTATACCCATGTCAACTGGACCAACATATTCTTTTGGTACAGATCCACCAACAGTTTTGTTTGTGAACTTGTATCCTTCACCTGGCTCTTGAGGAGCAACTCTAATCTTAACGTGACCGTATTGTCCTCTACCACCTGATTGCTTAGAGTACTTGTATTCAACATCAACTGGTTGAGTTATAGTTTCTCTATATGCAACTTGTGGTGCACCAACTTTAGCTTCTACTTTAAATTCTCTTAATAATCTATCTACTATTATCTCTAAGTGTAACTCACCCATACCAGATATTATAGTTTGTCCTGTTTCTTGGTCAGTCTTAACTGTGAAAGTTGGGTCTTCTTCAGCTAATTTTTGAAGAGCTATACCCATTTTTTCTTGAGCTGCTTTAGAGCTTGGCTCTATAGCAACAGATATAACTGGCTCAGGGAATTCCATAGATTCAAGTATTATTGGATTAGCAGGGTCACATAATGTGTCTCCAGTAGTAGTATCTTTTAATCCTACTGCTGCTGCTATATCTCCAGCATAAACTTTAGTTATTTCTTCTCTTGTATTGGCATGCATTTGTAATATACGACCAATTCTTTCTCTCTTATTCTTAGTTGCATTTAAAACATAAGAACCAGATTCTAATGTTCCAGAGTAAACTCTGAAGAACGCTAGTTTTCCAACGAATGGGTCAGTCATTATTTTGAATGCTAGTGCAGAGAATGGCTCTTCATCAGAAGAATGTCTTTCAGCTTCTTCTCCATCTTCTAATATACCTTTTATAGCTGCTATATCTGTTGGTGCTGGTAAGTAATCTAAAACTGCATCTATTACTAACTGAACACCTTTATTTCTATAAGCTGTACCACAGAAAACTGGGTTCATTTCACAAGCTATAGTAGCTTTTCTTATAGCAACTTTTAATTCTTCTATAGTAGGCTCTTCACCTTCAAGATATTTCATCATTAGTTCTTCATCAGTTTCAGCTACTGATTCAACTAATTTTTCTCTCCACTCAGTGGCTAATTCTTTCATGTCTTCTGGTATATCTGTTTCTTCCATTTCAACCCCTAGGTCGTCTTTGTATATAACAGCATCCATTTTTAATAAGTCTATTATACCTATGAATGAATCTTCTTTACCTATTGGTAATTGCATAGGAACTGCATTAGAATTTAATCTAGATTTCATCATGCTTACAACATTGTAGAAATCTGCACCTAATATATCCATTTTATTTACAAAAGCTATTCTAGGTACTCCATAAGTTTCAGCTTGTCTCCATACATTTTCTGATTGAGGCTCAACTCCACCTTTTGCACAGAATACAGCAACTGAACCGTCAAGAACTCTTAGAGATCTTTCAACTTCAACTGTGAAGTCCACGTGTCCAGGAGTATCTATTATATTTATTCTATGGTCTTTCCATGAAGCAGTAGTAGCGGCAGAAGTTATTGTTATACCTCTTTCCTTTTCTTGCTCCATCCAGTCCATTTGAGAAGCTCCTTCATGAGTTTCTCCTATTTTATGAGTTTGCCCAGTATAAAACAGAATTCTTTCTGTAGTAGTAGTTTTTCCTGCATCTATATGAGCCATGATTCCTATATTCCTAGTTCTTTCCAAAGGAAACTTTCTAGCCATGGTTATCCTCCTTATGATATCCTCAATTTTATAAGATATCTATATATCCTACCATCTGTAATGAGCAAATGCTTTATTAGCCTCTGCCATTTTATGAGTATCTTCTTTTTTCTTAACTGAAGCTCCAGTGTTGTTAGCTGCATCCATTATTTCTTTAGCAAGCTTATCAACCATTCCTTTTTCTCCACGAGCTCTAGTGTATTTTACTAGCCATCTTAAACCTAATGTTTGTCTTCTTTCAGGTCTAACTTCGATTGGTACTTGGTAGTTTGCTCCACCAACTCTTCTTGCTTTTACTTCTAAAACAGGCATTATATTGTCCATTGCTTTATTAAATACTTCTAAAGCTTCTTCTCCTGTCTTTTCAGCAATAACTGCGAAAGCATCATAAACTATACTTTGAGACTTTCCTTTTTTTCCGTCTACCATTAGATTATTTATTAATTTAGTAACTACCTTACTCCCATACATAGGATCTGGTAAAACTTCTCTTTTTGGAACATTACCTTTTCTTGGCATTTCGCTTCCCTCCTTAATTATTTAACTTAAATCATAGGTACTCGACATAATTCACTTAATGCCGTGATGCCATAAATATATATATTTAAAGCACCGAACTATAATCAATCATTAATTGTTTTTACTTTTTAGCTTCTTTAGGTCTCTTCGCACCGTACTTAGATCTTGATTGTCTTCTCTTATCAACACCTGCTGTATCTAAAGTACCTCTTAGTATATGGTATCTAACCCCTGGAAGGTCTTTTACTCTTCCTCCTCTTATAAGAACAACACTATGCTCTTGTAAGTTGTGTCCTTCTCCTGGTATATAAGCAGAAACTTCTATACCATTAGTTAATCTAACTCTGGCAACTTTTCTTAAAGCTGAGTTAGGTTTCTTAGGAGTAACTGTTTTTACTGAAGTACAAACCCCTCTTTTTTGTGGGGCACTAGCGTCAGTTACTTTCTTGTTTAAAGAGTTGTAACCTTTTTGTAATGCTGGAGCAGTAGATTTCTTCTCTACCGCTTTTCTACTTTTACGAACTAATTGGTTAATTGTTGGCATCATC
This sequence comes from Clostridioides sp. ZZV14-6387, assembly GCF_020657835.1. NCBI lineage: Bacteria > Bacillati > Bacillota > Clostridia > Peptostreptococcales > Peptostreptococcaceae > Clostridioides > Clostridioides sp. ZZV14-6387. The sequence continues at coordinate 3,285 of NZ_JAGWCW010000048.1, forward strand.
TGCACCTCCTTCCAAATTTTCGATCTTATCAGTGACCGCCAACTACATCAATATGAATATTCATACTGACTGATTGTAACATACGTTACTTACAATTTAATGTCTATAACACATAAATATGTGATATTAGCATTTTTCTAGCTTGATGCTTTTTAGTTTTTATTTATTGCCATCTAAAAGTCACTAAGAGCTTATTCAAGCCCTTAGTGCACTTTTAAACAACACACTTTACTATTTTAACACCACAAATAATGGTTGTCAAGATTTCTTTACTCTATCTGCCATTAATCTTCAATTTTTTCAACAGCTATATTTCTATATTTCTTCATTCCTGTTCCAGCTGGTATTAATTTACCTAATATAACATTTTCTTTAAGTCCTATTAAGTGGTCTTCTTTACCTTTTATTGCTGCCTCTGTTAATACTCTTGTTGTCTCCTGGAATGAAGCTGCTGATAAGAATGAATCAGTTGCAAGAGACGCTTTAGTTATACCAAGTAAAACTCTTTTAGCAACTGCTGGTCTTAGACCTTTAGCTACAGCATCTTTATTACATTCATTGAATGTTAATACATCTTCATATCCACCTGGTAATAAATCTGTATCTCCTGGGTCTTCAACTTTAACTTTAGATAGCATTTGTCTTACTATAACTTCTATATGCTTATCGTTAACGTCAACCCCTTGAAGTCTATACACTCTTTGAACTTCTTTAACTATATATTCTTGAACTCCCTTAACACCATTTACTCTTACTATATCATGAGGATTTATAAACCCTTGTGTTAATGGGTCTCCAGCTTCTAACATTTGACCTTGTTTAACCTTTAATCTAGAACCATATGGTATCACATATGTTTGAGTTTCGCCTTCTGCTGGTATTACATTTACTTCTTTTCTCTTTCCAGTTTCGTCTATTTCAACTCTACCAGATACTTCAGTTATTACGGCTAATCCTTTTGGTTTTCTAGCCTCAAATAATTCTTCAACCCTTGGAAGACCTTGAGTTATATCAGCTCCTGCAACTCCTCCAGTATGGAATGTACGCATTGTAAGCTGAGTACCCGGCTCACCGATAGATTGAGCTGCTATTATACCAACTGCTTCACCTATATTAACTTCTTTTCCTGTAGCTAAGTTTCTACCATAGCACTTAGAACAAACTCCATGATTAGTTTTACAGTTAAGAACTGTTCTTATCCTAATTTTTTCAATTCCTAAATCTACTATAGTTTCTGCTTCATCTTCTTGTATCATAGCATCAGCTTCAACTATAACTTCGCCAGTTTCAGGATTTAATATAGGGTCTATAGTATATCTTCCTACAATTCTATCATATATCTCTTCTATAACTTCATTTCCTTCTTTTATAGCATAAATTTCTGTAGTATCCTCTGTTCCACAATCTATTTCTCTTACGATAACATCTTGACTTACATCAACAAGTCTTCTTGTTAAGTATCCAGATTCAGCTGTACGTATAGCGGTATCAGCAAGGCCTTTTCTGGCACCATGTGAAGATGTAAAGTATTCTAGTACTGATAGACCTTCACGGAAATTAGATTTAACTGGTATCTCAACTGTTTTACCAGATGCATTGGCCATAAGACCACGCATTCCTGCCAGCTGTCTAATTTGGTTTTTAGAACCTCTGGCTCCTGAATGTGCCATTATATATATATTATTTAATCTGTCTAGTCCACCCATAAGAGCATCAGTAACTTTATCAGTTGTTTCTGTCCATGTCTCTATGACTTTCTCATATCTCTCTTCATCAGATATTAGACCTCTTCTGTACGCTTTTTCATATTTATCAACTTTTGCTTCTGCTTCAGATATAAATACTTTCTTTTCTTCTGGTACACTCATATCATCAACAGCAACTGTTATTCCACCTAGTGTAGAATACTTAAACCCTAGAGCTTTTATATAATCTAGTAATTCAGCTGTTTCTGTATTTCCATGTTTTCTAAAGCATTTATCTATTATTTTACCAAGAGATTTTTTATCTGCTAAGAAATCAACTTCAAGTGCAAATGGGTTTTCTTTTCTATCTACAAAACCTAAATCTTGAGGTATATTTTCATTAAATATAAATCTACCAACAGTACTTTCAACTAATGAGCTGCTTCCATCTTCAAGTGTTACCTTTAATTTTACTAAAGCATGTAGATGAACTGATTTATTATAATAAGCAAGTAATAGCTCATTAAAGTCTTTAAATACCATTCCTGTTCCTTTAGCTCCATCTTGTGCTTCTATTGTTAGATAATAGCAACCTAAAACCATATCCTGAGATGGAGTAGTTATAGGTGAACCATCTTTAGGAGCAAGGATATTATTTACAGAAAGCATTAAGAATCTTGCTTCTGCTTGTGCTTCTACTGATAAAGGTACATGGACTGCCATTTGGTCACCATCGAAGTCTGCATTATAAGCTGTACATACAAGAGGATGTAGTTTTATAGCCTTACCTTCAACTAAGATTGGTTCAAATGCTTGTATACCTAATCTATGTAGAGTCGGTGCACGGTTAAGAAGAACTGGATGACTTTTTATAACATCTTCTAAAACATCCCAAACTTCTGGCTTAACTTTTTCTACTATAGATTTCGCACTCTTTATATTATGTGCATAACCTTCTTTAACTAATTTATCCATAACAAACGGCTTGAATAATTCCAACGCCATTTTCTTTGGAAGTCCACATTGATAGAATTTAAGTTCTGGTCCAACAACTATAACAGAACGTCCTGAGTAGTCAACACGCTTACCAAGTAAGTTTTGACGGAAACGACCTTGCTTACCTTTTAGCATATCTGATAAAGATTTAAGTGGTCTATTTCCAGGACCTGTTACAGGTCTACCTCTTCTACCATTGTCTATTAATGCATCAACTGCTTCTTGAAGCATTCTTTTTTCATTTCTTACAATTATATCTGGAGCTCCAAGCTCTAATAGTCTTTTAAGTCTATTATTTCTATTTATAACTCTTCTATATAAATCATTTAGGTCTGAAGTCGCAAATCTTCCACCATCAAGTTGTACCATTGGTCTTAAATCTGGTGGGATTACTGGTATTGCATCTAAAATCATCCATTCTGGTTTATTTCCAGACTTTTTAAATGCCTCTACAACTTCTAATCTTCTGATTGTTCTAACTTTCTTTTGTCCTGTACTATCTTTTAATTCCGCTCTTAAGTCTTTACTTTGTTGCTCCAAATTTATATTTTGTAGTAATATCTTTACAGCTTCAGCACCCATTCCTACAGTAAAAGTATATCCATACTTTTCAAGAGCAGTTCTGTACTCTTTTTCTGTAAGTAACTGTTTTTCATTCAATCCAGTTTCTCCAGGGTCAACTACTACATATGAAGCAAAGTATAATATTTTTTCTAATGATCTTGGTGACATATCAAGTAAAAGTCCCATTCTACTTGGTATACCTTTGAAGTACCAGATGTGAGACATAGGAGCTGCTAGCTCTATATGTCCCATTCTCTCTCTTCTTACCTTTGATTTAGTTACTTCTACTCCACATCTATCACAAACTACACCTTTATATCTAACTCTTCTATATTTACCACAATGGCACTCCCAGTCTTTTTGTGGTCCAAATATTCTTTCACAGAAAAGACCATCTTTCTCTGGCTTTAAAGTACGGTAATTTATAGTTTCTGGCTTTTTAACTTCTCCTCTAGACCATTGTCTTATTTTTTCTGGAGAAGCCAATGCTATTTTTATCGACTCGAAATTGTTTAATTCAAACAAGGAGTTCTCTCCCTTCTATTTGAGATTTACATTAATTAAATTTACATATCAAAGTCATCACTTTCAAAATCTATTTCTTCTTCAAATAAATCATCTTCAGTGAATTCTTCTAAATTCTCTATATCCTCATCTTCTGCGTTTTCAGCAAAATCATCTTCAATTTCTTCTATTATGTTACTTTCTTCAACTTCTCCCATATGATTTACAACGTCTAGCTCAAATTCACCTATTGTATCATCTTCATCTACAGATTCTCTCACTTCTATTTCTTGGTCTTCATCTGTCAATACTTTTACATCTAAGCATAAACTTTGAAGTTCCTTTATAAGAACCTTAAATGATTCTGGGATTCCTGGCTCAGGTATGTTTTCACCTTTAACTATAGCTTCATAAGTTCTAACACGTCCTACAACATCATCAGACTTAACAGTAAGTATTTCTTGAAGTATGTGAGCAGCTCCATATGCTTCTAGAGCCCAAACCTCCATCTCTCCAAATCTTTGTCCACCAAATTGTGCTTTACCACCTAGTGGCTGTTGAGTAACTAATGAGTATGGTCCAGTACTTCTTGCATGTAGCTTTTCATCTACTAAGTGATGTAATTTTAAGTAATACATATATCCAACAGTTATTCTGTTGTCAAAAGTCTCACCTGTTCTACCATCGTATAAAGTTAATTTACCATCTCTAGGATAACCAGCATCTTCAAGAGCATCCATTATATCGTACTCATTAGCACCATCGAATACTGATGTTGCTACATACCATCCTAATGTCTTAGCAGCTAGTCCTAAATGTACTTCTAGAACCTGACCGATGTTCATACGTGATGGTATACCTTGTGGGTTAAGTATTATATCTAGAGGAGTTCCATTTTCCATAAATGGCATATCTTCTTCTGGTAATATTCTTGAGATAACCCCCTTATTACCATGACGACCAGCCATTTTATCTCCAACTTTTATCTTTCTCTTTTTAGCTATATAACATCTTACTAATTCATTTACTCCTGGAGATAAATCATCTCCATTTTCTCTAGTAAATACTTTTACATCAACTATTATACCAGATTCACCATGAGGTACTTTAAGTGAAGTATCTCTAACTTCTCTAGCTTTTTCTCCAAATATTGCACGAAGTAATCTTTCCTCAGCAGTAAGTTCAGTTTCTCCTTTTGGAGTTACCTTACCAACTAGTATATCACCTGAATCTACCTCTGCACCTATTCTTATTATACCTCTATCATCTAAGTTTTTGATTGCACTATCTCCAACATTAGGTATATCTCTAGTTATTTCCTCTGGTCCTAGTTTTGTATCTCTAGCTTCACATTCATATTCTTCTATATGAATTGTTGATAATCTATCTTCTTTAACTAATCTTTCATTTATTAATATGGCATCCTCGTAGTTATAACCTTCCCAAGTCATGAATGCTATAAGACAGTTTCTTCCAAGTGCAACTTCACCTAAATCAGTTGCTGGACCATCTGCTATAACATCGCCTCTCTCTATCTTTTCACCTTTACTTATTATAGGTGTTTGATTTATACAAGTACCTGAGTTTGAACGTTTAAACTTAAGTAGATTATATCTATCTCTGTTTCCATCTTCTCTTTTTATAATTATTTCATCTGCTGTTACTCTTTCTGCTATACCAGAATTTCTAGCAACAACAACTGCTCCAGAGTCTTTTGCAGCTCTATATTCTATACCAGTTCCTATAATTGGCGCTTCTCTTCTAACTAGAGGCACTGCCTGACGCTGCATGTTCGCTCCCATAAGGGCACGGTTGGCATCATCATTTTCTAGGAAAGGTATCATAGCAGTTGCAACAGATACAACTTGCTTAGGAGATATATCCATGTAATCTACTCTGCTTTCAGGAACCATTTCAACAGCACCATTTACAGTTCTACAAACAACTCTATGGTTTACGAACTTTCCATCATCTGTTAATGGCTCATTTGCCTGAGCTCTTACGAATAAGTCTTCCTCATCAGCAGTTAAATAATGTATTTCATCAGTAACTGTTGCTGTTTCTTTGTCAAATTTTCTATATGGTGATTCTATAAATCCAAATTCATTTATCTTTGCATAAGTTCCTAGAGAGTTTATAAGACCGATATTTGGTCCCTCTGGCGTCTCTATTGGACACATTCTACCATAGTGTGAATGGTGAACGTCACGCACTTCGAATCCAGCTCTTTCTCTTGAAAGACCTCCAGGTCCAAGAGCTGATAATCTTCTCTTATGTGTTAACTCAGATAGAGGATTTGTTTGGTCCATGAACTGAGATAACTGAGAACTACCAAAGAATTCTTTTATTGCAGCAGAAACTGGTCTTATGTTAACTAACGCTTGAGGCGTTATAGCTTCCATATCTTGAACTGTCATTCTTTCTTTTATAACTCTTTCCATTCTTGAAAGACCAATTCTAACTTGATTTTGTAATAATTCACCTACAGATCTTATTCTTCTGTTTCCTAGGTGGTCTATATCATCAATATTTCCTATATTATAGAATATATTGAACTCATAACTTATTGAAGCTATTATGTCATCTAATAATATATGTTTTGGTATAAGTTCTTTAATTCTTGATTTTATAGCTTCTTTTATTTCTTCTTCATCGCTATATCCATCTAAAATTTCTTTTAAAGTTGGATAATGTACTTTTTCTTTTATGTTTAAATCATCTATGTCAAAATTAATGTGAGACTTAATATCTACGAAATTATTTCCTATAACTCTAACTTTCTTATCATCATCCATTAGTAGATTTACTACATTTATACCTGCATTTTGTATATCTTTAGCTAACTCATAACTTATTTTTTCTCCAGCTTTTACAAATACTTCCCCAGTTTCTGGATTTATTATGTCTTGTGCTGAAATTTTATTCATTATTCTATAACATAAAGCAAGTTTCTTATTAAATTTATATCTACCAACTTTTGCTAAGTCATATCTTTTTGGATCAAAGAATAAAGCATTTAATAAAGATGATGCACTTTCTACAGTAGGAGGCTCACCTGGTCTTAATTTTTTGTATATCTCTACAAGACCTTCCTCTACTGATTTAGTATTATCCTTTTCTAATGTAGCAGATAATCTTTCGTCTTCTCCTAAAAGGTCAATTATCTCTGCATCTGTTCCTATCCCTAAAGCTCTAAGTAAAACTGTAACTGGTTGTTTTCTTGTTCTATCAACTCTTACAGAAATTACATCATTAGAATCTGTCTCATATTCTAACCATGCTCCTCTATTAGGAATTACAGTAGATGAAATCAATCTCTTACCTGTTTTATCTCTTTCTTCCGCATAGTAAACACCAGGAGATCTAACTAATTGACTTACTATAACTCTTTCTGCTCCATTTATAACGAAAGTTCCTCTTTCTGTCATTAAAGGGAAGTCACCCATAAATACTTCTTGTTCTTTTATCTCGCCTGTTTCTTTATTTATAAGTCTTACCTTAACTTTTAGAGGTGCACAATATGTAGCATCTCTCTCTTTACACTCTTCTATATCGTACTTTGGTTTATCGTCTAAAGAATAGTCAACAAATTCCAATATAAGATTACCAGTATAATCTTCTATTGGTGAAATATCATCAAACACTTCTTTTAAACCTTCTTTTAAAAACCACTCATAGGAATCTACTTGAATTTCTATAAGATTTGGCACATCAGCTATTTCCTTAATTTTAGAAAAGCTCATTCTAGTTCTTTTACCTATCGTGACAGGATGTGGCATTCACTTTTCACCTCTCAATAATTAAAAATAAAACAATAGTTCATTCTAACGCATCTAATAATTTTAGCATATTGTCAAGTATTTTTCAATATATTTTTTATCTTATATGTAAACTATGCATTATTTTTGATTTTTTATAAATTATTTTTAGCATATATTATGTATTATGTACAATTTCTTAATATAAAATCCATATTTTTCATTTATAGGTCTAATTTTCTATATAAACTTATATACAAATACCCTTCCCCTATTTAATTATAATTCCATAATGAAATAGTTGTAAATAATTAGATTTATACAAATATATACAATTTATTAAATATACAAAATAAAGACCATAGATAAATTTAACTTGGAATTTTTAGTCTTAAACTTTTTCCAATGTAAATTATATCTATGGTCTTTATAAAAATAGAATTTCTAACATAACTAATATATAAATTTTCTTTATATATTAGTGTATTGATTATCCTAATATGTTATCTGCAAATTGTGGAGTAGGTAAACCAAATCCTCCTGCAACTTCAAGTAAATCCCCTGTTATGAATGATGAGTCATCACTAGCATAGAATAGAACGGCTTTTGCTATATCATCTGGTTCCCCTATACGATTTAAAGGAACATGCTTTAAAAACTCTTTTATGAACTCTGGAGACATATTATCTAATGCTGCCTTAGTTGCAATAAGTCCTGGAAGTACGGCATTACATCTAACATGATTTTTTGCATATTGTGTTGCTATGTTTTGAGTTAATGAATTGATTGCTGCTTTTGATACACAGTAAGCTATTCTAGATAAATCAGGCAATACTGAACCTATACTTGATATATTTACTATACTGCCTTTTCCATTCTTTATCATATGAGGAATTGCTGCTTTACATGGTAAATACACACTTTTTAAATTAGTATTTACTGTGTCAAAGAAATTATCTGTATCCCCAGTTACAAGGTCTTTGTCAAGAGAAGGGTTTGTTGAACCAAAATTGTTTACAAGTATATCTATCTTACCTTCTTTTTTAACTACGTCTTCTATCATTGAAGTAAAAGTTTCTTCTTCACGAGCATTAAAGTAAACAAACTTAGCACAACCACCTTCTGCACTTATTTTATTTATAACTTCATTAGCTAATTCTTCTGAACGAGCTGCTAAATATACAATTGCTCCATTCTTTGCTAATATCTCTGCTGAAGCTAATCCAATACCTTTTGTTGCAGCAGTAACTACTGCAATTTTTCCTTGTAATTTTTCCATTATTAATTCCTCCTTAAATACATCCTTCAAAGTCTACAAATTTCGATTTTTTTAATACTTAGTTCATTTTAAAATTTATATTTGTTAATTAATTATTTATTACATTTTATTTCTAAATTATTCATGTATTTTTTTAAAATAATATGTAATTTTTTACAGTTCCATTTAATTATATACCCTATATATATACATTACAATAATTGTTTATATATTAATTTAATAATAGTATTAAATTAATATATCATTACATACTATATGATACCCTTAATTTAATACTATTATATATATTTTTTGCATTTTATAAAAATATTTTCTTTATAATTCTAGATAAATTCTATGATTTTTTGCAAATAAAAAAGATACCCATAGGGTATCTTTTTAAAGAAACTACTTAACTTCTACTTTAGCTCCAGCAGCTTCTAATTTTTCTTTTATTTGGTCAGCTTCTTCTTTAGAAGCTCCTTCTTTAACTGTCTTAGGAGCGTTATCAACTACTTCTTTAGCTTCTTTTAATCCTAATCCTGTTATTTCTCTAACTGCTTTTATAACTCCAACTTTTGAAGAACCAACTTCAGCTAATACTACATCAAATTCAGTTTTTTCTTCAGCAGCTGGTCCACCAGCAGCTGCACCAGCTACCATTACTGGAGCTGAAGCTGATACACCGAATTTTTCTTCAGCAGCTTTAACTAATTCATTTAATTCTAAAACTTTCATATTTTCTATAGCTTCTAATATTTGTTCTATTGTCATTTTTAGCACCTCCGAATTTTATTTCAAATTAATATTTATAATTTTTTAATTAAGCTATTAAGCTTCTTCTTGACCTTCTGCCTTTTTCGCTATTGCATCTATTAAATATGCAAAGTTTGATACTGGAGCTTTTAAGCTACCAAGTAATTTAGCGATAAGAACTTCTCTTGATGGTATGTTAGCCATTTCAACAATTTTAGACTCATCGTAGAATGCACCTTCCACAATACCCATCTTTAATTTCATCTTTGGATGAGAATCCATGAATCCTTTTAATATTCTTGCTGGAGCAACTGGATCATCATATCCAAATGCTATAGCATTAGTTCCAACTAATAATTCATCATTGAATTGCTCTATACCAACTTCTTTAGCTGCTCTTCTAACTAAAGTATTTTTATATACTTTGTAATCTACACCAGCTTCTCTCATTTGTTTTCTTAACTCAGTTACCTCTTCAACTGTTAATCCTTTGTAATCTACAACAACAGCAGCAGAAGATTTTTGTAACTTTTCAACTATCTCAGAAACAACTTCTGATTTAATTTCTATAGCTTTTCTCATATAGATGTGCACCTCCTTCACCAAATAGGCTTAGTATTTACCGCAACATTATAAAAAGCTTTTGTTGCCAAAAGTAGACATCAAAAGCTTTAGTAATCTCAATTTATCTAAAACCTCGGCGGGATATTAAGCTCTCGCACCCACTATCTACGGCAAATCTATTCTTTTTTACATTGACAAGTGATATAATAACATTTTTGTCAACCTGTGTCAACAGTTTTATTATTCAGCTGTTCTTGCTGGGTTTATTTTAACTCCAGGTCCCATTGAAGAAGCTACTGTTACACTTCTTAAATATTGTCCTTTCGCAGCAGCTGGTTTAGCTTTTATTATAGCATCCATTAATGCAGCAAAGTTTTCAGCTAATTTTTCTCCACCAAATGATACTTTTCCTACTGGAACGTGTATTATGTTAGTTTTGTCTAATCTGTATTCAACTTTACCAGCTTTTATTTCATCTATAGCTTTAGCTACATCAAATGTAACTGTTCCTGATTTAGGGTTTGGCATTAAACCTTTAGGTCCTAATACTCTACCTAATCTACCTACTACACCCATCATATCTGGAGTAGCAACTACTATATCAAATTCAAACCAGTTTTCACCTTGTATTTTTTGAACTAATTCTTCAGCTCCTACAAAGTCAGCACCAGCTTGTTCAGCTTCTTTAGCTTTCTCACCTTTAGCAAAAACTAAAACTCTTTTAGTTTTACCAGTTCCGTGAGGTAATACAACTGCACCTCTTACTTGTTGGTCAGCATGTCTTGAGTCAACACCTAATTTAATGTGTGCTTCTACTGTCTCATCAAATTTAGCTCCAGCTATATCTGAAACTAATGTTAATGCTTCTGATGCATCATAAAATTTAGTTCTATCTACTTTTTCTAATGCACCTGCATATCTTTTACCTTTTTTAGCCATTTTATTTTCCTCCTCGTGGTTAATTTCGGCTTTTCGCCTCCCACTTTATAAAAAAAAGTGTATCTTTTAATTAGTCTTCTACTACAACACCCATGCTTCTAGCAGTACCAGCTATCATACTCATAGCAGCTTCTACTGATGCAGCATTTAAGTCAGGCATTTTTAACTCAGCTATTTCTCTTACTTGAGCTGACGTTATTTTAGCAACTTTCTTTTTGTTTGGTTCTCCAGAACCTGATTTTAAGTTTAATGCTTTTTTAATTAAAACTGCAGCTGGTGGAGTTTTTGTTATAAAACTGAATGATCTATCTTGATATACAGTTATAACAACTGGTATTATCATTCCAGCTTGATCTGCAGTTTTAGCATTAAATTCTTTTGTGAATCCCATTATATTAACACCATGTTGTCCTAATGCTGGTCCAACTGGTGGCGCTGGAGTAGCCTTTCCTGCAGGTATTTGTAATTTTATTTGACCTATAACTTTTTTAGCCATTTTGAGCGCACCTCCTCAGATTTTTCTATAATAATAGTATTAGATTTTTTCTATACCTTCAAGCTCTATTACAAATAGAGTCCTTTTACCAAATGCATTTATGCATACTTTGACTTCTCTATTTTCTAAGTCAATTTCTTCTATGTTACCTATTTGTCCACTAAATGGTCCTTGAGATACTTTTACTGTGTCTCCTATTTCAAAATCAATATCACTATTTACTACTTTAGGGTCTGTTGTATCTATCCCCATAGCTTTGACTTCATCTTCACTTAATGGTACTGGTTTTGAACCAGGTCCAACGAAACCTGTAACTCCCTTAGTATTTCTTACTACATACCAAGATTCATCAGTTATTATCATTTTAACCAAGACATAACTTGGATAAACTTTACGTTGTCTAGTTTTTTCTTTTCCAGTTTTAGTAGTTTCCACTACCTCTTCTGTTGGAACAACTACTTGTCTTATGCAGTCTTCCATACCTCTTGTTTTAACTGCTTTCTCAATTGTAGCTTTAACTTTATTTTCATGTCCCGAATAGGTATGAACTACATACCAACTTGCTTCTTGTAATTCTGACATTTAACTTACCTCTTTTCGTCTATTTTAGTAATAACGCTAGTGCACCAGATAATATAGTGTCTATACCCCATACTAATATAGTGCATGAAATAACTACAGTTAAAACTATACTTGTGTTTTTAAACAGTTCCTTTTTTGTCGGCCATGTAACTCTTTTTAATTCTTGCTTAGTTTCTTTTAGATATCCAAATAAACTAAACCTTTTTTTAGTTTTTGCACCGTCATTTTTTTGGGCAGCCATTCCATACTCACATCCTTATAAAAAACTATTTTGTTTCTTTATGAGTTGTATGCTTTTTACAGAATCTACAATATTTTTGTAATTCTATTCTGTCTGGATTATTTTTCTTATTCTTAGTAGTGTTGTAGTTTCTTTGCTTACACTCTGTACATGCTAAAGTTACTTTAACTCTCATCTGATACACCTCCAACTTTGTAATACAATAATATATATTGTTAATATATGTGAATATAATACCTTTAAAATATGTATTTATTAAAAATCTACAGTATTCAAGATATTATTAACTTCCTATAATCATTACCTTGTATAAGTTATCACAAAATCCTATGCTGTGTCAATGTTTTTGTATTTCTATGTTAAAAAAAGAGGAGCATAACCCCTCTTTTTATTATTCTTTTTAATCCATCAGTTTAATAAAAGATTACTCTACTATAGTAGCAACAACTCCTGAAGCTACTGTTCTTCCACCTTCTCTTATTGAGAATCTTAAT
>NZ_JAGWCW010000049.1:0-15841 GCF_020657835.1 Clostridioides sp. ZZV14-6387
CCTGTTGGACCTGTTGCTCCGGTTGCTCCTATTTCTCCAGTTGCTCCTGTGTTCCCTGTTGGACCTGTTGCTCCGGTTGGTCCTATTTCTCCAGTATTTCCGGTTGGACCTGTTGCTCCAGTTGCTCCTGTGTTCCCTGTTGGACCTGTTGCTCCGGTTGCTCCTATTTCTCCAGTATTTCCGGTTGGACCTGTTGCTCCTGTTGTTCCTGTGTTTCCTATTGGACCTGTTGCTCCGGTTGGTCCTATTTCTCCAGTTACTCCTGTGTTTCCTGTTGAACCAGTCGCTCCAGTTGACCCTGTTATTCCTGCGTTTCCAGTTGGACCAGTCGCTCCTGTTGGCCCTATTTCTCCGGTATTTCCTGTTGGTCCTGTTGCTCCTGTGCTTCCCATTGGGCCTCTTGGTCCGGTTGGACCTGTAACTCTAATTGGAGGACATCCGAATTTAGGAGGACAGCACTCTTTTTTTCTTTCTTCAAATGTTATAAGTATATATGGTTTGTTACGACCTCTACTAGATGTAAACTCTATAATCTTACAAGGATAATTTAAAGATAAAGCTAATCCATAATTAGGATACTTGCCCACCGCCCATGCTTTTACAATACTTGTAATATTTAAACATATATAGTTAGATGTATCACTTATACCAATTGGTAAATATCCTTCAATATTTTCTATAGGCAATTTATCATTCCATGATATAGTCCTTGAATTATAATATTCGGTTATTCTTTTTACTTCAATATCTATTTTTTCATTAAAAATATAATTATTATCTGAATTAATATGAATAAATAACTCTGCTTTTAGTATATTTTTATCTTTTAATATTTCTGGTATTCTTACTTTGAAAAAAGTAAGAAGTTTTTCTTCTACAAAAGTACTTGAATATTTAGTTCCTATTAAACAATATTCTAAAAAACTAAAGTTTTTATCTGGATATTTTCTTGATATAAAGGTATCATCATTTAAATAAAGTATAATATTTCTCATTTATAATCCCTCCATTTTGGGTCTATATTATACTATGTTAAAAAACGTACTTAGTTACAACAAAGTTAAAAATTTACTTTCTTAAATATTTATATAATAATACCAATTTCTGCAAAAAAGAACCTGTAATTAGAAGATTCTAATTACAGGTTCTTTTTCATTGTTATATATTACACTTTAAATTATTCCTTGACTGGCCTAGCTGGTGTAAACTAAACCAGTCTCTCTCAAATATTAAGCACTTTTTTCTTCTTATGTTTTTTAGGATTTATTGTCTCTATTATTGTAAACCAAAGTTATAAAATTGTAAATAGAAGATATTTCCATGATGATATTTTTTTATAAATAAAAAACATAGAAAAACTTATTTTTCTTAAATAAAATAGATAAAATAGCTTAAAAAGACACTGGAATAATTGTTTTCCATATGTCTTCCATATTTATTTAATATATTATTATATACAAACTTGGATAAAAATATTTTTAGTAAAATTTTTTTAACTGTACTTTATTTTTTAATTAAAATTTTATGATACTAATTTTATGGAATAAGTATCATAAAAATCCAATGTTATTTCTAGTTGGTATATTTTGTAATTTATTATTTTAATACACAATTTCTTATTATATAGAATAAATAAAAAATGAGATGTATTCGTCTAAAGACGTAACTACATCCCATTTTATCTTCAATAAACAACATATATTTTGACTTTTACTTATAACTAATTTTTATATATGTTTTAATTTTTTTCTACATCAGAGTAATCTATTCCAAAAGTCTCCACAGTAACAGATTTCATAACTTGTGGAGTTTGTGGCTTATCAGCTGCATCTGTTCTAATTGATGCTATTTCATCAACAACCTCTATACCTTCTATTACTCTACCAAATCCTGCATATTGACCATCTAAATGTGGTGAATTTTTATGCATTATGAAAAATTGAGAACCAGCTGAATTAGGTGCCATAGTTCTAGCCATTGATATGACTCCTCTTTCATGTTTTAAATTATTAGTAAATCCATTCCCACTAAATTCACCTTTTATAGAGTGACCTGGACCACCCATTCCTGTACCATTTGGGCATCCACCTTGTATCATAAATCCTGGTATTACTCTATGAAATATTATTCCATTATAATATCCCTCATTTACTAATGATACAAAGTTTTTAACTGTATTTGGTGCTATATTTGGGTACAACTCAATTTTAATTTCTTTTCCATTTTCCATTTCTATAGTTACTATAGGATTTTTATTTTCCATAATTCATTACCTTCCTTTTCCTTAGTTAAATTATACAATTACATTTATTATATTATACTCTAAATTAAAGTCTATCAAGTATATTTTTTCCTATTTCATATCCTTCTTGATAAATAGCTTTACAAAACTCATCATCAAAATTAAGAGTGTCTTTAGGTGCGAACTGAGTATTTGGTCTAACTACTATTATTCTGTCTTCATCGTATGTTTTTTTAATATCTTCTGGCAATTCATAATTATATTTCGTTGATATTAAAATAATCTTATCCACATTATCCACAATTAAAGGTTCAATCAATGCACTCCTAATTAGACCTCCATCTAATTTAAAACCATCATATAGTCCTTCTTGAACATCTTTTGCAAATTGTTCTTTAAAACCAAGAGTGGCCTTTGGATTTGATGGTAACAATCCACTGTATGAAATACTGATAATTGCTTCATCACGAGTCATTTTTGATACATCAACAATCTTTTCTGATACTACCTTATTATTGACTTCTACATAGTTAACATAAAACTTCATTTCTTCAATTTTACTATCATCTAGTTCCCTCAAATTGTCTATAGCAGGAGAATTATCCACAGTATTATTTACTATTTTTACATTTCCATTCTGGATATCTTTTATATTTGTCCACATTTTTTCTAAGTTATCAACATTACCTGTGTACAAATAATATCCATTTATTGCTCCTATTGATGTCCCTGAAATTGAATAAAATTTATTTATTCCTCCATCATATAATGCCTTTACTACTCCTGCTTGGTAAGCCCCTTTTGCGCCTCCACCTTCTAAGCATAATCCTAATTTCATAGTCTCATCTCCAAATTGTTTATCTTATATTTATATTTCAAAAAACTTGCTAAACGTTTTATATATACTATAATGGTCTTCAACATTTCCTAATTCTCTTATAGAGTGCATTGCCAAAATTGGACTTCCCACATCCACAGATGGTATATCTATATGAGTTGAAGATATTGGACCTATAGTACTTCCACCTCTTTCATCTGACCTATTAACAAATTCTTGATACTCAACATTAGCTTCTCTACATATATTCTTATAAACAGCTATAGAATACCCATCACTTGTATATGCCTGACTAGCATTTATCTTTATAACAGGTCCTTTTCCCATAACTGGTTTATTAGTTGGGTCATGTTTTTCTGGAGTATTTGGATGGATAGCATGAGCCAAATCTGATGATATCATAAAAGATGAATAAATAGACTCAAAGAACTCTTCCCTATCTTTACCTATTGATAAACAAATTCTTTCCAATATATTTAATAGCATGTTTGAATCTGCACCTTGTTTAGTAGAGCTACCAACTTCTTCATTATCAAATACGGCCATTACATTTACGCCATTTTGACCTTTAGTATCGATAAGAGCATTCAAACTAGCATGTACCATAGCAAGATTGTCTTGTCTTCCTATAGATATAAATTCATCATTAGCCCCTATTAAACTTCCTTTTTCAAATTCATATAAAAACAAATCAAAATCTATGACATCTTCCATATTTACATCCAAATTAGATGCTATTTGTTTTAAAAGGAAGTTATCTTTTTCTAATGTATCATTCAACAAACCAACTAAAGGTAACATATCCTTTTGCTTATTATATGAATGACCATCATTTATACTTCTATTTAAGTGTATAGCTAGGTTTGGTATTATACAAATTGGCTTTTGAAAGTTTATAAGTCTTTCGCTTGGCTTTAATACATTATCACTCTTTAAAACTACCCTGCCAGCTATGCCAAGAGGTCTATCTAACCATGTGCTCAATATTGCTCCTCCATAGCACTCTGTATTCAACTTCAAATAAGATTTTTCAGCTTCTATTTCTGCATTTGGTTTAATGCTAAATGTAGGAGAATCTGAATGAGAACCTATTATTCTAAAACCATCTTTCTCTATGTCTTCTGAATTAACTACAAAAGCTACTATAGCAGATAAATTTTTAGTAACATAGTATTTTCCACCCACTTTTAGGTTCCACTTATGATTTAAAGCTAACTCTTCAAATCCATTTTTATCTAGAATTTCTTTAGCACTATCAACTGCATGAAAAGATGATGGACTATCATATATGAAGTCTATTAAGTTCTTAGCAAAATTTATACTATCCATTCCCTATATTAACCTCCATTATAAAATATTTAGTGTTGTATATTCTTTGTTTATTTTTTTAATTCCTTGCTTGTCAAAAGCTATAGTAACATCTGTGCCAATTATAGATACTACTGTCCCAACCCCAAATTTAGGATGATGCACTTTAGAACCAAGTTTTATATCATCTGGGTTAGTCTCTTTATTGGAATCTTTTATTGTAGCATTAACTTTGTCAGCAACTTTAGATTTACTTATAGTATTCATGTACTTTTTAGTATATTTATCTAACATATTATAGCTTGCTTTAGAATAACTCAGTTCTTTCTTTACTTTGTACAATCTTTCTATACATTCTTCTGGTAACTCCTCCATAAATCTCGAAGCTATTGCAACATTTGTTTTACCATATAATGTCCTCTTCTCTGTCAATGACATATATAACTCTTCCTTGGCTCTAGTTATACCAACATAACAAAGTCTTCTCTCTTCTTCTATCTGTGAATCACTTAGAGACTTTATAGCTCTTGATATAGGGAATAATCCTTCTTCCATACCTATTAGGAATACTACAGGGAATTCTAGCCCTTTAGATGTATGAATTGTCATAAGAGAAACCCTATCATTGTCTTCTTCATCATTTGATTCAGATGTAAGTGCTATACTAGTTAAGAATGTTTCTAAGTCTTTGTTTTCATAATTCTCATCACTACTACTTTCAAACTCCAAAGCTATAGATATGAATTCTCTTAAGTTGTCAATTCTATCTTGAGCTTCCTCTCCTTTACCAGTCAAATCTTTTTCATTCTTATTCCTTATCTCTACAAGTTCATCCATATATCCTGTAGTATCTAAGACCTTTTCTATAAGTTTACTAACAGGATAAACTTCTTTTATAGTTCTAAGTGTACCTATAATATCAACAAATCCACTTATACTTGCTCTTGCTTTAGTAGATATATCTGAATTTGTCTCTATATCAATTAATACTGAATATATACTTTCCTGCTTTAAATTAGCTCTATCTTCAATTTTTTCTATTGTTCTAAGTCCTATACCCCTTCTAGGTACGTTTATAATTCTTTTTATAGATATATCATCTTGTGGATTTTGAATAACTCTTAAATACGCTAACAAATCCTTTATTTCTTTTCTCTCGTAAAATTTTGTACCACCATATATATTATATGGTATTTGACTTCTATTTAAAGCATCCTCTACAGGTCTAGCTTGTGCATTTGCTCTATAAAGTACTGCAAAGTCTTTATATGGTCTCTTCTCTTTTCTAGCTATTTGTGCAATTGAATCAGCAATGAAATCAGCTTCTTCTATTTCACTACCAGTTAATTGTATCTTTATAAGCTCTCCTTCTTTTTTTTCACTCCAAAGCTTTTTCCTTTTTCTTTCTATATTATTAGATATAACTTTATTAGCTGCATCTAATATCACTTGTGTAGACCTATAATTTTGCTCCAATTTTACAACATGTACATTATCATAATCTTTCTCAAATTCAAGTATATTTCTTATATCTGCGCCTCTCCATCCATAAATACTTTGGTCATCATCTCCAACAACACAAATATTTTGATGTTCTCTGGCTAATAATTTTATCAATTCATACTGAGCTTTACTTGTATCTTGATACTCATCTACCATTATGTATCTAAATCTACTTCTATAATATGCTAAAACTTCTTCATTAGCCTTAAAAAGCTCTACAGTTTTAAGTATTAAATCATCAAAATCAAGTGCACTATTTCTTTTTAAACGGTCTTGATATAATGCATAAATATCTGCAATTTTACTCATTCTATTATCTGCCATGTTAATGTCTTTAAACTGTTTTGGAGTATAAAGCTTATCTTTTGCTCCTGAAATAGCACTTATAACTGCTTTTGGTTCAAACACCTTATCACTTAAGTTTAGTTCTTTAAGACAGTCTTTAACCAATGTAACTTGGTCTGCTGCATCATAAATTACAAAACTCCTGTTGTAACCAATCTTATTTATATCTTTTCTAAGTATACGAACACAGCAAGAATGGAATGTACTTATCCACATTTCCTTAGTCTCAGAACCTATATTTTGTTCAACTCTTTCTCTCATTTCATTTGCAGCTTTGTTTGTAAATGTTATCGCTAATATATTTGGTGGTTGTACACCTTTATCTTCTATAAGGTATGCCATTCTCGTTGTTAATACCTTAGTTTTACCTGAACCAGCTCCAGCCAGTATAAGTACTGGACCTTCAGTCTTTTCTACTGCTTCTCTTTGAGCAGGATTTAATGTATCTAAATTCATATTTCTCCTCCTGTTAACAGCCATAAATATATTTTAATCTAAAATATGAATTACTTCAAATTATAATTATGTATTATACTAATAGATTATTTCCAATATATTACAATTAAATAACACTTTACATATAATTTATTTTATTATTTAATAAAAAAATAACCTTATGATTTGGGGAATCATAAGGCACCTTTAAGGGGTCTAGGTTAAGGGTTATTATATATAAATCTATTTTTTTAAAATAGGTTTAGGGCTTAATTATTTGTTTGTATTAAGTTCTCTTTCTTTCCAGTACTTATACAAATCTTCTTCTTTCTTAAATAAAGGTAGGTTCATATTTTTGTGTACCTTTACTAGCCATGGGGATTCTAAGCCAGCTTGTATAATGTTATTTTCATTTACAAATACATTTTCTGCCTTTCCTTCATCAATTAAAATCCCCTTATCCAATACATATATATAATCGCATATTTCATACATTAAATTCATATCATGACTGGATATTACTATTTTTATATTATCTTTATTCAATCCCTTTATTATATCTACAATAGACCTAGTACTTACTGGGTCTAAACCAGCTGTAGGCTCATCAAGCAATATAATTTCATTTTCCATTGCTATAACTGATGCTATCGCTACCCTTTTTTTCTGACCATAACTTAAAAAATGTACTGGTCTATCTATAAAATCTATTCCATTAACAGCTACTAGAGCTTTATTTATTCTCTCTTTAATTATTTTTTCATCTATACCAATATTTCTCATTGCAAATGCTATATCATCGTATACTTTTGAATAGAAAATTTGTTTTTCTGGGTCTTGAAAGACAATACCCACATTTTTTCTAAGATTATACAAACTTTTTTTATCATATTTTAATTTTTCTTCTTTAAAAAGAATTTCTCCAGATGTAGGTTTTAATATACCCATTAAATTCATAAATAATGTTGATTTTCCTGAACCATTTGAACCTATTATACCTATAACATTTCCCTTTGAGAAATCCATATTAATGTTTAATAATGCATTGGCATTCTTTTCATATTGATAAGTTAAATTATTTATTTTAAACATCATTATCCCCTACTATGTGAAATTTACCATCATACAATTTTATGTCTAATGATATACACATATCATCATACCTTGTCATAAGTCTTTTGTACAGCATACTTCCAAGAATTCCTAAGGATTTATATGAAGTTTTTAAATTTATGTACCCAAATCTTAGTTCTTGTGACTTATATATTTCTGAAAATTCTTCTAAAAATATGAATATAAACCTATATATTAACATTGATAGCTCAACAAAAGTATCAGGTAAATGCATTTTTTTAAAGAAGAATATTAATTGATTAAAAGGTGTTGTAAGTATACAAAAGTATACACAAGTCAAACAAGACATAGCTCTAAATAACACATGAATAGACATGTCAATAGATGCTTTTGATATTCCTACATTGAAACTAAAAATTTCAAAACTATATAATAAGTCTGCCTTATTAAAAGATATATTTACAAGAGTTATTCCTATACTAAGAAATAAAAAGTACATTGGTATTCTGAGTAATTTTAAATAATTCTTTAAATCTATTCCAGCTACACAAACAACTAGAATACTCATTAAAATCATAATTCCACTTAAAACAAATATATTTTTTATTACCATAGAAGCAATCAGAAAGATTACTCCTATGGCTACTTTTTTATTTGGATTTACTTTACTTAATCTATTTGTATATGCATATTTATCAATTATAAGCATAATTAACTTCTCTTTCCTTTTTGAACACCTAATATGTACCCTATTACACCAGCACCTAACGCTGCTTGTGCAGAGAATAATAAACTTTCTATTTCTCCACTTGGTGGCTCATATGGGCTACTAAACCATGGTTCATAATCTGGATTTATCTTAGTAATTTCACTCTCAGCTTGACCATCTGCTCCTCCATATTCAGCTCCCGAATTAACAAGTAATGGGAATATGATAAGAGCTACTACTAATAAAAGTAGTAATATATTAGTTTTCGTCTTTGTTTTAGCACTCATTAGCTTTAACTCCTTTATCATTATTTTCTAGTATGCTTTTTTCTCCATTTTCTGTAATTAAATTATATACAATTACAGTAAGTATACCTTCTGCTATCGCTATTGGTATTTGAGTCATAAAGAAAATTCCTAAAAACTTAATTGCTGAAGCCATCACTCCACCTGATGGGTCTGGGAAAGCCAGTGCTAACTGTATCGAAGTTACTGTATATGTAGCCAAATCTCCTATTGCTGCTGCAAGAAATACTGGCATTGCATTATTTCCGTCTTTTTTCTTTAATGCTTTAAATATTAAGAATGATATAATTGGTCCTATAATAGCCATTGAAAAAGCATTAGCTCCTAAAGTAGTTATTCCTCCATGTGCCAATAGTAATGCTTGGAATATTAGAACTATAGTTCCAAGAACAAACATTACACTTGGTCCAAACATTATTGCTCCAAGACCTACTCCAGTAGGATGTGAACAACTTCCTGTTACTGAAGGTATCTTTAGTGCTGACAATACAAATACAAATGCTCCACACAGAGCTAATAATACTTTCTTTTTAGGGTCTTGCTTTACTATTTTTCCTATTGATTTTAGTCCTACTAAAAAAAATGGTATAAATATAACTCCCCATGCTATAGACCATTTTACTGGTAAGTATCCTTCCATTATGTGCATTGCATTCGATGTAACTGGAGTTAAAATGATTAACATAAGTGCAGCTATAACCCCTAATTTGATATTTTGTTTCATTTTACTATCCCCTCTCTCCCTTTCTAATAATTAAAATATAAATAATATATGTCTGATTTATTTTAAAAATAAAAATAAAAAAGCCTAACTCGATGGCTAGGCTTCTAATTTTCGACAATCCAAATACAAACACATAAAATGAACATATCTGTATAATTATTATAAGAAACTTTCTCCATCCCCGAAGAAATTACTTTAATATTTTAGGCAGGTCTCCTGACTTAGCTTCTTCCTACTCCTCTTCCTTCCCATGAAATATAAAAGTATATCATCATAGTGGCTAACAAAAGTTTCGTCTGCATCACAGTAGCGGGGGCTGTAAAGGAATTTAACCTTTTTCCCTATTAATCTTGCTTGAAGAACCTATAATATTATATATTTAATTTTTAAATTATTCTTAAAACATTTGCTATATAAATCATTGTATACCTTTTCTGTGAAAATTTCTACATTTTTTACAAATTTTATTCATTTTTATATTTTTATGTATATAAATTATTTTTTATAATCTTGATTAATTTCTAATTATCTTCTTTAAATACATCGAAACCACATCAGAAAATCTAGTTATATCTCTTGAATATATAAAATCGTTTCCATATATTAATCTTTCAGCCTCAAGCTCTGATTCTTTCCCTGTGAATACTCCTAATACTAATATATTTTGTTTCCTAGCTTTTCTTACTTCATTAGCTGTATCTCTTAAACCAACTATCCCTCTATAAGCTTTTTCTCCTCTTAAGGTTCTCTCACTATTTTTTCCTATCTTTACATCATTGGGTCTTCCATCACTAAGAACTATCAAAATTTTATTTTCTTCATCTCTATTTATTAGACCACTACATATAGATTTTATAGCTAAACCATCTCTATTATTACCAGCACAAAAGTATTCAAATATATTTTCACTATTTTTTAAACTATCATCATAATCTTTAAATCTTTTTAATATTGTATAATCCAAAAAACTAGAAAATCCCATAACTCTATTTGGTATGCCAACCTCTGTTAAGGCATTTGCAATTATATACGCCTGAATTGCCACATTTCCTTGATTTCTACTTTGAGAACCACTTGCATCTAATAATATATCAATAACATACTTTCCTTTTTCATTTTCTATATCTTTATAAAATATTTTATTATTATTACTTCTACCCACTCTCCAAGCCCTATTTGCTAATATAGTTCCACAATCAGAGTATACTCTTGTTTTAGCATTTTCTTCTATCAAAATTCTAGCTAGACTTTCTTTTAATCTCTTTATTTGTTGTCTATACATTCTAGCATGTTCTCTAAATTTCCCTAAATTATTTTCTTTTTGCCTTGTCACATATTTTAACTGGAATACATTATTACACTCACTTCTAAGAACTCCATCTGTAAAGTGTATTCTACACCCTTCATGAACATTTCTACAATTTTGTGTTTCAATCTTCTTAATTTCACCTTTACTCAAATAAGTTTTCCCATAATAATGTTCTATCTTTGAATATATCTTATTTGCAGTCTCTTCATCAACATATATTACTCTGTCTGCTGAATTGCTAGATTGAGAATCCTCAAAATCTCCTACTCCCTCTATAAGCATAGATGAAGATATAGAGTCTATATCACTTTCAATAATATTTTCTTCTTCATCACTATAAAGTTCTTCATACATAAAATCAGCAAATGTATCAAAATTTACATCAACATCTTTTACATTATTTTCATCATCTGTAGAACTACTTTCTTCTCCATTTAACATATATTCAAAATAAGTTAAATATATAACATCTAATGCTTTTAAAATCTCCATAATATCTTGATTTGTATCTATATTCCTTATGTCATTAACTATTCTTCTAGTTAGACTATCTAATGCTGGATGCTTGTCCATATTATAAAGTACAAAGGCATATTTAATTTTATCCATAATATTGTCATTGTGTATTTTGGTAAAACGTGAAACAATATCTTTATAAGCATTTCTTCTTATATCTTCTATCCCTGGTCTATCTTTAATAGCCTTTTCTTCAACTATTGTATTTAATATGACTTGAATCAGACCCAATATAATATCTTTGTCATATCCTTTTCGTATTCTATTTGTAAGGTATTTTTTTACTATGTGCCAATCTACATACTTTCTTCTAGCACCTGCAATTATTGCAAAATATAAACCTATTTCTTTTGAAGAATAATCTTTTTCTGATATATCTATACTTTCATTGTAATCTCCAGCTATTGTCCAAGATAAATTATTTGCTCTGTTTTCAAATTCATAATCATCATATATCCATTTCATAATCTCACCTATATTAAATATGACTTATTGGAAATACATCTATACTCTCCCATTTATTAGGTATTCTAGTTTTAATTACATCTCCAACCATTTCTTTCTCATATATATCGAAGGTCTTTCCTGTAAGTCCCATGTTAATTGCAAGAGTTGGTTTCAACCCTCTTCTTATAGTCTTAAGTGATGCCATGAGACCACGCAAGTCAATAGCTTTACTAGATATTTCACCATTTTGAGACTTCAACTGTAAATCTAGAAATATTCCTGCAAAATGCATTAATTTTTCTTCATCAGCATCTGGAAATTCATTTTTTAAAATCATCATCAACTTATCTTCTTCTATAGGAGGAATATCTATTACCATAAATCTAGATACTAGTGCCTCATTAAGTTCTTTTGTTCCTGCATATTCATAATTCATAGTTCCAATAAATCTCGTTGCTGGATGCAGATTTACTCTTTCATATCCAGGAACATCAATCAGTCTTCTATAATCTAAAGCTGAATGTACTACAACTACAGCATCATTCTTTGCCATATTAATTTCATCAAATACACCAAATCCCCCATTGATGGCACATTCATAAACAGAACCCCTTCTAAGCTTAACTTCATTATCTATAAATGTGTCTGTACCTATAAGTGTTGAACTATCTGTATTTATGTGAAATGATGTATTCCATTGAGGTCTATTAAATATCTCACCCAAGTTGTCAGCAAGTAAGTTTTTTCCTGTTGCTTTTGGTCCTGATAATAATATATTTTCTTCTTCCAAAATAGCTGCTATACACATAGACAAAATATCTCTTCCATAAAAATAAGTTTTAGACTTCGTTACCCTATATTCTAAATCTTTCTCTAGAGCATAATAACGTCTAAAATATAGTACATCTTCAATAAGTTTCTCATCTACCCCTTGTACCCTTAGATTATCTATTATATCCATATTCTTACCCCTTTTATATAAATAGTATTTGTTTCATTTCTTAACACCATTTTAGCATAAAAAGATATAAGGTGACTAACATATAAATTATTGTATTATTCTCTCTTTTATATTTATTATCTTGACAAGACTGATTTATAGGCCTATACTGTACTTAACTAACAAGTACAGTAAGTACAGTATAGGAGGATTAAATGGAAATAATCATTAGTAATAGTAGTGATAAACCTATATATGAACAAATATGTTTGCAGATTAAAAGTCTTATAATGAATGGAACATTATCTGCTGGTGAGATGCTACCATCTATGAGAAGTCTAGCAAAAGATTTACATATAAGTGTAATTACTGTTCAACGGGCATACGAGGATTTAACTCGTGATGGATTTATTGAAACTGTGTCTGGTAAAGGTAGTTTTGTATCTAGTCAAAATAAAGAGTTCATCCAAGAAGAACAGTTACGAATAGCAGAAGAATTATTGCAAAAAGTTTCAGAAATTGGTCGAACACATGGTATATCTTATGAGCAGATGACCAATATTCTCAAATTATTCTATGAAGATTAAGGGGATGTAAACTATGGAAAAGAATAATGTTTTAGTTCAAAACTTATATAAAAATTTTGATGATTTTTCATTAAAAGATGTTTCATTTTGTATTCCAAAAGGTAGAATTGTCGGCTTTATTGGAGAGAATGGAGCTGGTAAAAGTACCACAATTAATTTGATACTGAATGAATTGAAAAAAGATGCTGGAAAAATTGAGATATTTGGGGTAGACAATGCAACGTATTCAATTAAAAATGATATTGGTATTGTCTTTGATGAGTGCAATTTCCATGATATTTTTACTGTAAAACATATCAGTAAAATACTATCTGGCATATATACGTCATGGGATGATACACTTTATCAACATTATCTAGAAAAATTCAAGCTTCCATTAAAAAAAACTATTGGCTCATTTTCCAAAGGAATGAAAATGAAACTTTCTATTATATGTGCTATGGCTCATAGACCAAAACTTCTAATTTTAGATGAAGCAACAACTGGGCTTGACCCTGTTAGTAGAGATGAAATATTGGATTTGTTTTTGGAATTCATACAAGATGAAGAACACTCTATTTTCTTTTCATCCCATATCACATCAGATATACAAAAAATTGCAGATTATGTAATACTAATTCATAAAGGAGAAATTGTTTTTGAAGAACAAAAAGATAACTTAATCTACAATTATGGAATTATTAGATGTGGAAAAGAAAAATTTAAAACTATCTCACAAGATGATTATCTTATTTGCAAACAGACAAATATGAGTATAGAATGCTTAGTTGATGATAAAGAAACTGCAAGAAGAAAATATAAGGATGTAGTTGTTGATAATGCGACATTGGAAGATATTATGCTTTTCTATATTAAAGGAGGAATATTATGCGAGGATTAATTTACAAAGACTTCTATCTTTTTTTTAAAAGTATTGATAAGAAACTTATTATAATTGCAATATTGGCTATTATCCTTCTCATTATGAATATGGGGATATATGCTGGATTAATGACTTCAATTATGTTTTCTATTTCAATAGGTATGCAAAACATTATAAGTTTTGCAAGTGATGAGAATGTAAACTGGAAAAAATATCAATTAGCTATGCCTGTTAGTGGATATTCTGTAGTGGCAAGCAAATATATTTCTGTTATATGCACATTGGTTTTTAGTTTATCTGGAAGCATTATATTTAGTTTGATGAGCAGTATTTTCTATGGTAATTTTGAAATCAGTATATTGGGCTTATCTATTATTGCAGCAATTATTTTGCCACTTACTTGTACTGCTATTTGCTTACCTCTTACATATTGGTTTGGTTTCCGTTCAGCACAAACAATAGGATTACTTTTCGTCGTTCCTATTTTCTATTTTATCAAATATTTTGAGGATGGACCTGGACTTTCTACCATTATGACTTCTACTCAATCCTATTTGTTGATGGCTTTCACTACAGTTATAGTCTTATTCATTGTTTCTTTTGTAATAAGTGTACTTGGATATTCAAGAAAAAATAGCTGTATATAAAAATAAAGCTGATAATTAATTGCTCTTAACTACTACTCAATATGTCATTTCATTATTAAATTTAACTTATTCATTACAATTTGACATTAAATATCCCCGTTTCTACATTGTACTAAAAACGGGGATTTTGATTATTAGAAATTATCTCAAACACTTAAATCTTACAGTAAGTATAAAAAATGATGAAAAAATCTATTAATTTTTTATAATCTTAACTTATGATGTTTTTTATGTATATATGACTTAATAGTAAATCCAATAAGAATTAAAACTATTGGTATAATTAGAACTAGGAATTTATAATCATTATAATGGGACATTATTTTTACCCAACTCTCTGAGAAAATATACCCTATGCTAATTAGTGAAGTATTCCATATGGTAATTCCTACAATAGATGATACTACAAAAGTTATAATATTCTGACCTGCTATACCTGCTATAAAAGATATGTATGTTCTACATAATGGAATTAATCTACATACACAAACAGAAATAGAAGAATATTTATTAAAATAGTCCTGAGATGCAAATATTCCTTTCTTTGCCTTTGGACAAATCTCTACTATTTTATTTATGATAGATTTCCCACCCCAATTTCCTACTGTATAACAAAATATTGACCCAAGTATACCTGCAATTATACTCAAAATCAAAATTGTCAAAAACCCAAAATGATTCCTTGCGGCAATTGCTCCACATAATGGCAATACAACTTCGCTAGGTAATGGAAAACAAGCATACTCAATCATAATTAATACAAATACAGAGATTAATCCATATTGTAGAATAAAACTATTGATTACAGACACTTACTTATCTATCTCCTTTCTTATTTAAAAGTACATATCTATAAGAGCTCGCCACTCTATATTTAAAGAATCAATCTCTTTAAACTATTATATGTATTTATACAAAGTATTTATAACATACTTTGAAAATAGTACTTTAAAAATAAGAAACTTATATAAATAAAAAAGATTACGTGGCTACGTCCTACTCTCCCAGGCAGTTTCCCACCAAGTACCATCAGCGCTAGAGAGCTTAACT
>NZ_JAGWCW010000050.1:0-14018 GCF_020657835.1 Clostridioides sp. ZZV14-6387
AATTCCTAATTCCTAATTCCTAATTCCTAATTCCTAATTCCTAATTCCTAATTCCTAATTCCTAATTCCTAATTCCTTTTAAGTTTATTTTAAAAATCATATTGACACAATATTTATTATCTGTAATAATATTTATATCGAATCGATATATATCTAATTGATATCAGGAGGCAATATGTTAGAATACATTATTTTAGGATTCTTAATGGAAGAAAAATTAAGTGGGTACGACTTAAAGCAATGGATGTCACATAGTACATCATACTTTTTTGATGCTAGTTTTGGCAGTATCTATCCAGCACTTAAAAGATTAGAAACAAAGGGATATATCCACTGTCATGAAGCTATTTATGGTAGCAAATTAAAAAAAATATATTCTATAACTGATGCAGGTAAAGAATACTTTCTTGAATGGCTAAAAAAACCGATAAAATTTTCTAAAACAAAGCAAGACCATCTTGTTAATATATTCTTTTACAAGTATCTACCTAAAGAAATAATTGAAACAAACTTAAAACTATTTATAGCTGAGGTTGAATCACTCTCAGATAAACTAAATAAACAAAAAATTGATGCAGAAAAAAATCATTGTATTGAACAATATGCATACATGTATTCCACAATGGTTTATGGAGTTGACTATTATAATTTTGTAATTAACTGGTGTAAAGATTTACTAAAAAATTTGTAAGATATAATTTTTAGAAATAAGCATACATAAAAGGAGATGAGACTTATGAGACTTTTAATACATGATTTAACTGAAGAAGAATTAGATAAATTATCACCTAAACTTGATGACGATATAAAAATACTTCCAAACACAAAGGAGATTCACAAGTGTATTGGCTGTTTTGGCTGTTGGATTAAAACACCTACTGAATGTGTTGTAAAAGATTATTATAGCAATATTGGTAAACTTATAAATGAATCTGATGGGCTTGTTATAATAAGCAGATGTTGTTATGGAGGATTCAGCCCTTTTGTAAAAAACATACTTGATAAAAGTATTAGCTATATCCTACCATACTTTGTAATGAAAGATAATATGATGCGTCATAAAAGTAGATATAGCAAACAGATAAATTTAAAAGCCATCTTCTATGGAAATCACATTACAGAAGCTGAAAAAGATATTGCTACCAAATTAGTACGTGGAAATTCTATAAATTTTAATATGAAAGAACACTCTGTTTGTTTTTATGAAAATATACAAGATATAAGAGGTGAATCTATATGAATATAACAATGATAAATGGTAGTCCAAAAGTAAATAAAAATAATTCACAATATTTTTTATCTGAAGTAGAACAACTTATTCAAAAGGACAATAAAGTTTTTACATTTAAAGTAGATAACCCTTCTAAATATCCTGATGCTCTTAATTCTATACTTAATTGTGATAGATTGGTAATTGCATTTCCTCTTTATGTAGATGGGATTCCATCTCATTTAGTTCACTTTTTAGAGGAGTGTGAAAAGTTTTTAAAAACACAAAATAAAAAACCTATTCCAGTGTATGCAATTGTTAACTGTGGATTCTATGAGGGTAAACATAATCATTTGGCAATTCAGATGGTAGAACATTGGTGTAAAAAGGTCAACTTTATATGGGTTCAAGGTGTTGGGATTGGTGCTGGAGAGATGCTTGGCTCACTGACTTCTGTACCTTTGGATAAAGGTCCTAAGAAAAAATTAGGCATTACACTAAAAGAATTATCAAGAAATATACTTAATGACAATATAAATCTTGATAATCCTCATAAAAATAATATTTTTATTTCACCTAATTTTCCTAGATTTCTATATAAATTTATGGGTAATTATCAATGGAATCCTCAAGCTAAATCAAATGGTTTAACTAAGAGTGATATACTAAAGAAATAAAAAAATGGAATGGTATAACAATATCAAAAAAACCATCAAGTATAGTAAAGCCTTTCATCTTGATGGTTTTCATAATGTTCATATTTACTACACAATAGATAGCATAAAATACTCCTGATTTCTATATGTTGCAATTCATTTCTTTTCTTTATGAGCTGTAATGATTGTGTAGCTATAAGCATTTACTGTTATAATACAATTATCTACACTTATATACCAGTTCTTTCCCTTTCTATTAATAATAGTATTTGGAGCTTCTATTTTAATTTTACACCAGCCCACTACATCATTTGTCTCTAAAGAAAGGTTTTTCTTAATTCTTACCATACCTAATTCTGTTGTATGTAATTTATCTAGATTTCTAAGTAATTCATTTTCTGGATTCATTCGTTTTAGAACACCTCACCCTTTACAAAATTAAATACATTATTTAATTATATTTTATCATAGTCTTATAATAAAGTAATTTTTTCTATTGTTTATAAATTCCTTATTGACATATAGAGTTATAAAACTATTTTTACATGAATTTCTCTACTTTAATATTGTTACTTTTTTTAAAGAATTGGAACCCAAAACTGAATTTCGCTCAAACCGCTATTATCAACATTTTCTCCATATTTTACAAAATCATATAAATTATTTTCATTTAATTGACAACTTGAATTAGGAAACCATTCTCGATAAATATATTCCACAACATTTTGCATACTATCTTCATTTTTTCCAATGAAAGTAAAAACAATATAATTACTTTTTGGCAGTGTGAATTTTACCATTCCATTAGGTAACTTACCAAAACAAGATACTTGTGCTCCTGCAATGTATGTAAATGAAGGTGTATTTTCAATTTCTTTAAAATCACTATAATCATTGACTCCAATTAAGAAATCTAAATCTACTTTGTTTTCTATCAGCTCTTTATTTTTATGCAAATCCCTCCAACACTTTCCAATAATATGAAATCCTCTTTTTACTTTACCAGAATACCCAACAATATTTATATCTGTACAATCGACTTTTTTAATGTCTAAAATCATATCTCCACGTAACTTTTTCCGATTATTGATATCAAATTTTAATTGTATTGGTAAGAAGTCTTTATGTTTCCTAAAAAAATTTGGACTATACTTAAACATCTTTTTAAATCCCTTTGAAAAAGAACGCTGTGTATCATACCCTGAAATTAAAGCGATTTCAATAATCGGCTTTTCTGTAAAAATAAGCATTCTTGCTGCTTCAGTCAATCTACGTCTTTGTATATAATTATGAACAGTAAAGCCTACAACGGATGTAAACATTCTATGTAAATGGTACTTTGAATATCCAGTTTCTTTAGCAATAGCTTCTAAATCCAACAGTTCATCTAAAAGATGTATTTCTATATAATCCAAAGCTTTTTCAATAGTAATTAAATTATTATCCACCTGAAACACCTCCTATTTTAACGATAGCATATTATTTTATTTTATTTTTCACATTATTTGCTAATGTTTTGATTTATTTTCCTACATAAAAAGCACTTCAACTTGAAGTGCCTCTCTTACATGTTTATTTTGATACTCTCAATATCGTTTTTGAAATTACAAAATACTCTATATAAATCTTATCAAAATCACTCCATATAAACTTTATTCAGCTTCTCTAATCCTATCAACAATACTATCTTTAGAAATATTATGATAAACCAGCAAAGGTACTATAGATGTTATCAAGAATACTATTAATACACTTATTATCAGTGCTTCTACTGGATAGGTATACACAGAGTATCTTAATTTCATAATATTAAATCCTAAAAATGTAGCCATGCTTCCAAATATAAGATTTATAATCGTTATTATTACACCATAATAAAATCCCTCGAGTATTATCATTTTCTTAAGCTGTGTTTTTGTCATTCCTACTGCTTCAATCATTGCAAATTCCTGTTTACGAGACATTATATTCGTTATCATCGTATTTATAAAGTTTAACACTCCAATTAATCCTATTATAAACACTGCACTCATACCTACGATTTTTATGACTTTTTGACTTTCTCGTGCTTCTTCTACATAAATATTTTTTGAGTAAATCTTTGTATAGGGATTATTATATTTTTCATTCAAATTTTTTATTTTACCTTCAACAGATTTCATATTGCCATTTACATCTATTATTAGATTTTGTATATATGATTTTTCAACCATATTTTTAAAGTCATTTTCATTAATATACATTCTTATTTGGAAATTCTTTGCTCCATCAAGAACTGCCATAACTTTAAACTCAGTATCTACATACCCTTCATCTATATTCTTTCCTTTTAAATATTTAAATTTAATTTTGTCTCCTGCTTTTATCTTACTTCCTTTATGTCCATTAATTACCACATATCCACCTGCATCAAATTTCTTCTCATCTATATTACCTGATAATATCTTAGGATTTTTTTCAGAATATATGATATTATTCTTTGACAATTTACTTAGTAATTCTCCTGAAGATAATCCAATTGTATCAGAAGTTAAGAATCCTCTTTCCTTTGCATCTTCATCTGGATTTCTATTTTGAAGAAATTGCTTTTTATATTCTGTATCTACTTCTTGAGTCAATATCTCATCTTTCAAATCACCTTCATAAGCTATATAACTTAAATCTTTGTATAACTTACTTACCTTACTTACTCCATCTATATTTTTAATATCTTTAATTAATTTTTCATCAATTGTAATAATATCATTCTCTTCAAATTTTACAGAATCAACAAGACCATGATGTATTTCTATATCTCCTAACATCATACCTTCAGCAGCTTTTTCTGGATTAGAGCTACTTATAATTGCAGATACAGTTAAGAATATTATAGAGCTTAACGACATAGAAACTAAAACTAAAATTGCTTTACGTTTATTTCTAAATAGATTTGAAAGTGCCATTTTATGAAGTTTGGAACCATTTCTCCCTTTTTTAGATTTACGTCTAACCCTATTACTTTTGTCACTATATCTCACTGCATCTATAGGTGATACAGAACTTACAATCTTAGCAGGTTTTTGACATGAAAGTCTTACAGTTATATATGAAAACACAATGGCAAATACGAATATTAATGGATTAAAATATTCAAATGCGTTACTATTTAATCCATCCATAAATTTACCAACCAAAGGAACAAATATCATCCCCAATAAAAAACCTAATACTAGACCTATTGGTATTGCCACTATACATAGTCTATTAGCTTGTTTAATAATCAATTTTTTTAATTGATATGGTGACGTTCCTATTGTTTTTAATAAGCCATAATATTTTATATCTTTAACTACTGAAATATAAAAGATATTGTAAATTAACAAATATCCACTTAAAAGAATAAGTGCTATGATTAATATTATTGGTAATATATTTTTAATCATTTCTTTAAAAGTGGTTCCTTGTTTACTTAGATATACAGGATTTATGCTTGCTTTTCCTGAATATGGTTGAATCTTCTTAATTAATTCATCAAATCTAGCTTGCAAATTATTATCATCTAAGAAATTAAGAACTAGACTTGTAGCCGCTACTTCATTTTTTTCCTTATAATTATTATAGAAAGCTTCACTTGCATATACATCATGTAGAGGTATTGCTGTGGCTGTCTTGTATCCAAAATATCCACTTAATATAAATTTGAAAGTTTCTTTTTCATCAGTTGATACTCCATCTTTAACTTTTGAAATTATCACCTTTACTTCAGTACCTATTTTATGAGGTAACTTCAACATATCTAGTACTTCTATAGGCATAACTATTTCATCATTATTCTTTGGTAAACTTCCTTCAATCATCTCTACATTTACAGCATTTTCAAGACTTTTTTCATCATAGACAGCCAAATTTACCGTCTGTGTTGAAAACTCTGGATTTTTTAAACTTCCTATATTCTTCATTATACCAATACTGTTTTTGTCTACTGAACTATCTTTTTTTATAATTTCAATCTGTCTTTTATTTACATCCTGAAGTTGAACATGGCTATTTGTTCCATATTCCATAGCTTTATAGCTATCAAAAGCTTCTAACATACTATATCCTACTGTAAATAACGATGTAAATAAAATTGTCGTCAACGCTATCGCAATTACTGAAACCAAATTCCTCGTTTTATTTGCTTTAAAGCTTCTATCACTCAACTTTTTTATGATTTCTTTATTGTTATTTTCTAACATCAGTCTCACCTCTATTTACAACTTTTCCATCTTCAATTCTTATAATTCTATCTGCCATTTGAGCAATTTGTTCATTATGGGTTATCATAATTATAGTTTGACTAAACTTGCTACTAGTAACTTTTAAAAGACCTAATACATCTTGTTCTGTTTTACTATCTAAATTACCTGTTGGCTCATCAGCTAATATTATAGATGGTTTTGTAGCCAAGGCTCTTGCAATAGCAACTCTCTGTTGTTGTCCCCCTGATAGATTATTTGGTAAATCATCCACTTTTTGAGTAAGCCCTAAAACTTGTATTATTTCATCTACATATTTAGTATCTACTTTGCATCCATCAAGTTCAATTGGTAATACTATATTTTCATAAACATTTAGTATTGGAACTAAATTATAATTTTGAAATACAAATCCTACATTACGTCTTCTAAATATTGTAAGCTCTTCATCATCCATATTGAATATATTATTACTTTCAATAATTACTTCTCCACTACTCGCTCTATCAAGACCTCCTATCATGTGTAGTAATGTACTTTTTCCACTTCCTGATGTCCCTACTATTGCGACAAATTCACCTCTATTTATACTTATATCTATTCCATCTAAAGCTTTTACTATATTTTCACCTTTTCCATAATATTTTTTTAAATTCTTAGTTTCCAGTATTCTCATAATCATATCTCCCTACTAACTTTTTTAATATGTTCCCTAAATGTATGCCGAAATTCTAATTTGATAAGTTTTTTTACTTAGAATAAATTTCTTACTTAAATATTATCATCTAAGCATCTTTTAATCCTCACAGGACTGTTATATTTTAGACATCAATTATAACAGTTTTGAGACATTTAAATAAAAATAGTGCATATGGCGTTATCTAACAAACACTATATGCACTATCTCCAAAGATTTTAAATATAAATTTTTTATAAACATTACACTTACTTTTTAATATTGTTCTCAATTTTTCATATAGATATTGAATGTAGTTCCAACGTTTTTCTGAGAATCGACTTTTATAAACCCACTCTGTTTATTTATAATCTCTCTTGCTAAATACAGCCCTACTCCTATCCCATCTATATTTGTGACTTCTATACTTCTATAAAATCTCTTAAATATATTATTTACATCGCTCTCATCTATACCTATTCCAGTATCACTTATAATAATCTTAGTAAAGATGTCCATCTTATCAACTTTTATTCCTACCTTACCACCTTCAGGCGTATATTTGACTGCATTTTCTATAATATTAAATAGAGCTTCACCAGTCCACTTTTTATCATGATAAACCTCTACCTTATCATCTAAATCAATTTCTAGTGATATATTTTTCTCCTCAAGCTTTAAAAACACACCACTTAAAGCACTTGCGATAGTATCACTTATTCTGCTTTTAGTTACATTTAAAGATATAATTCCTGTTTCTAATCTCGATATTTTTATAAGAGAATTTCCCAACCAGTCTAATTTGTTTACCTGATTTTGCATATTTTCTAAAAACGATACTTGATTTTTTCTATCCAATTCTTTTTGCAATAAAGTCTCATTATACATTGATATATTAGCTATTGGTATTTTTATTTGATGTGATATATCTGATATTAAAGTTTTTATATTTTCTTTTTCATCTACATATTTATTATTTTTAATTTCAATTATCTCTATCATATGTTTTACTTTATTTTGAACTTTTGCAGTTAAAGTATCTTCATTTAAATTAAACTTAATATTTTTATTACCTGCTATAAAATCATCTATATTACATACAATATTATTACTAAAGTCAACTATATCTCTTCTTATTTTAAATACAAAAAATAATGATATTAGAAACATAAAGATTATAAAAATTAAAATAATACAATCAATATTTTTAATAATATCAATTGAATCAGAATACATATACAAGATTTTATTAGTTTGTGATTTTATAACTATAAAGGTCAAGATAGATACTATAAAATATACAATAGAAATACTTTTATAGTAGTTTTTCGTTGAAGTTTTGCTATTTCTCATCTTGTTCACCAGCCCACATATATCCTATTCCATAGACAGTCCTTATATATTTATGCTTAGACGTTTTTTGGTCTATTCGTTTTCTCAATCTATTTATATTTACAGTTAGTGCATGTTCTTCCATATATTCACTATCGCTATCCCATATTGCATCTATCAATGCTTGTCTTGTAACTATTTCATTTTTATGTTGTACTAATTGTTTTAGAATCTTATATTCTATAGGTGAAAAAACTATACTTTCATTGTTTCTACTAACTGTCATTTTGTCAAAATTAAATTCAAAATCACCCTCAATTAAAATATTTTCTTGTATCTCATTACCACATCTTCTAAGCAGTGCTTTTATTCTCTGCATTAATATGTTTATACTAAATGGTTTTGTTATATAATCATCTGCTCCTATCTTAAATCCATTTACAATATCAGATTCCATATCACAAGCTGTCAAAAAAAGAACACCTATCTTTGAATCATTCCTTATATCTTTACAAAATTCAAATCCACTTCCATCAGGAAGATTTACATCTAGTATAATTAAATTTATTTTTTCTGTCTTAAACTTTTCTTTTGCTTCCTTTAGATTATATGTTGGTATAACTTGAAAGCCTTCACTTTGCAAGTTAAAACATATACCATTATTAAGCATGACATCATCTTCCACAACCATTATAGTCTCCATTTTATTTCCCCCAAACTACATATGTATACTGAATTATTAATCTTTTAGTTTCTTTTATTATACTAATTTTATTTTCTCAAATACTACTATTTTGCATAATTTTTTATCATTCACAACAAAAAGAGTGTATATTTAGTAATTTACTCAGTATACACTCTATGCTATTTACATTTTATATGAAATATTAATATTTACTACTTTTAATATCATCTCTATTTCAACGTCATATCTAAAATTTTTATTTGAGTTTACTATAATCTTCATCAGATACAGGCTCCAGCCATTCATTGAAAGCACCTTCAGCTGGCACCTCTATAGCTAAATGCTGAAACCAACTATCAGGTGCAGCTCCATGCCAGTGCTTTATTTCTGGTGGTATGTTTACTACATCACCTGCATGTAATTCCTGAGCTGGCTTTCCAAATTCTTGATAATATCCTCTACCTCCAGTTACAAGTAAAATCTGACCACCCTTATGATGTACATGCCACGAATTTATTGTAGAAGGTGCAAATGTTACATTACCAACTGCCACACCCTTAGTAGTGAGCATATTCAGATAACATTCTCCTGTAAAATACTGCGCAAATGCTTTATTTTCTTCTCCAATAGGAAAAACTGCTCCTATACCTAAATCTTTTTCTCTACTCATTTCTCATCCCCCTATGCCTAATCTAATTTTTTTACACTCTAAGTATACAACTTGAAGTTAACTCTAAGGCAATAGTTTTTATCAGGATAATTTAACTTTTAATTTATATTTATTCATTAAATCTATTCTTTTAAATCTTCATCATCTATTATAGATTTTCTTATATTCAATAATTGGTCCACAAATTGATTAGCAGGAGAATTTAAAATATTCTTAGGAGTGTCATACTGTTGAATAACTCCATGATTTAATACCAAAGTCTTTGTACCTAAAATCAAGGCTTCATAAATATCATGTGTAATAAATATAATTGTAACTCCTGTTTTTTTATGAATTTCTTTTATCTCTTTCTGTAATTGCTTTCGTGTAATCTCATCTACTGCTCCAAAAGGTTCATCCATAAGTAAAATTTCTGGAGAAGAAGCTAGAGCTCTTGCAATACCTACACGTTGTTGTTGACCACCAGATAATTCCGATGGATAACGAACTTTCATATCATTTGGTAAGCCTACTATCCCCATCCACTTGTCTACAGCACTTTTCACTTCTGATTTATTTTTTTTATTGAGAAGATTTGGTACATATGAAATATTTTCTTCAACAGTCATATGAGGAAAAAGAACACTTCCCTGTACACAATATCCTATTTTTCTTCTTAATTTAATTAAATCCTCGTTTTTAATATCTGTTTGATTTATCAATATACTTCCTCTATCTGGCAAAATTAAACCATTAATCATTTTTAAAAGTGTTGTCTTCCCTGAGCCAGATGAACCAATAACAGTTAGAAATTCTCCTTTTTCTATATCTAAATCAAGATTATTTATTATAGATTTATCATCATATTGTTTTTCAATATTTTTAAATTGTATAATAGGTGTCATTATATTTCCTCCAATTATAAAAGACCTTTTTTATTCAAAAACTCACGTGCAACATCTCTAGGTTCTAAATTATTGTTTTCTACATCATAATTCATTTTAGCCATTTCTTTATCAGTCAAAATATTTTCAACCACTTTAAATACTTTTGATAACTCTGGATGCTCCTCTAACACTTCTGAACTAACAACATTTCCACATTGATAAGATGGATAGAAGTTTTTATCATCTTTTAAAACTACAACGTCCGAAACACTATACTGACCATCAGTTGTGAATATAGGCATTACATCAATTTTACCCTCATTGATAGCTTGATATTTTAATCCAATATCTAAATCAACTGTATTTTTAAAGTTTAATCCATACATATTACACAATGGAGTATATCCGTCCTCTCTCTCATAAAAATCATACTCTGCTCCAAACGTCAATTTAGAAGATATCTCTTTTAAATCTGATATATTTTTTAAATTATATTTTTCTGCAACTTCTTTTCTAACTGCTAATGCATAACTATTAGAAAAACCATACATACCAGTCCATTGCATCTTAAGTTTATTTTTGTATTCTGATTGTAGTTTATTAAACATATCTTCAGTATATAATTCATTTTTCTTAAGTACCATATTCCAGCCTGTTCCTGTATACTCTGGATAAATATCAAATTCCCCATTTTCCATAGCTGGCTGAATATTAGACGTTCCTCCACCTACACCTTGTGTAATCTCTACTTTTAAACCTGTATTCTTTTCAATTAAAATATCCAACATCTCACCAAGGATATATTGTTCAGTCATAGGTTTTGTAGCAATATGAATAGTTTGAGTTTTTGAAGAATTAAAGAAGTATGATGTAAAGATGGCTAGCACTATAATAAGACTTCCTAGAATGGCAAAAACTTTTTTTCTATTTTTCTTTTTTCTTTTTCTTTGAAAAAATCTTTCTACTAATCCTAAAATAAAATCAAATACTAACGCTAATAAAGCGATAAGTATACTTCCAGTGATTGTCATCACTGTATTATTTGTTGTGATTCCTCTATATATGGCTACACCTAGTCCTCCTGCACCTATAAACGAGGCAATACCAGCTAATGCAATTGTCATAATGACCATGTTTCTAATACCAGACATGATAACTGGTAGAGCTAGTGGAAGCTTTATTTTATATAGTATCTGAAAGTCTGTACTTCCCATCCCTCTAGCTGCTTCAAGGATATTTTTATCTACGTTAGTGATTCCAGTATATGTATTTCTAACCATAGGTAATAGTGCATAAATAGTAAGGGCAATAACAGCAGTAGTATTTCCAATCCCAGAAAATGGTATTAGAAATCCTAACATAGAAATGGATGGAATTGTATATAGAAAATTGATAGTTCCCAATATAGGTTTAGAAGAACTATGAAATTCACTTACAATAATACCAATTATCCCACCTAAAACAATTGCGATTATTATAGAAATAATAGAAATTGTCAAATGCTCTATAGATAATTTTATAAAAAAATCACTTCTCTCAGATAATAATGTCAAGATATCATTTATCATTTATCTCACTCCTTTTTATGAGTTTTACTTAACAATATTTAAAATTTAATTTAGTAATAACCCTTATTTTAATATATCAATAAATTATTCCATAAATTACACGTTAAGATTATAATATCAAACTTGCAAGTAGGCACAAAAAAGTAACTATTGGAGAATAATTTCTCAATATTCTCCCTAAAAATAATAAAAAATGCCAGAACCGTTAAAAGCTTGATATCTAAACGGATTTCTGACACTATATTTAATTAAATTTGAATATTTCTCATATTATTTACTACTGTTAAGTTTAAGTATCATTTTATATACCCATTCTACTCATTAATATATCATTATATTAATTATATTTTATTTATTATACTATATATTTTGCTGTTAATGATACTCTATTGTTGCACAATTGTTTTGGAGTTCCTTCAAATATTACTTTTCCACCTTTTGCTCCACCTTCAGGACCTATATCAATAATCCAGTCTGCTCTTTTAATTACATCTATATTATGTTCAATTATTATAACTGTATTTCCATTATCTACAATTTCTTCAATTATACTTATAAAATTTTCAATATCTGCCATATGAAGTCCTGTTGTAGGCTCATCCAATATATATACTGAGCTTTCCTTATTTAATTCACTAGCAAGCTTTAATCTTTGACATTCTCCTCCAGATAATGTATCGAGAGTTTGCCCTAAAGTAAGGTATCCAATACCCATTTTTTCAATACATTGTAATTTTGTTTTAATCTGTCTTAAACTAAAAAATTCAATCGCATCTAATACGGACATTTCAAGAACTTCTATTATATTCTTCCCTTGAAATTTATATTCTAAAACCTCTTTTTTAAATTTTTTGCCTTCACAAATATTACAAGTGTTCTTTATACTATCCATAAAAGCAAGATTCATTTCTACTATTCCAGACCCCTTACAATTATCACAAGCCCCCTCTGAGTTTGAACTAAATAAAGAAGCCTTCACTCCATTTGTTTTTGCAAATACGCTTCTTATATTGTTCATAATGCCACTATATGTTGCTAAACTTGACCTTGAGTTTACTGATACAGGACTTTGGTCTATAAGTACAGCATTAGGATTTTGCTTTAAGAATTCAGCCTTAATTAATGTGCTTTTACCTGCACCTGCTACTCCTGTAACTAAAGTCAACACACTCTTAGGTATTTTAATAGATATATTTTTTAAGTTGTTTGTATTGCAGTTTTTAAGTTCTAAATATCCTCTATGCTCTCTTACATTTTCTTTAATAGAAAGAGATTTATTTAAGGCATTCCCTGTAACCGTTCCACTTACAAGTAGATTGTCATAACTTCCTTCATACACAATTTTTCCACCATACTTACCAGCCTTTGGCCCCACATCTACAATGTGGTCTGCAATCTTAATGACATCTGGGTCATGTTCAACAACTATAATTGTATTTCCTTTATCACGTAATTGTTTTAGAAGTTTATTTAATTTATATACATCTCTTGGATGAAGCCCTACACTCGGCTCATCAAAGATATACATTAAATCAACGAGATTACTATTCAGATATTTGACCATCTTTATACGCTGAGATTCACCTCCTGATAGTGAAGATGTCTCTCTATCTAAACTTAAATATCCAAGACCTATATCTATTATACTATTTAATTTTTCTATTATTCCCTTAAGTAAAGGTTGTGCTTCTACTTTATCTATATTTTTAATAACTTCAACTAATTCATCAATTTGCATACTAGTTAAATCTGCTATATTATAGCCATTAATTAAAGACTTGTACACTCTTTCATGAAGTCTTCTCCCATTACATACAGGACATTTGTCTTCTATGAGAAGTTTACTCAACTTTTTCTTAGTAGTGTCTGATATTTCACCCTCTTTACTTAAATATAGACGATTAAATTTAACCATTAATCCTTCATATGTCATGTTTGATTGACCAGCATTTTCTATTTTAATCTTTTCTGCTTTACCATATAAAAATTTTTTTAGTTCTCTTTCTGTATAATCACATATTCTTTTGTCATTCTGAACCTCCCATGACTAAAGTCACAGGGTTCCTGCTTCATAGAATTTTGCATACTAAAATATGTCTTACCAATTCTCCACAGGCTATCCCCGTAGTTCCTACGGT
>NZ_JAGWCW010000051.1:0-13354 GCF_020657835.1 Clostridioides sp. ZZV14-6387
ATAATTAAAAATGTACTTATTAAGATAAGTAAAAGAGCTATCACAGAACAAATTTAATTTGCTCATGCGACAGCCCCATTTAATTAAAGGTGAAAAAAATGAGTTATAAAGAAAAAATTATACATGGTTTTGATAACATACATTTATGTGAAATAGATGAAAATTCTGTTCCTAGAAAAATATTGGGTGGAATTTCTGTAAGCATAGAATTGAAACAATCTTACAAAATTATGAAATGTAACGGAAATGAAAACATAATTTTTTATGGGAAAGTAACTGGTACAGGGAAACTGAATTTATTAGGATTAACAGCAGATGAAGAAGAATTAATATGGAATTTTAAAAGATATAAAAATGGAATAGTTGTTGAAGATAGTATAAAACCTAACAATCTAAGATTGTTATTTACAAGAAAAAGACGTGATGGAGCAATAATTTATTACTGTATATATAATGTTATTTTTGATATAGATGGTATTTTAGCTGAAACAGATGTAGCGAAAAGAAGTAGTAGTAAAAGAGAGTTAAATTTTAATGTATTTGCTGATAAAAAATTGAAATTAACTTTTTTTTCTATGGACACAAAAAATGGAGAAAAAGAAATGTTAGATAAGTGGTTCGAAAAAATACAAATTCCAGAAAGGTAAAATTATGATAGATGATAAGATAACAATTAAGTTAAATGAAGAAAGTGTTGTGTATGATGCTAGGCTAGACATGGGAGCAATAGCAGAAACACAGCATTTTTTTAAGTTAAGAAATGATTTTATGACAGTACCAGAGGTTTTGAAATGGGTTGGAAAAGGCGATTTTATGGTGGTAAATGAATTAATTATACAGTCAATCTTAAGGTGCCATAAGCAATTAAATAGAGAAGATATAATAACAAATTTAAAGTTTAGAGAAATGCCCAAAATACATGAATATTTAAATTTGTTACTTGAGAAAGCCATGCCAGCAAAAGAAAAAAATAACAGTGAAGATGAAATTGAGGATATAGAAGAAAAACAAGATGATTGAGACTTTGAGTATTTAGAATATTTATGGACTACAGTATTAAAAAGACCAGTTAGAGATTTTTTAAAAACTACACCAAAAAAATTATTTGCACAAATTGATGCACATGGAAAATTCAAAGGTGTAGATAAAGAAAAAAAGAATGTTGAAATTGTTAATTCTACAGAATTTATGTAAAAAAGGTGGTGGTTAAATGTCAGAGGAGATAGAGAAGCT
The DNA here is from genome assembly GCF_020657835.1 of Clostridioides sp. ZZV14-6387. NCBI lineage: Bacteria > Bacillati > Bacillota > Clostridia > Peptostreptococcales > Peptostreptococcaceae > Clostridioides > Clostridioides sp. ZZV14-6387. Next base: position 1,234 of record NZ_JAGWCW010000051.1, read on the forward strand.
ATCGGTCACGTTAGCATTAGAAGCAAACAACTTTACAAAACAAATTAGTGCAATAAGTAAAGAAATAGGAAACTTGGAAAGAGATTTTAAAACAGCAGCAGCAGGTAACAAACAATTTGAGAATTCCTTTAGTGGTCTTGGTGCTAAGATGCAAAAGCTCACAAAACAGATTGATTTGTATAATAAAAAATTAGAGAGTCAGAAAAATCAGTATAAAAGTTTGCAATCTACTTTAACCACACAAAAAGCTAAATTAGATAGTTTAGAAAGTACACTAGGTAAAAATTCTAATGAATGGAAAAAACAAGCTCAACTTGTGCAAAAAAATGCTGAAAAACTAAGTAGATTAGGAAGCAATATAAATCAAACTAAAGGTACAATTAGTAGACTTAGAACAGAACTTACTCAGACAAGTCAAAAATTTGAACAGCTTGGAAATAAAACTCTAACTATTGAGCAAAAATTAAGCAGACTGAATAGCCAAGCAAGATTGACAGAGTCTGAGTTCAACAGACTTGGTGCAGAGCTTGCAAAAAGTGGGTCATATTTCCAAAGACTTGGGAATGAAATGAATCAGCTTGGAAGTAAAATTCAGTCAAATAAAGCTAGATTAGCAATATATCAAGCTGAATTTAATAAATTAAATAATGAGTTAAATCAAAATAAGCAAAAGCATGCACAGCTTTCAACTGAAATTAGGAAAACTGAAAGTATTCTAAGTCAAGTGGCAGCATACTATGGTAAAAATTCGCATGAAGCACAACAACTTACTCAAGAGTTATATAGGTTAAAAGATGCATATAACAAGCAACAAATGGAAATAAAACAATCTGAAACTGCATTAAATGGTTATCAAGCTGAAATAAATCAAACAAGTGCAGATGTTATAAGACTATCTGCTCAACTTAGACAAATGCCTTTCGCAACTTTAAGTCGTTCAATGATAACAGCAGGGCAAAGTTTAAAATCTGTTGGAATGGGTTTAAGTATGTATGTATCAATGCCTTTGGGCATGCTTGGGATAGCAGCAGCTAAAGCAGGGGTTAATTTTGATACAAGTATGTCTAAACTACAAGCAACAGCAGGAATTGCAGACAAAAGTAGTGTATCATTTCAAAAGTTGCAAGAAAAGGCTCAAGATTTAGGGGCTAGAACTTCATTTTCAGCAGCAGAGGCAGCGGATGGTTTAACATATTTAGCTCTTGCTGGTTGGGATGTAGAGACATCTTTGTCAAGGATAGAGCCAGTTCTACGTGCAGCAGAAGCAGGAGGAATGGATTTAGCCTTATGTTCTGATTTGGTTACAGACAGCATGGCATCAGCTGGAATTGCAAGCCAAGATTTTACTAAATATTTAGATATAACAGCACAAGCACAAAGAAAATCTAATACCAATATGCAACAAATGTTAGAAGCATATGTAACAGCGGGAGGAATGTTTAAAAATTTAAATATGCCACTTGAACAATCTGGAGCATTGATTGGGATACTTGCAAATCGTGGAACAAAGGCAAGTGAAGCTGGAAATGCATTAATAAGTGTTTTTTCTAATATAATTGGTGAAAATGGAAGAGCAGGAAAAGCGTTAGATGCATTAAATATATCTCTATATGATTCACAAGGGAAACAAAAGGATACAGTTGCAGTTTTGAAAGAAATGAGTAACGCTCTAGGTGTAACTTCTGATTCTACAACAAAATTGACAGAAGAGGAACGAGCAAGGTTTGCTACCATGATAGGTGGTAAGACACAATATGATACATTGATGAAGTTGCTAGCAGGTGTGAACGATGAATACGACGATTTAGAAAAGAGTTTAAAAAATTCTAAAGGTGCATTAATGGAAGTTGCTACAACAATGAAAGATAATTTGGGTGGGGCAATTATAAACATGAAATCAGCCTTAGAAGGTGCAGGTATACAAGCATTTAAGGCAATGGAGCCCGTTCTTGCAAGTTTAATAGAAAAGATAACACAGCTTTCAAATTGGTTTACTAATCTTGGAGAATCATCACAACAAAATATAGTTAAGATGGCGGCTATAGCCATAGCCATGGGTCCTGTTTTAATGATGTTTGGGCAATTTATAATTGTAAGTGGTCATTTAACTGATTTGATTGGAAACATAAGAGCAGCTACAGCAGCAGGAGCTGGTGGATTTGGAGGGTTAGCAGCAAAGGTTGGGGCTTTAATTCCTAAATTATTTTCTTTGCAAGGAGCTTTTGCACTATTAGCAGCTGGTGGGATTGTATTAGCTACAAAAGCTTTGCATGACTATAGTGTTGCAGATGCTAAAGCATATGAACAAAGAAAAAAGAATATTGAGACATTAGAGAGAGAAAAGAAAGGATATGAAGAGTCAAGGCAAAAAATAGGCTATATAGCTAAAGAATATGATAATTTAAAAAGTAAATCTAATCTAAGTACAGAAGAAGCTGAAAGGCTTAAAACGCTAACAAAAGAAATAGCTGAAATGATGCCCGAACTGGTCAATGGATATGATGAGAATGGAAATCCAATTCTAAAAATGAAGGGTTCGGCTATGGAATTGTGTTCTGAGTTAGATAGAGCAATAGAGAAGAAAGAACGTCTTATAAATTTTGATAAAATGGATAATGCTGAAATCGCTGTTGATAAGCAAGCTGGTAAAAGAGATAAAGATGGTAATAAACTTACAGGAAAAGCAGCTGATTCATACCAAACAGATAGTGAAAAAATTATAACAATACAAAAAAAGTATAATGATGATATTGCTAAGTTAGAAAAAGATGGTGTAATTTTACGTGGTAAGATAAGAAATTCAGAAGGTGAAGACAGAGAAAAGTACGTACAAAAGTATAATGAGAATTTAAGAAAGAAAGAAAAATTAACACGAGATGCTCAAAAAGAAAATACAAGAAGTTTAGAAGAAGCTAAAAAGGTAGCACAAGAAGTTGAGGACGGTGTGTTTGCTACTGTAAACTCAAGTAGTACATTTAAGTCAAGTAAGAATGATGATGCTAAAAAACAGTTTAATGAATGGAAAGGTATTCTGGATTTTAGTGGAATAAAAACTAAAGAACAGTTAGCAAATGTTGAAGATTCAATGAATAGCTTATTCAAGTCAGCATCAAGTGGTAAGATAAATTTAGCTGATGTAAAAAAAGAAGTAGAGGGTGCTAATGACGCTTTAGCTAAAGACGGAAATTTAAATTCATATAATAAGAAAATGCAGGAGTTGGCTAAAACTATTGCAAGCAAAACTGGTACAGAGTCAAGTGATTGGATAGCACTTTTGACAACTTTAGATAAAGAATTTTTAAAAACTAGTGACTCAAGTGATGTATTTTTAAAGAAATTTAATAGGACTAGACAACAACTTGAATCTGGAGACGGTTTAGCAGTAGCAGTACAACAACAATATGAAGCATTAAACTCTGCTCTTGAAGGTCTACAGATAACAGGCAAAGAAGAGGTAGACATACAGACAGTTATTGATTTTACTAATGACCAGAACATACCAGAAGATGTTAGAAATTTTGTAAATGGTCTGATAAAAAAAGATGCAAATGGAAATATAACTAATTCAGAAGAAGTTATAAAATTTACAGCAGATTTATTATTTGAACTACAACAAGAAAATCCTAACTTTGATAATTTACAAGCGGAAGCAGATAAGTTGTTCAAAGGTGACAAAGTAAAAGTAACAGAGGATTTAGAAATTACAGAAGGAGAAATTGACACATCGAATGTCAAAACAGATGATGTTGAACAAAAAATAAAAGATAAATTTGTACAAGATAAAGTATCAGCCAAAATTAATGTTGCAATTGAGAATGGGGATATAAATTTTGATAAAGTTAAATTAGTTGGAGAAATATTTGATAAAATACCAACAGAATATAGAACAAAGTTTATATTAGATAATACAGAAGCGATTAATAAAGCAAAAAATTATGATGATATAATTAAATATTTAAAAGAAAATCCAGAAATTGCACAAAAATATAATGTTAAAGTAGAAGGCTTAGAAAAAGCTAAAGAAATTAATGAAGAAACTGATAAGGCTAAAGGAAAGAAAGCTGAACCAGAAGTAAAAGTAAAAAATGCAGATGAAAGTAAAAAAGAATTAGAAGATGTAGGAAGAGAAGCTGACAAAGTTGACAAAAAAAAGCCAGAACCAGAAGTAAAAGTAAAAAATGCAGGTGAAAGTAAAAAAGAATTAGAAGATGTAGGAAAAGAAACTGATAAAATTGATAAAAAGAAAGCTGAACCAGAAATAACTACAAAAGGGGTTGAAGGTACAGCTGAACAGCTGAATCAATTAGCAACTAAAGCGAAAGAAATAGGGAAAGGCAAATATGAAATAAGTATAACAGCTAAAACAGCACAAGCAGCTAAAAACGTATCTGGATTAATAACAAAGATAAATCAATTTAGTAAAGTAAAAGTAAAACAATTAGTATTTAAAACAGAAACTGCACAGGCAGCTAAAAATGTAACTGGTTTAGATAAAAAAGTAGCTAGTTACAAAAGCAAATATGGTGGAAAAACTATAACAACAACATTTAAAGCAGAAACAGCACAAGCAGCTAAAAATATATCGGGCTTGATGCGTAAGATAGATTCATATAAGGCTAGTTATGCAAGGTCATTTACAACATCAATGACAGCAAATGTGCAAGTTAATAAGAATGTTACAACAACAGAAAAAAATGAGGCTGGAAAACCTGCATCATTACCAATAGAAAGGGCGATACCTGCACCTAAATTATTAAATGATTCACCAACACCAGCTACGAGAGAAAATATAATCCCTAGAGCTAGAGGATTTACTAGTTCAACACCAATTGCAATAACTGGAAAAGATATAGCAGATGCATTAAAATATGATGTTAATTTATTGCAAGAATTAGAGAATAGATTACAAAAAATAAATAATGAATTAACTAGACTAGATAAGTTAGCAGAAAATGCAACTGATGCAGATAAAATAAAATATCTACAAAAACAAAATGAATTGTACAAAGAACAGGCAGAAGTACAAAAAGATTTAGAAGATAAATTAATAAGACAAAAAAATTATTATAAATTTGCACTTGAACAAAAAGGACTAAAATTTAATAGTGATGGAAATTCAACAAATTATGAAGAGGAAATATTAAAGAAAAAGAAAATAGTTGCAGACTTAGAAGAAAAGGCTGAAAAAGCAAAAGATAAGAATAGTGATTCATTGCAAAAAAAAGCTGAAAAAGAAAAGAATAGTCTGGAAGAAATCCAAAAACTTTATGATGAATACATAAAAGTTACTTTAACTAGTTTACCAGAATGTATAGGTCAGTGGAATGAACTTAATCAGAAAATCAAAGAAAATGAACAAAGTATAAAAAACATAAAAAGAGAACAAGAAAAATTATTCATGGAGTCCACATGGACATCTATGTACAAAGATGTTCAGCAAGTAAAAAATGAATTAGACATGTTAGATGTAAAATTAAAAAATGCATCTACAGAAGAAAAAGAAGAAATAATTAAGAAAAAAATAGAGTTACAAAAAAAGTATAATAAAGAATTAACTGAAACAACTGAGTACATGAAACAAGTTCAAAACCAGCTTAAAGGCAAGCTGCAAAAATTAGGATTTGAATTTAGAGACAATGGAGATATTTCTAATTATATACAACAGATACAAAAGTTAAAAGAAGAAAACAAAGATTTTGAAGAAGCAGAAGAACTCGCAAAAGGGTATTTAGATTTATTATTAGAAAAAATACCATCTGCACAACGAGAGCTTGAAGGAATAACTGGAGCAATAGCAGATTTAAAAGAGGAACAAAAAAAGCTATATGAAGAACAATTAAACACTATTACAGATGTAGAAAAAGAAATAACAGATATATATAAAAAGCAAGTTGAAGAAAGAAAAAAATTAATTGATGAAGAATTAAAGAAAAGAACAGATGCTCTTGATAAAGAGAAAAAAGCTTATAATGATGCAAGAGAAGAGATGAATTATAAGAATGATGAAAAAGAGCAAAAAGATGCTATTGCTGAAATAGAAAAAGAATTAGAAATAGCTAGAAAAAATACAAGTCTGTCTGGTCAAAAAAGAGTACAAGACTTAGAAAAAAAATTGCAAGAAGAACAGAAAAAACTAGAAAAATTAGTACAAGATAACATCGACAAACAAGTAAATAATAAGTTTGACAAAGAAAGTGAAAGACTAGAAAAAGAAGCGGAAGAGACTGTTAAAAATCTTGAAGAAAAGTTTTCTGATACAAAGCTTGCAGAAATAGTAAAAGAGGTATTGGATAGTGGAATTTTTACAGATATAGATGGTAATGTAAAAGATTTACAGGATACCATGATTGAATTTATAAATAAATATCAAGATGGGTTGACTATTGCAGGAGATAAAATAAAAACTGAATGGCTAGACAAGCTGGATGAAGCTCTTGACAAAATGGAAGATTTAGCAGAAATAAATGAAAAATTAGGAGTAAAAGAATTTAATACAAATTTAAAATCTTTAGACTATAATTCACAAAGATACAGTCAACCGACTAGTCGTATGTTAAACAATAATACTACTAATAATAACCAGTTTATTTTTAATCCTAGTAAACCACTAGTTGTAGTAGAAAATGCTACAAAAGATTCCATACCAGACTTACAAAGAATTATTGATAAGTCTATAAAAGAAGCAATAAATGATTTTGCAAAAGAAATTGTTAAATAAAGGAGATAAAAATTGTTTATTTCAGAAAAATTTATTTTAAATAAAAGAACTAGCGACTCAATGGGTGTAATTTTAATTACAGAATCAAACAATGATATATTTAATGACTATGGATTTATATATTCTGAAACAATAGAAAAGGTAAAAAGTTATAATGATAATCCAACTTTTTTTAAAGGGGAAAAAGATACTAGTGAAATAGTATTAAAAATATGTTTGGTAGATGGGAACTATGTTCCTAGAAAATGGTCTGATTATGATATAGAAGAAATTTGTGCATGGATTAAAACAGATGATTTTGTAGAGTTTATCAGCGAAGATAATGTTGAACTGATTTATTATGTAAAAGCAATTAAAATAGCTAAAAAGTTTACGGATAATTTAGAAGGTTATCTTGAAGTTACATTCCAACCATTTACAAATTTTGCTTATAAATCAGATGTTAAAACAATTATAATAAAAGAAAATATTGAAAGAAAAATAATTATAAATAATAAAAGTAATGTACAAGATGATTATATGCCTATAATTGAATTAATTAATTTAGGGGATGAATCTACTGTAAATATAATAAAAAATACTAGTATAGAAAATGAACAATTTGAGATTACTGGAATAGAAAAAAATGAGAAAGTTATAATAGATAATTTATATTGCACAGTAATTAATTCTAAAAATGAAAATAGATTTAAAAAATGTAATAGGAATTGGTTGAGATTAAAAAAAGGAGAAAATGAATTAAAAATTGTGGGTAACTGTAAACTTACAATAAAGTCAAAATATCCTATTTTAACTTAATAATGAGGTGGTATTTATTTTAAGAGAGAAAATTAATTTGAAAGAAATAAAAAAAGATTATGATATAACATTACATAAAGTTAATAAAAATATGATTGGGCAAATACCAGAATATTGTTTAAATTCTATGACTAGGAAAATTGATGGTATTGACGAGTTAGAATTTACAATACCAAAATATGTTTTTGATAGAGATACATTGCAAAGAAAAATAAATACTATGTATGATATGACTAAAAACGAAAGATTTATATGTATTAATAATAAAGAATATTTTGTTATAAAAGAAATAAAGGAAGATAATTATAAAAGTAAAGTAGTCAAAGCATATTCAAGAGAAATTAAATTATCTAAGATAGATATAAATATAGAAAATATAAATATACAACTATTTACATCAGACATAGAAAATAAAATAATTTCTATGTCTGAATATATGAAAACTGAAACAGGGTGGCAACTAGGTTATGTAGATGAAGATATAGCATATGATGTATTAGAAAATGGAAGCAAGCAAGAAAAAATTAGATGGCAAGAGAGCGTAAACACCAACTGGTATGACTTTATTACAAAAAATATAAAAGAGGAATTTAATTGTGTAATTGAGTTTGATACATTTAATAAACTAGTTAATCTATATAATATAGATAGTTTTGGAGATGAAATAAAAATAACATTAACAGAAGATAATTATATAAAATCTATTGAAAAAACTTTAAATACAAATGATATAGTAACAAGGCTGAAACTTGAAGGAAACGAAGAAATGGACATAATAGATGCGACAGAAACAGGGTATCCCTATGTTGAAAATTATTCTTATTTTATAGAAAATGGAGAAATGAGTCCAGAACTGATAAAAGCAATAAATGTATATGAAGAAATGGTAAAAAAAAGAAAAGTACAGTGGAGAGAATTAGCAGATTTGAAAAGTAATAAAGGTAATGAATTGACAGATAAAAAAAATGAATTACAACTTGTTTATGCGTTTATAACAGGCTTACAAGGAGAAAAGAGAGCATATGAAGCGTCAAAAGATGATATTAATTTAGCTAGGATTATAGCAGAGATAACTAAAAAAAATGATGAAAAAGTAATATTAGAAGTTGCTGTAAGAAATTTAGAAGAAGAAATTGAAAATCTAAGAAAAAGTATAGATAATATAAATTTACTTTGTAAACGTGAAACTGCAACAGATGAAAGTGGAAAATTAATATTTAATGATGAATTATTAGAAGAGCTGAAAGAGTTTGTGTATTATGATACATATACTAATTCAGCTTTTATTAAAGTTGAAGATTTAATAAAAGCTGGTGAAAGAATTTTAGAATTAAAATGTAAAACAACGAATGAATGGTCGATAGATATAATAAATTTTTTAGATAGAATTTTAGATAATGGCAGGCAACATTGGGATGGAATATTAGGTCTTGGTGATGTGATAGAACTTTATAGTTATAAAGAACATGTAAGAAAGCTTATATACTTTGTAGGGTATTCGCAAAAATTTAATCCTAATAGTTTGACAATAGAATTATCAAATAAAAAATTAAAAAATGATGATATAAAAACTATTGCAGATTATTTGAAAATGGCAAAAGAGTCACTTCAAGTTTTAGAATCTAAAAAATACTTATTGATGCAACAGAAATACAATAAAATAAGAAAAAATAGAAATATCTAAAAAGGGGTGAAAATCATTGGCTGTATTAGATAATAGCCCTACTTTTTCATATATTCGTGCAACTGGTATAATAGTACATTACTACGATGAAGTTTACAATGTTGCAGAAAAATATTCCTGCATGAAATATATTTATTGGAATAGAAAAAATCCATATCAATTAGAAGATTCAGAAATTTTATTTGATAATTCAGATGAAAAATTTCTTGTAATAACTAATAATATGGGTATGCATAATATAGTTCCACAAAGTGAGGATACGAATTTCAGTATATCTTTTGATGGGGATTCTATAAAATCTATTGAAAAGCACATATATGGATTATATGAAAAAGATGAGGAAAATGACAAAAGATTTGTTTCTATAGAAACAGATATAACAGGAGTAAAAACGACTATAGGAGATTTAAAAGAAGAAGATACAAAGATAAAAGAAAATATAACAAAATTAGAATTAAAATCTGATGAAATAGACGCTAGTGTTAAGAGTGTTAGGAAAGACTTTACAGATAATAAAGAAATAAATGAACTAAGAGAAAATGTAAATAAAACTATAATAGAATTAAATGCAGCGATTGGTTTATATAGTTCTAAGATAACAGAATACTTCAAAGATGATAAAATAACCAATGAAGAAAAAACAGAAATAAATATCCAAAATACTATTATTGATGATAAGAAAAAATTATTATATATACAAATTGAAAAAGTTGTTTCAATATGTGATAAAAATTTTGATACAACTGGAAAATTAAATATAAATAATGCTAAAAATGCTTTAAATGAAGCTCATGAAAATTTAAAAACTGCAATAAATTCAGTTATAGCAGATAGTGTTGCAACTCCTAGTGACAAAATTTTAGTTATAAATACTTTTTCTAAATATAATATAAAAATAAATGAATTAAAAAATGTTCTGGATAATATAATTCTGCTTGGAGCAGGTGGAAGTATATCAGAAGAGTTAGCAAATTTTAATATGAAATCTAATCAGATGACTATGAGTGTACAAGAAACAGAAAAAAATATAAAATCTGAAATCAAAATATTGTCTGATGAAATAGCACTAAAAGTTAGTAAAGGAGAATTTAGTTCTTTAATAGAACAAAAATATGATAGTGTAAGGATAGCTTTTAATAAAATAAGTTCAGCTTCTGTTACTATAGATTATAGAGGGTTAACAGTTTTGAATGGTTCTATTGCATGTGATTGTTTAACAACTCCGAAAGGTCACGACCCTATTATTCGGCTGTTTGAAGATAGTAGTGCAACTATATGTTTAGATGCACAAGAAAGTGACGGTTCTGTAAAAGGAAGTGCAGTAAGATTAAAATATAATGAAAATTATTTGTTTATAAATAGATATGGAGCAAACATATTTGTTGATGGTGAGGTAAGATTACAAGTGAAACAAGATGATGCTTTTGTTCAGTGTGGAAATGCAAGATTTTGTTTTACTAATGACCCATATTCTTTTTTTCCAGACCAAAGCAGAACTGATTTAGGTCAAAACTATAACACATGGAGAAATGTTTATTGCGATACTTTAAGATGTGATGATGTTAGAAGTACATCAGACAGTAAATTTAAAGAAAATATTAGCTATATAGGTTTATCAAGAAGAAGGTCTTTTTTGATGAATATAGAAACTCCTTTTCTAGACTTTTTAAAAAATGATTTAAAAATAGCTACATTTAATTATAAAAATTTTAGTGAAGAAGAGAATAACAAACAGGTTGGATTTATAGCAAATGATATAAAAGATACAAAAGTTGGAGAAATGTTTATTTATGATTATGGTGATGAAGGATTAAAATTTAGTGTATCTGGTTATACAACTGTTGTGGCAGCAGCATTAAAAGAAGAAGTATTAAAAAGAGAAGAATTGGAAAATAAAATAAAAAAATTGGAAGAAAATATACAAGGCTTGCGTAAAGGAGAATAAAAATGGATGTAGATTTTAAAATTTTATATGAGAATGTAAAAGAAGAACTAAATAAGAGTATGTCGAATATGTTGCTCTATAAGAGTATAGCAATGCAAAAAGATGTAGAATTAAAAGATAATAATAAAAAAATAAAAGAATTAGAAGAAAATATTATATCGCTTAAAAAACTATCTGAAAATGTAGAGGGTGTTGAACAATGCGAAACAGAGACTATGAAGTAAAACAATATTTTTTAGAAATAGATTTTTCAGAGTATGAAAACAGAAAAAATGTAGTAAAAAAAATGATATATAGCGAAAATGATATTAATACAGCATTTATTAATGTACAACTAAAAAACAATGGAAAGGTTATTGATTTAAGTAACTATGATGTTATAGCGAATATTTGGAAGAATACAGGTAATAAGGTAGATGCTCCATGTAATATATTAAATGCAAAAGATGGAGAGGTAGAAGTTCCGCTTACCAGAGAAGCTTTGAAAGGAGCTGGTATAAACCCATTTACAGTTATGATTGTAAATAGTGAGGGTTCTTTAGAATCACCTCGGTTTTATTATAGAGTAGAGGAAGGGCTTGTAAATGATGATGATATTGAAAATGCAGATGAATTTGGCGTTTTAGTATTATTAATAAGTCAAGTCAAAGAAGTTTTAAAAGATAATGATATTTTAGTTACTAGAGTTGAAAATTTAGAAAATTTGATAGAGGAACAGGAAGGAATAAGAGAAACTAATGAATTAGTAAGAAAAGAAAGTGAAGAAGTAAGAAAAACCAGTGAAAAAACAAGAGAAGCTAATGAGTTAGTAAGAAAAGAAAGTGAAGAAGTAAGAAAAACCAGTGAAGAAACAAGAGAAGCTAATGAGTTAGTAAGAAAAGAAAGTGAAGAAGTAAGAAAAACCAGTGAAGAAACAAGAGAAGCTAATGAGTTAGTAAGAAAAGAAAGTGAAGAAGTAAGAAAAACCAGTGAAGAA
>NZ_JAGWCW010000052.1:0-11754 GCF_020657835.1 Clostridioides sp. ZZV14-6387
AGTACCTCTTACTTCTTTGAAGTATGGTTTAAATGCTACATATCCTATTTTACCTGCAGGTACTTTGTGTGTAGTTGTGACACTTCTTGTTAAAGAACGACTCCATGTGAATCCTGAGTTTGCTCTTACAACTGCTTTTATTGCTTCTGTAGTTCCTCCAACAGAAAAGCTTTCAGATACAGTTGTTGAATTTCCTATTGAGATAGTTGCTCCTGATTTACCTCCTGATACATCTTGTGATATTTTGCGTGCAGAACCAGTAATTTTTTTAACACTTGATACTCCAAAAATAGACTTAGGAGATTTTGTGATAGTTTCTTCATTTAAATTAAATTTTTCTAATGCTTCATTAATATTTAATTTAATCAATTTTCCAGCTATAGTTTCATATACTTCGGAAACTTTTTCGTTAGTAATTTTATTTAATAATATTTCTTTTCCTGTTTCAGTATCAAACGATTTAATCCATTCTTCTTGTTGTTTAGATTCATTATTATATGTATATTCTGTCTCTAACCCTGTTGATTCCATTGCATATGATGTTGCTGTTACTGCTGGCATTGCTAGCATTGCCATTGTCATTGTCGTTGCTAACATTTTGTTTATTCTTTTTGATTTCATATAAAACACCATCCTTTATGTTTGTATTTATATATATAACAAATGAAGTTTTTATTTTTAGACATTTATATATAATTTTTTATAAATTGTATATAATTTTTTTAAGGATAATTTTTTTTAAGGGAGAATAATTTATGTTAATATATTTAGCTATCATAGATTCAGAAGAAGAAAGAATTAAATTTGAAGAAATATATATTAAATACAAGAAGTTAATGTTTTATGTAGCCAATCAAATTCTAAGAGATGATGCTCTATCAGAGGATGCTGTTCATAGTGCATTTTTAAAGATAATTGATAATCTTAATAAAGTAAGTGATGTGAATAGTCCAAAAACTAAAGGTTTTGTTGTTATTATAGTAAAAAGGATTTCAATAAATATATATAATAAAAGAAAAAAAGAGGAAATAAATGATATTAATGATGAGAGCTATAAATTTAACTCTTTAGATTTATCAATTGAAAATTTAGGTGAGTGTAGTTATTTAGGAGAAGCTTTAAAAAAACTATCAGAAACAGATTTACAGGTTATTCTTTTAAAATACAGTCATGGTTTTTCTATCAAAGAGATTTCTAAAATATTGAATATAAAAGAGGTTAATTTGTATAAGAAAAATAAAAGAGCATTAGAAAAACTAAAAAAAATTTTAAATGAAATGGAGGCATTTTCAAATGAATAAAGATAAATTAGATATAGAACAATTATTGTATGAACAGCTTCCAGAAATAGAAGAAAAAATTCTACATGAATTACCTTGTGATGAAGATATTGACTATGAATTTTCTATAGAGTTTGAAAGTAAAATGGATAAGCTTATAAAAGAAAATGAGAAAAGAGTAAAAAAGAACTCTTATAAAAATTTAAAAAGAATTGCTATAGTTTTTATAATAATTTTATCAAGTATAGTCACTATAACTACTATAAAAACAGAAGCTTTTCCAGAAAATTTAATGAGAATAATGAAGAAGGTATATAAAGAATTTACAGACTATAATTTTATAAACCCTCATAAATCAAATGTATCATTTAAATATATAGAACCTAAATATATTTCTACTGGATATGAAGAGGTTGAAAGAATTGAAGAAGAGAATTATCTATCAATATCATATAAAGACAAATCAGATAATTATATAATTTATCAAATGATGCTATATTCTAGGGATGTTATAGTGTTGGATACAGAGGATGCGCTTGTTGAGAATATAAAATTTAATAATAAGTATGCACAATATGTTGAAAAAGAAAATACTCAACAATTACTGTGGCATGATAAAAATAATATTTATATGTTGTCTAAAGAACTACCTACAAAAAAAATAACTAGAAAAGATAAAAAAGAGTTTATTAAAATCGCAGAAAATATTAAGTAAGTTTTTGTCTAAAATATTACTAGTTAGTTGTTATATTGAATAAATAATATTTTATAAGGAGGTATTTAATGAGAGTAAAAAACATAATCTCAATATTTGTATGTGTATTAGTAATGATAATGTCAGTAAAAGTTGTTAGTTTTGCTGATGAGTTTAATTCATCTGATATTATTTTTATGAAAGATGGTCAAGAAGAAATAAGTCCTTTTTCGGTTTACATATTAAATGGTAGGTGTAATTTATCATTTAATAATGGAAAAGCAAATGTAAATGCTTCTGTTGTTGGAAAATCTGGAGTAACTAAAACATCTATTATAACTAAATTGCAAGAATTAAAAGGTGGAAGTTGGGTAGATTTAAAAATATCTGCGAAGAAAACTGGAGGAAAAACTTGTTCTGCATTAAACTCATATTCTGTGACAAAGGGACATACTTATAGAGGTGTTGCAATAATTACTGCTGAAAATGAGTCAAAAACATTAATAAGTACATCTCAAAAATATTAATAAAAGAAGATTACACTTACAAAAGTTAAGAAACTCTTTAAAACATTATTGCAAGAGCGAATGGAAAATAGTTAAATCGATTGAAATTAAAAACCATCAACATAAGTATTTACATAAGTTTAAAAGATAATTAAGTGAGTAACATATAAAAAAAGTACACTTGTATAAGTTATATTATTTATATTGGTGTACTATTTTTTATGTTCAATATTGCAATCTTTCAAAGAGCCTAAAAGGCTTTCTAATGAATTTGAATGTATGTCATTTAAGAATCTTTTGGTTTCAGATACTTTATATTCTTTTTTTGTTACAAGTATCGTATAGTGTGTAATTCTACTTATCCGTTCAGATGCTAAAAAGCGTTTAACAACAAGCCTTGATAAAAGCGTTAGTGTTGTTGTTGGCTTCCAATTATATTTAATTTGCATTGCCTTTATGACTTCCTTAGAAGTGACTATATCGTTTTTACTCCAAACAAATCTCATTACTTTGAACTCAGCTTCTGGTATCTTTGTTATATCCATTATAATTCCTTTCTATGTACTATAACTATCATAATGAACTATTCTATTAGTTTATTATAATATACTTTTGGAAAGGTTACAATATGTGTGAATACTTGTAGGAAGGAAATACGCATATGGAGCTTGATTTTAAAGTTATAGGTCAAAGGATAAAAATTGCAAGAATAAAGAAAAAGCTAACACAAGAAGTTTTATCAGAGAAAATTAATGTTAGCCCACAACATGTCAGCAATATTGAAACAGGAAATTCGAGTGTAAGTTTAGCTACACTTGTTTCCATTGCAAATACTCTTGAAGTGTCAGTTGATGAATTATTATGTGATACAATCTTAAGTTCTAAAGCTATTTTTGAGAATGAGTTAGAAGAAGTTTTGAAAGATTGTAATGACTATGAAATAAGATTTATAACTGATATTGTGAAAGCTTCTAAAAAATCTATGAGAGATATAAAACTGTTTCAATCAAATGTAAATAATAGATATTAAGATAAATATAAGCTTTAATAGTTTGATTACTATTGAAGCTTTTTTATGTCCAAATAAATTTTTACTAGTTTAGATAAAATATTTAATTAATAGTGCAAATAAAAGTTATAAAAAGAAACCTCTAAATCTACCATATGGAAATGGCAGGATAAGGAGGTGTTTTTTTATAAAAAGAACTAAAGCTAAAAAAATAGCTAAAGCGAAGAAAAAAGCTAAAATTAAAAGAATAGCTAGAACAACAATTAAAATAATAAAGATAGTTTGGATATGTATAAAAATATACTTATTGTTTAAAAAATAGGTTGTATGTTCGTGTTCGGAAAAACCAACGTTTGACCGTACGAACAACATTTGTATTATTTTTACATAGAATCATTGAAAATCAACAATAAAATATGTTCGGTATTACAAAAATGAAAAATATAGTTTGACCGAACGAAAAATATATTGTATAATTATTATAACAAGATGAACGGGGGTAAGGTTATGATAATAGGGTATGAAAGGGTAAGCACAAGAAAACAAGACAATAGCAGACAAGAGAGAGTTTTGGAAAGCGAAGGGATTAAGTTCGATAAAATATATAAAGATGTAATAACAGGAGCAACAAAGGAAAGAGAAGCATTAAGCAAAATGTTAGTAGAAGTAAGTGAGGGAGATATTGTTTACTGTGAGTCTATAAGCAGACTAGGAAGGAATTTAAAGGATTTAATTGATATTATAGATGTATTAGTTCAAAAAGGTGTAAGAGTGAAAATATTAAAAGAAGGTATAGACACAGGGAACAGTACCTATAAGCTATTATTAGGTATCTTTGGGGCAGTCGCAGAAATGGAGAGAGAAACAATACAAGAGAGAACTCAGCAGAAAATAGACCAACTAAAAGAGGATAAAAAAAATACTGGCGAGATAAATACAAAGAGTGGAAAATGGTTTGGTAGACAAAAAGTAACTAAGGAGCTTTTAGAAACTAACAAAGAGTTTATAAAATATTATAATAAAATCATTGATGGAAGTTTAAAGAAGAATGAAGTGGCAAAGATATTAAATATTGGTAGAACTACACTTTATGAGTGGATAAAGATATTCGAGGGTGGAGAAATAAAAAGGAGTGTTAGGTAGTTACTTTGATATATTATTAATTAAATGTCTAAAGATTTATATACACAAAAAAAATACAAAATATTTACACAATTCCTACATAATGTGTATAGACTTTATATTAATAAATAGATATAATTGTATTATAGAAAAGTGTATGTATTAATAATTTAATATCTTTTGAGAGCCAAAGCCTATTTTTAGGTTTTTGTTGATAAAAACACAAAGTCTAATTTTATTAGGCTTTTTTTATTACCTAAATTAAGGTTAAGTGGGTAAATCAAGGTTAAGGAAAGTAAATTAAAAAAATAAAAATATGAAAGGGGACATTATGAAAGGGACTAGAAGAAATTATAGAAAAATACCAAAATTAGATTTAAGAAAAGTAAAGTTAGCAGATGTATTTGAAAAGAATAAATCGGGAGTTTTTAGAGTTGATGAAGCTGATGAACAACTTTTATATGATTGTTTAGATGAAACTAAAAATATAGAAGAAAATCATATTACTTGGCAAATACAATTCAAAGGGAAAAGTGTATATTGTGTTTTTTATGAACACCCATTTTGGGATTTATAAATAGGAGTGATTTAAATGAGAGTAGAGCCTATTGAAAATAAAAAAGATATAGAGAAGCTTAAAAGATATTTTAGAAACAAAGGTAAAACAAGAGATTTAACCCTAATAACTTTAGGGTTAAATACTGGCTTTAGAATAGAGGATATTTTAAAACTAAGAGTCAAAGACGTATACAAGAAAAGAGAAATAAATATAAAAGAAAGTAAGACAGGGAAAAGAATAAGAAAGCCTATAAATGATAGCTTGAAAGAAATATTAGATATATATTGCAAAGATAAACCAACTAATGAATACTTATTTAAAAGTCAAAAGGGAGAGAATGAAGCAATAAGCACTACACAAGCATATAGAATTATTAAAAAAGCTTCAAAAGCTTGTAGGATAAAATTAAATATAGGTACTCATAGTATGAGGAAAACACATGGTTTACATATATTTAAGGATAAAGGAATTGAAGTCGCACAAAGAGCTTTAAACCATGCTAATCAGATAGATACATTAACTTATATTGGGGTAGTACAAAAACAAGCTGATAATGCCATCATGAAACTTAATTTATAGTTAAAAATGTACGATTTTCTTTGCTATTTTTACATTTTATAATTAATGAATAATCAAATAAGCTTATGTATAAGTAATTGCAATAGATAAGGACAACTAAAATAAATGTAATAGTTTATAGTAATCGTACATTTTTTTATATACTTGTATGTATTCCTATTACATGGATTGAGTTTGTTTTTATCATGTTTAGAAAAAATAGCTATTATTAATTGATTATCAAATGATAGTGAAGGAATATTGAAGCTTAATATTATAATATTTCAAAACTACTAAACTAAATAAAAAATCAAACTCAAATACATTGCTTGACTATAGTGAAATCAACATATACAAGGGTGTTGTATAACGAAACTACTTTATTAAATAAAGTTATGGTGCAATAAGATATAAGGGATATTTCATATTAAGTAAAAAAAGATAAAAAACAACTCGAAAAAACCTTTTGATTCAAGTGAAATCAATGTATATAGCTATTTATTTTACTGTATTTTTGAAATAAAGTTACAACCTATATATTTTGTCTTATTAAAACTCACTTAATTTAGATTGAAACAACTCAATTAAGTGTTTTAAATAAAGCTATATCAATACATAGAGGGCTATTTGATTCGCCACAAAAAAGTGCAATAATTAGCCCCACCTTGATAAAAATAACCCTTTTAAATTAAAAAATGTGAACCGAGGTAGGTATATGGCTTCGGAGATAGGCATTGTTTTGTGTAAGGTGTGGGGGTGGGGTGTTGCAACTTAAAATCATGGTTGCAGATGCAAAAATACATTAATAAAGCTATGTAAAATATTACTACTAAAGATAGTCGGAGTTGTTTAAAATGCTATATTTAGATAATAAAGGATATAAATATTTACAACGGGTTAAATGTTGGGAAATAAAGAGTTTGCATATGCAACTGCACCCCTAAAAAGTATATAAGTTGCAATGTATATATAGCACTTAGAGCACCCTTAAAAAGGAATAATTTGAATATTAATATAAAAACTAAAAAAGTAAGTAATTACAATGTATTGAGGAATAGATTATATATAAAAACTTAAAGCAAATAGAAATATAATAATCAAACTAATGCTATGTTTTGATGAGTATATGCTCAATAGAAATATATATAATACGCCCCCCATCACATTTAATAAGTAAATAAAGATAGAGGACTGGAAGTAGTACATAATTTTCACAGGAAGCTAAAAAATGAGATTTTCATGGAAAAGTTTTTAGAATGTCAGAAAGTAGGTAAACTATTTATATTTATCCATAAAATCTTTAAGAGCTTGACTAATAATATCTTGTACCCTGTACTTCTTATTAGCTTCACAGAAGGCTACAAACTCCTTTTGTATATCCTCATAAACCTTATAGCTTCTAGTGACTATATTGCCTTCAAAATCATCTATATTTAGTTTATCAGCCCCAACTACTTTATTACTACTTTGTGATTCGTACCAACTATATACTTCATTTAGCTTAGTATTCATCTCATTAAAATTATATAAAATGTCCTTTAAGTTATTAATATTATTAGTATCAGCCTCAACTACTTTGTTACTACTTTTTTGCATAACTACTTTTGAACTACTTTCTAATTCAACAACTTCAACAATAGATATGTATAGCTTCTTAGCTTGATTAAATTCATAACCATGTTGTTTAAATCTATTTCTTATAGTTGTACGACCAATACCAATATCTTTACATGTATTAGTTAGTGTATCGCCCTCTAGGAGCTTATTATTAATATATTGTATTTGCTCCTTGATAGGTAAATTATCAAATGTATATCTATCCATGTTTAAACCTCCAAAATAAAATAACTACCAAAGTAGTATTCTAGTAGTTATATATAAATCCTTTAGAATTATATTTTTATTCTTGCTCCCAACCTAACAACTCATTAGGAGAACATTTAAGAGCCATACAAATTTTTTCTAAAGAATCAAATTTAATAGATGTGGTTTGGTTTGAAGCTAATCGACCAATGTTTTGAGGTGTCATTCCTGTTTGCTTTGATAACCAGTATTTACTTTTACCCCTAGACATTAATAATTCATTTAATTGTATATACATATTAACCCCCCTTATAATCATTGTTATATAAATACATATTACACAAGATATGTACTGCACGCAATTTAACTATTGACAACCATTATTGTGTATAGTTAATATAATAAGTATAGGTGTAAAATATTGGGAGTGATTAAAAATAGAAAATATATTAAAAATATCTTGTACAAATAAAAAAATAACTCAAAATCAACTTAGTAAAATGACTAATATAAGTCAAAGTTATATATCAAAATTAGAGAGAGAATGTTTTTATCATAGTCCAACAGTAACACTGATACTTGAATTAACAAAAGCACTTGAAGTTGATGCATTAGAGTTAACAAGATATTTTATTGAAAAAGAGATATTAAAAACTTAACTGGGAATATACAAAATAAACAATTATAGGGTGCAAAAGTTTGAAATACAAATGTAAGGAAGTGTTAAAAATGATATTAAAAGATGACTTGTTAAGAATTGTATTTGAAACAGACAAGATATAAATTAAAACCACCAGAAAAATAATTCTAAACAATGAATTATAATTTTATTAATGATATAATACTAATTAACAAAAAATAGAAAAAGAATGAGTATTTGTTTGACCGCAACCACTCATTCTTTCAACAATAAAACAATAGAGTCAATTAAAACTACTAAAGTTTAATTAACATGTAAACACATAGGATAAATATATCCTTTTAATATATTAATTATACGAGATTTACAAAAGAATGTAAATACATAGCTTGTTAAAATTTAATTGACTCCTAAAAGATAAGGGGGATAATATGAATTGTTCTAATGCAAAGGATATATTATTGGATGATATAAATAATTTAGAAGTAATACATAGTAAGTCAAAAGGATACATAACATTAGCAAGTAAAAAAGAGCAAAAGTTTACACAATGGCACTATAAAATAAATGAGTTAGAAAATAAATATCATGAGCTTATAGACAATAAAGTAAATGTTTATATAAGTCATAATACTTTTTATAAACCACAGAGAAGGATTGAAAATATAAAAGAATTAAATGCAATATTTATAGATATAGATTGTTACAATACAAATTATACGAAAGAAGCGGTCAGATTCTTTATAGAAAAGGATTTAAATGGGATAATACCAAACCCAACTATGTTAATTGACAGTGGCAGAGGGTTATATTATGTATTAAAGCTTGAATCAGTACCAAGCAAAGCCTTACCACTTTGGTATGCGATACAAAGATACATATATAATCAATTAAAAGAATTTGGAGCAGATGCGAAAGCCTTAGACCCTACACGTGTGTTACGAGCCACAGGAACAATTAATTCCAAGACACAAACAGAAGTTAAAATAATTGATTATGATGGATATACCTATACTTTGAAAGAGATACAAGAAAATTATTTACCAGAGCTAAAGGAAAAGAAACAGAAAAGTAAAGGAAGACCAAAAAAGGTTATTAGTTTATTTAATGAATATAGCTTATATCATGCAAGACTTAATGACTTGATAAAAATATGTGAACTTAGAAGTTATGATATGGAAGGGTGCAGAGAGGTAACCTTGTTTTTATATAGATATTTTACTTGTTGTTTTATGGAGGATGAAGTACAAGCATTAGAATGTACCCTAGAGTTGAATAAACAGTTTGTAAAACCACTGATGGAGTATGAGGTAGTAAAACATACAAAGAGTGCAGAAACGGCTTACAATGGCAAAAAATATAAATTTAAGAATAGCACACTGATAGATTTATTGGGAATAACAGAAGAAGAACAAAAATATCTTAAATCAATAATAGGTAAAAATGAAAAATACATAAGAAATAATCTAAGAAGACAAGAAAATAGAAGAAATGAACATGGTTTAACAAATAGAGAGCAAGAAAAGCAAGATAGAATATATAAGATACTAGAACTAAAAAATAAAGGGCTGAATCAAAGTGAAATAGCAAGAAATATTGGAATAAGTAGACAAGCAGTAAGTAAAATTTTAAAGTCTTTATAGTTTGTCAACTGAAATGGCTCTTTGTATTAAGGGGGACGTAGTCCTGTTTCCTTTTAGGTGTAGGAAGGGATGTTTTTTAGAGATTTGGATACTTACTCTATCCAGGTAGAACTTGAGGTATAATTATAATAGTTTTAAAATTATTTATAAATGGAGGAATGTATTTTTATGGAATTTTACAATCTTAAATTATTGAAAATGAATTTGCAATCAAAAAAAGAAGGAGGACAAGTTTTAACAGAGGAAGAAGAGGGAATTTTAGGTGAGTTAATACAACTGTTTGGTGGCACAATGAATATTAATGAAAGTTTAGCTAGAGCAGGCAAAGAATGTCCAACATGTGGAAATGCATTGTAAATGTCTAAAGGATGTTTTATCGTTTATATAAATCCTGAAAATGAATGGGATATAAAATGCGGATTACTTGAAGATGTTGAAGAAGATACTGTACCTGAAGAACAAGTAACACTGTTTCACAGTGTTGAAGAAGCAAGTTCCTATATTTCAACACTTAAAAATACAAAATCAGAAATAAAGAAAAAGTATTTAAATGAACTTTTGTCTCTTGCTCAAGTAGGTTTAGTTGGAAAAAATCCAGCACCAAAACTTTCTTTAAAAACACTTGAGAAATTAAAAGATAAAATTTGCATTCAAGAAGGAAATAGGATAAAAAATACATATATGTGTGATTTAGGGAAATACGCAATTATTATTGCATTAATTCTTTTAATTATTAAATATATTGTGTTTAAAATTAATTTTTCTTATTTAGATAAATATATATATGTATCTATTGGTTCAGTAATAGGTACTTGGATTTCTTTTGGTGCTAGAAAATTAAATCTATCTTTTGAAGAGTTAAGCTTAATTGAAGAAGATGGACTTAATCCATGGATGAGATTGATATATATATGTGCTTGCTCTAATATTGTATTATTATTTTTGAGTAGTGAGTTAATAGAAATATCATTGGGAAAATTTAATCTAAACACTGTTAATAAATCAATTGAATTGCAATTTTTATTAGGTGCAATATGTGGTCTTATAGAATATAAAATTGGGACAGGTATATTTAACAAAGCAAATGACATATTAAAGTTCTAAAAGAATCTATTAGATAAAGACCTTTAATAGTTTTTAAAGCTAAAATTAATCAAAAATCATCAGGGGTTTCTAAACTTAAAAGAGAACTATTGAAACTCAAAGAAAAATGATTAAGTAATAGAAGCATAGTAAAACAATTAAATATAAGGGAATCTAAGGTAAGAACAACACTAAAAAAAATAGGTGCGTTAAAAAACGGCTCTTTGTATTAAGGGGAGTATAGTCCTGTTTTTTATTTAAGGGTTTTAAAGTCTTGGCTCTGAGAGCAAGAATATAGAGTTAGTAAAGGACTGGATAAAAGTAAAATAGCAGGTTTTAGGCTTAATAAGAGGACTTATAATTTATAAGTCCTTTTATTATATTTAATATTTATTTTTTATTTGTAATTAATTTGATTATCTCAGGTTTAGTTAAATTATAAATTCCTCTGGAAAATAACACACCACCTATTATTAAAAACATATAAGAATAGTTTTTAAATATTTGATTTTCAATTGCTTCTCCAAATCCTTTATCAGATAGATATACTGTTTTTAGTGATAATGCTAAGTCAACATTAAAAAATAATATTATAAAACCTATTATTATTAATATTAAACTAATTACTAAATACGTATTTTTATTTTCCATTTTAATCAACTCTTTCTATTATTATTTATATGCAAGATATTCTAATCCATCACAAACATTTCCTGCTTTAATAGGGCTTTGTGCTACTATTTTTTGAGTTATAGGAGTTCCTGCCACTACTCCATTTACAGTACCTCTTACTTCTTTGAAGTATGGTTTAAATGCTACATATCCTATTTTACCTGCAGGTACTTTGTGTGTAGTTG
>NZ_JAGWCW010000053.1:0-10109 GCF_020657835.1 Clostridioides sp. ZZV14-6387
AAACCAGTGAAGAAACAAGAGAAGCTAATGAGTTAGTAAGAAAAGAAAGTGAAGAAGTAAGAAAAACCAGTGAAGAAGCAAGAGAAGCTAATGAGTTAGTAAGAAAAGAAAGTGAAGAAGTAAGAGAAACACAAGAAATAGATAGACAAAATTCTATAAAAAGAATGGAAAAAGAATTAATTGATAAAACTGATGAAAAATTTAATGAGGTCGATACAACACTAGATAATAAATTAAAAGAACAACAAAAGCAAATTGATGATAAAATAGTTGAAACTAATAATAAGATAAATGAAGTAGATACTAAAATAGTTGAAGTTGACAATAAGATTGTTGAAGTGAATATTGCTAAAACGGATATGACAACAACTGTATCTAATAAATTAACTGAATTTGAACAAAGATTTGAAGAGTTGGAAAGTACAAATACAACAGGAGAAATAATACAAACAAGAGAAACTTACGATGGAACTCAAAAAAATACATTAAAAGAAAGATTTACATATGATTTTGATAAGGTATATGAAAAAATCGCTGAAATGAGTTCGGCTGCAACTAATGTAGCTTTTAGTAAATCTTATGTTGAATCAGATTGGGTTGCTGATGGAGAATATTTTAAACTTACAGTTAATCATAATTTAGTTACAGAAAATATATTTGTAGCAATATTAGATGAAGCAACTAAGAAAAGTATGACTAATTCTTATACTATAGTAGATTCTAATACGATAGAAATATTTAATGAAAGTAACATAGATGTAAAAGTAACTGTTGTAAATGGTAATACAAATAAAGAAGTTATACAAGCTACAATAAATGATAATATAACAACACTAGATAGTACTTATTCTAGTGTCAAAATTGATGCAAAATTTGATGAGAGTCTAACTAAGATAAATGAAAATAAAAGTAATATAGCTACTAATTTAGATAAGATAAATTTAATGCAAAATAAAGTTGGTTCAAGTGAATTAAGTACAGTATCTAAAAATATATCAGATGCAGTGAATGAATTAGATGCTAGTGTAAAGATTCTTGAAGCTGGTGGAAACTTAGGTCAACAATTAGATAGCTTAAAAGATAAATATGATACTTTATCTAATAAAGTTTTAGATATATTGATTTATTTAGAACTGGAATCTGGTGTAGTAGATGAAGTAGGTCAATGGTATGACAATTTAACTGATTCAAAAGGTATCTTATCAATCGAAGGTCTAAGATTAGATACAGATAGAAAAAGAATATTTGGAAGTGAAGGGAATGTTATTTTTAATAAAATAGACATTCCTTTTTCTTGTTATAAAGTTAAATACATACATGAACTTGATGATAACTTTATAGAAACTATTTCAAATACTAGTACAGATGTTGGAGCTAATACTATAGAACTTGAAAAATATTCTTATGAAATTAAATAAGAAAGGAATGATTTAATGAAAGAAAATAAAATCTTACAGCGTGGAAGATATTTAGATACAGATATATATTTTGATGAATTTGACAAGGATTTTGATAATTATGATTTTGTAGATATTACACATGGTGGTAATTACACTTTTGTTATTAAAAAAGATAGAACAGTCTTTTGCACAGGTCAAAATTCACAAGGTCAGTTGGGTCTAGGCGATAATATTCAAAGAAATATATTTACTAAGGTTAATATAGATAATGTTAAAAAAATTGTATGTGGATATGCTAGCACATTCATATTAAAAAATGATAATACAGTCTGGTCGTGTGGCTATAATAACAATGGAGAGTTGGGTTTAGGTGATAATACACAAAGAACTACATTTATAAAAGTTGATATAGATAATGTAAAAGATATTGTACGTGGTAACAATCACACTTTTATAATCAAAAACGATAATACAATATGGTCATGTGGTTTAAATTCTAACGGTCAGTTAGGCTTAAATGATACTACTAATAGAAACATATTTACAAAAGTTGATATAGATAATGTTAAAGATATAATATGTGGTGCTTCTAGTACATTCATAATAAAAAATGATGGAAGTATCTGGTCATGTGGTCATAATGCTAGTGGAACTTTAGGTCTAGGTGATAATACTCAAAGAAATATATTTACTAAGGTCAATATAGATAATGTTAAAAAAATTGTAGGTAATAATTCTGTTTACATCATAAAAAACGACAATACTATATGGTCTTGTGGTTATAATTCGCATGGAGCTTTAGGATTGGGAGATACTACTGATAGAAATACATTTACAAAAATAAATATAGATAATGTAAAAGATGTAATATGTGGTGGTTATCATGCCTTTATAATTAAAAATGATAATACAGTATGGTCATGTGGTTATAATTATGAAGGAGAGTTGGGTCTAGGTGATAATACTTATAGAAAGGTATTTACAAAGGTCGATATAGATAATGTCAAAGATGTTATATGCGGTTATTATCATACTTTTATTAGAAAAAATGATAATAAAATATTATTTACAGGTTCTAATAAACAAGGGGAAATAGGATGCCAACATTTTATAAATAATATAACTAACTTTACTACTTTTACAGAGTATAAAAATAATGATTATGTAGGATTTAGCAAAAGTGTAAATTTAAATGGAGACACATATTTATTAAAAGATGATGGCGAATATTTAATAATAAATAAAAATGATAAGATAATATGTGGAGATGCTCACACATTCATATTTAAAAATGATAATACAGTCTGGTCATGTGGTCAAAATAATTATGGGCAGTTAGGATTAGGTGATACTACTAATAGAAATGTGTTTACAAAGGTTGATATTGATAATGTAAAAAATATTGTATGTGGATATACTCATACATTTATAATCAAGAATGATAATACAGTTTGGTCATGTGGTCGAAATAATTATGGGCAGTTAGGATTAGGTGATACTACTAATAGAACTACATTTACAAGAGTTAATATTGATAATGTTAAAAAAATTGTATGTGGAGGGTATCATACTTCTATAATCAAAAATGACAATACAATCTGGTCGTGTGGTTTAAATAATAATGGAGAGTTAGGTTTAGGAGGTAATGCTAATAGAAGTACATTTATAAAGGTTGCTGTAGATAATGTAAAAGATATTGTATGTGGTGGTAATCATACATTTATAATCAAAAATGACAATACAATTTGGTCGTGTGGTTATAATAGTAATGGAGCTTTAGGATTGGGAGATACTACACAAAGAAATGTATTTACGAAAATTGATATAGATAATGTAAAAGATGCAATATGTGGTAGCTATCATACATTTATAATCAAAAATGATGGAAGTATCTGGTCGTGTGGTTTAAATAATAATGGAGCTTTAGGCTTGGGAGATACTGGTAATAGAAATGTGTTTACTAAAGTTAATATAGACAATGTAAAAAATATTGTATGTGGAAATGCTCATACTTCTATAATCAAAAATGACAATACAATCTGGTCGTGTGGTTATAATTATGGGCAGTTAGGTTTAGGAGATACTGATAGTAGAACTACATTTACAAAGGTTGCTATAGATAATGTAAAAGATATTGTATGTGGTAACAATCATACATTCATAATTAAAAATGATGGAAGTATCTGGTCGTGTGGTTTAAATTCTGGTGGGCAGTTGGGGTTAGGTGATACTATTAACAAAAATGTATTTACAAAGGTTAATATAGAACTAAAAAATAACCTTCCAGAATATGCAAATAATTATAAAATTGTTGGTGGTAGAGCTCATATATTTATACTAAAAAACAATGGTACACTTTGGACTGTTGGACTTAATGGCACTGGACAATTAGGATTGGGGAATATTAATAATAGACTTTTATTTACTGGAGTTAATATTGATAATGTAAAAGAAACTCTGGGTGGAGGAAGTTATTCAATGGTATTAAAAAATGATGATACAGTATGGAGTGCTGGATATAATAAAGGAGGACAATTAGGACTAGGAGATAATACTGATAGAAATACATTTACAAAAATAAATATAGATAATGTAAAAAAAATTATATGTTCAAAAGGTCACTCTTTTATTATAAAAAAAGATAATTCTATATATGCATGTGGAGTCAATGAAAATGGACAACTAGGATTAGGCGATGTTGTTAATAGAAACGTATTTACTAAGGTTAATATAAGTGACGTAAAAGATATTATATGTTTTGGATTCCACACTTTTTTACTTAAAAACGATAATACAGTATACTCATGTGGACGAAATAATTATGGGCAATTAGGATTAGGCGATAATACTGATAGACATACATTTACTAAAGTTGATATATATAATGTACAAGAAATCATATGTGGTGACGAATTTACCTTTGTACTTAAAAATGATAATACTTTATGGGCTATTGGTCATAATTCAGGTGGTCAATTAGGTTTAGGAGATAATAATGATAGAGAGATATTTACAAAGGTCAATATAGATAATGTAAAAAAAGTTGTATGTGGAGGTACCCATACATTCGTACTAAAAAATGATGATACAGTATACTCATCTGGTCGTAATTTAGAAGGACAATTGGGTCTAGGTCATAATGATAATGTGCATATATTTACTAAAGTCAATATTAATAATGTAAAAGATGTTATATGTGGTGATAGTTATTCAATGATATTAAAAAATGATGGTACTATATTTTCTTGTGGTGATAATAAATATGGACAGTTAGGTTTGGGTGATGTTATTAATAGAAATGTATTCACTAAAATAGAGGGACATTATCCATATAGATTTGAAACTTTAAATAATTATACATTAAACAATAACTTTAATCTGATAAATAACAAATATATAATACCATCTAGAAGTGATATAAATTATAAAAATATTTTAGGTTCTTCATATAAAGAAAAATATGATATAGATAATGACAGAATAGAATTACAAGAAAACATAAAGGAGTTCTGGATGTCAAAAACTCATTCATTAATTGTAAATACTTCTGGAGAACTATTTGGATGTGGTGATAATACATATGGTCAGTTATTAAACCCAAGAACAACAGCTCTATTGACAATCTTCACTAAGCTAGGCTTTGCAGATATAAGACAGGCTTCTTGTGGTGTTGGATTCTCATATTTTTTAAAAAATGATGGTACTCTATATTCAGCAGGATTAAATTCAGATTATCAGTTAGGTGTAGGTCATAATAACGAAGTAAATGAATTACAAAGAGTAAATATATCTAATGTAAAGAAAGTAATGTGTGATGATAAATTTACTTTAGTCTTATTAAATGATAACTCTGTATGGGGGCAAGGATTTAATAGATATGGTAACTTTGGATTAGGTGAGGCTTCTGCAAATACTATAATAAAGACATTTACTAAACTTGATGTAGATGTAGAAGATGTAGAGATAGGTGAAGATTATATATCTTTTAGAAAGCTAGATAAATCACTCTGGATATGTGGTAAGATAAGAGATTGTTATAATATGAACTCTAATAATCCATATATATTTAATAAAGTTCAAATACCACAAGAATTTAATAATGACTTGCTTTGGTTGGATGCTGGAAGAGATGAAACTTTATTTATGACTTACCAAGCACCTACAACAAAACCATCAATAGAATTAGCTGAAAAAACTATATCTGGTATAAAGTTAAAAGTAAATGACTCAAATAATGAAATTGATAAGATTGAAATGTATTTAAATAATGAGTTAATACATTCAAAGAATGAATTTATCAATAATTTTGTGCTGTTCACTATTCCACTTGAAAAACTTAATCTTGGTATAAATAACATATACTTTAAAGCCAACACTTTATTTGGAGATAATATGTATTTAGGAGCAACAATTAACAAAGAGAATAATTCTATAAATGTTTCAGAAGGAGCTAATCTATTTATCAAGAATAAGAAGTACAATATAAATTCTTTAACAAATAGTGCAGATGGTAAAGTTGTAATAACATTAGATAGAGCATTAGAAGATAATGTAAATGTAGGAGATATAATTTATCAGCTTATAAACCAAATGAAAGTACAGGTCAAAACAAATAACACAGGTCTACATAAAGATATGAATTTATTAGAAATGAAAAAAGTTGATACTGGCTATCAAGAAATTTATGAGTTAGAAGAAAAAGGAATGACACAAGCAGAACCTAAAATCATAGTTGAAAAAGGTGACAATTGGACTGCGATAAAAAGACCAACAATGATATTTTCTATAGATGAGGCTACACTTTAGAGGTGATTAAATGTTAAATATAAATAACAGTAAGCTTGAGAAGCTTAAACAGAAAAAGAAGATAGATAATTTAAATGTAAGTCAAACAACACAAGATGAGGATATTATGACATCATTACTAGCTAATACAGAAATATATGAAATGATATTGTCTTTAACTCCAACTAATGGAGAAAGTATAAATAATATGCCAAAAACATATATGGCAAGAATTGGAGGAAATAGTATGATAGAGGTTTATGTAGCTTTAATTTTGAAAGGTAAAAAGAAAATTGAGGATGTACCAGTAATAATTAGAGAGCAAGTAAAAACTAGATGTGATGAATTAGAAATACCATTGAAATAGAACTGTAAGAGTTCTTTTTTATGTTTAAAATAGAGAGTTACTAATGTGACTCTCTAAATAAAAAAGAAGGTGATAAATTTTGTTAAATGAAGATGTAGTAAAAAATATTAATAAATTAAATAATGAACAGGATAATATTAACTTGGAACTTAGTAAGAAAGCGAATAAGGAAGATTTAAATATATTAATACAATTATTGGAAAATAGTAAGAGATACACAATAAATTATAATATTAATTTGCCAGAAGGATATTCAAACGAAGATGTTACAGTACCAGATGACATGACAGTATTAGCTAATACAGAAGCAAGATTAGATTTACCAAGTAATACAGATTTAAATGAATATAGATTTAAAGGTTGGTCATTAGCTGAAAATGGAGATGTGATTGAAAGATGCATAGCTACAGATGACATCACTTTGTATGCTATCTGGTATAAATGTATAAATGTTATATATGAGCTGAATATTCCTAGTGATTTTCAAGGCATTCCTATTCCAACCATACCTATTGATAGTAATAAATATATTTTAGGGGATATAATTACTCTTTTACCATTAAACAATTATGATGAAAATAACAAAGAATATAATTATAAGTTTTGTGGTTGGTCATTAACTGAAAATGGAGATGTAATTGAAAATGCTACTATAGAAAACGAGCATGTACAATCAGATGGCTTACATTTATATGCAGTTTGGAAAAAATATAGATATGTTACTTATAGTGCCAATTTCCCACCAGAAGAATATCCTTTAAATAGAACGGGTGAAGTGCCTGTTGATGCAAATAGATATGTTGAAGGTGATATAGTTACTGTATTAAAAAATAGTGAAAATAATCCACTAGGTGGAGAGGAAGATAAAGACAAATTTTTAGGTTGGACTTCTAATATAGAAAAAGCTCAAATTCCTATATTAAAATCTGATGTAGAAGAAAATATTGTTATAGGTAAAGAAGATATAACATTATATGGTATGTGGGGAAAATATAGGATTGCATATGGTTCAAATTTTCCAGCTGGAACAGGTGTAAGTGGTCACCCACCAATTGACCAATATTCATATTTAACAGATGCAAGTACAGTTACGTTATCTAATACAGGAAATTTAAATGCAGGTAGTTATGAACTCATAGGATGGTCAACTGTAAAAAATGATGAGTCAACTATGCTAAATTTTGGAGATAGAATAATGATTGATAAGAGTAATATTATCTTACAGGCATTTTGGAGAAAACTTTAAAATAACTTTTAAATCTAAAAAAGAAAATGAGAATTCAATTTACAGCATATTTATGTTTCCAAATATAATGTATAAGAATCATAATTTTAATTGAATTGTTACATGATAAGAGCCAATAAAAAGGCTCCTTTTTTATGTATATAGTTATTAATTGGTTATTTAAATTTTAATAAGGAGAGAAAAAAATGAATATTTATGATGGAAGATTGAACACTATCACAGCACTGATAGGAACGTATTTTACGTGGCTATTTGGAACTTGGGAGGAGGTATTAGCTATTCTGTTAACACTTATGTTGATAGACTATCTATTTGGAGTAATTAAAGGGTTTGTACTTAAAAAACTTTCTAGTAATGTAGGATTTAAAGGTATTGCAAAAAAAAGTGGAATACTGGTAATTGTGGCAGTAGCAGCATTATTAGACAGACTAATAAATAATGGGGATTGGATATTTAAGACATTAGTTTGCTATTTTTATATAGCAAATGAAGCATTAAGTATAACAGAAAATTGTGCAGCAATAGGTTTACCAATACCAAATAAAATTAAAGAAGCATTAGAACAACTTGGAAAGGAGAATAAATAAAATGAAGATAGGTGTAAATTGTGGACATACAAAGGTGGGAGCAGGTTCTGGAGCTATAGGAAAAATAAATGAATCAATAGAAACTAGAAATGTAGGATATAAAGTAATAGACAAACTAAAAAAACTAGGTAACAATGTAGTTGATTGTACTATAGATAAAGCATCTACACAATCTGAATGTTTATCTAAAATAACTGCACAAGCTAATAGACAGGATTTGGACTGGTTCATATCAATACATTTTAACGCTGGTGGTGGCAAAGGGTGCGAAGTTTACACATATAAAGGTAAACAGTATCAAGACGCTATAGATGTTTGTAAAAAAATCTCTGATTTAGGATTTACAAATCGAGGGGTAAAAGATGGAAGTGGATTATATGTAGTAAATAAAACTAAAGCAAAAAGCATGCTAATAGAAGTATGCTTCGTAGATACTGAAGATGCGAATAAATATTTAAGTTTAGGAGCTGATAAATTAGCAGCTGCGATAGTGGATGCAATAACAAAACATGTTAGTTCAGCAGAAGAAAATAATTATAATAGATACAAACATACAATAGTGTACAGCGGTGATGATAAAGTAGCAGCAGATTTATTAGGATTATATTACAAGAGAGAAAAAGAAAGTTATTTAGTTACAGACATAGAAAATTATAAACCACATAGAACACAAAATTTATATGTTGTGGGTGGTGGAGCTAGTAAAAAAATGGTGGAAATAGCTAAAAATACAGGAGAAAAGTTCACACAAATATATGATAGTGATGTTTGGGAAACAATTAAAAAAGCATTGCTATTTATAAAAAAAGTAAGATATTAAGCATAGCAATAAATACTATATCCAGATTCAAATCGAATATAATACATAATATTAGGAGGGTTACAATATATGTTAGACATACAAAAGTATAAGCTTTACAATGGAGAATGTATTGAAATAATGGAGACAATAAAAGATAATTCGGTTGACCTAATTTTATGCGACCTTCCTTATGGAATGACTAATTGCAAATGGGATAGTATTATAAACTTAGAAGAAATGTGGAAACAATATAATAGAATAATAAAAAGTAATGGTGCTATAGTTTTATTTTCAGCTCAACCATTTACTACAAAATTAATTGCATCTAATTTAAAAAATTATAAATATAGTTGGTATTGGCTGAAAAATACAAGAACAGGATTTGCGTTTTGTAAATATCAGCCTTTACGATGTGTAGAGGATATAAATGTTTTTTATAAGAAGGCACCCTTATATATACCACAGAATTTAAAAAAGCTGGATAAGCCAATTAAAAAAGTAAAAAAAGAAGGTAGTCAAGGAGAAATATATCATGGTGGATTATCTGGAAAAGAATATATACAAGAATACACAAATTATCCTAGTAATACATTATATTTTAATAAGGAAACTAAATGTATTCATCCAACACAAAAACCAACTAGTCTATTAGAATATTTAATAAAAACATATACTAGAGAAGATGATGTTGTACTGGATAATTGTTTTGGAAGTGGTGCAACTGGTGTTGCATGTGCTAACACTAAAAGAAAATTCGTAGGCATAGAACTAGACAATGATTATTTTGAAAAAGGTAAAAATAGAATAGAAAGAGCATACAAAGATAATTTATAAATAAAAAAGAAGGGGCTGTCGCATGAGCAAATTAAATTTGTTCTGTGATAGCTCTTTTACTTATCTTAATAAGTACATTTTTAATTAT
>NZ_JAGWCW010000054.1:0-9345 GCF_020657835.1 Clostridioides sp. ZZV14-6387
AAGCTCTCTAGCGCTGATGGTACTTGGTGGGAAACTGCCTGGGAGAGTAGGACGTAGCCACGTAATCTTTTTTATTTGCAACAAAGTTTAATATTAAATAGAATATAAAATCAATATTGATTTATAATAAGATAAAATATAGAATTATATAGTATAGGTAAAGTTTTTGATTTAGAAAGAAGGTGTAATATGAATTCTGATGAAAGAAGAAGCAAATTAATAGATATTTTAAAAGAATCTAAGTGCCCTGTAAAAGGTGGAATGCTAGCTGAGATATTAAATGTAAGTAGGCAAGTAATAGTACAAGATATAGCCCTTATAAGAGCTAGAGGATTTGAAATAATAGCTACACCTCAAGGATATATAATATATAATCAACCATATTTTACAAAGCAAATAAAATGTAAGAATCACAGGAATTCTAAAGAAATTTATGATGAATTAAAGATTATTGTAGATTTAGGTGGAATTGTTAAGGATGTCATCGTAAATCATCCAACATATGGTCAGATAACTGCAGAGCTTAATATTTACTCTAAAATGGATATAGATAATTTTATGAAGAAGGTTGAGACAAATGAATTTAAACAGTTATCAGTTCTAACTGAATGTAGTCATATTCATACAATTGAGACACTAAAAGAAGAGACTATAGAAGTTATAACAAAAGAATTAGAAGACAGAGGAATATTATCATAAGGAGGAGTTAAATGAATTTTTTATCATTAGCTAAGACTGCTTCAACAAATAGTAATATAACTAAAAGAACTTTAGAAAATATGCTTAATAACTTTAGTGATAATATACCAAATATTATATATGCAATAATCGTATTTGTAATAGGTATCTATATATCTAGGATAGTAAAAAAGATGGTTTCAAGGTTTTTAATCAAATATGGAATGAGCAAAGGTGTAAATAATTTCATTGTATATGGAATATACATATCTATGTTATCTATTATATCATTGATAAGCTTGGGTATTATAGGGATACAAACTACATCAGTTGTAGCTGTATTAGGAGCTGCTGGATTTAGTATAGGTTTAGCATTTAAAGAAATATTATCAAATTTAGGTTCAGGTATGATTATTTTATTTTTTAAGCCATTTAATATAGGCGATTATATTCAAGGCTCAGGTGTAGAAGGTACAGTTTCTGATATACAAATATTTAGTACTGTTCTTAAAACCCCAGATAATAAAACCATAATTATACCAAACTTTCAATTGACAAGTAACAATATAATTAATTACACACATCAAAATAAAAGAAGGATAGATTTTTCATATAATATTTCATATGATAGTGATATCGATGTAGTTAAGTCCATATTGAATGAAATTTTTATAAATGAAAAAAGGATATTGGATGACCCAAAACCAATTATAGGTTTAAACTCTATAGGAAACAACACTATGCAAATAGTTGCTAGACCATGGGTTAAAACTGATGATTACTGGGATGTTTACTTTGATGTAATGGAAAAAGTCAAAAATAAATTTGACGAAAATAATATAAAAGTCCCATTTGTTCCTTCCTCATTATTATTTAATAATATGAGCAATTTAAATACAATGGATAAAAGATAGAATTTCAATTAAGTAAAAAAGTGAATTTAATATAAAAAATTAAAGAAAATTCTAAAAAAATTTGAATAATAGTATTGAAAGATGTTAATATATATAATATAATGATTATCAAATAAAACAATTAGTTAAAAAGCGGTGAAGGAAAATAGTAAAAAACAGATTGTATTCAGAGAATGAGTGGATGGTGAGAACTCATTACAATGGTTTTTGAATCTACTCTAGAGCTTCTAGTTAAAGCTAGACGGTTTACCTACGTTATAGGTCTGAGAGGATTATACGTTTTAGTATAATCAATTAGGGTGGCAACGCGGATAAAAGATTTTCGTCCCTTTTATAGGGTAAACGGAGGTCTTTTTTTATTTTTCAAATTTGTTTAAATTAAAAGTTTACAGCTAGAATACTTGTAAATTAATTGGAATTATAATTTATATTATCAAAATTATTAGGAGGAATTAATATGTTAGATATTAAAAGAATAAGAGAAAATTTAGATGATATCAAGAAAGCTATGGAAAGAAGAGGCGAAAGAGAATTTGACCTTGATGCTGTGGTTGAATTAGATAATAAAAGAAGAGAGATACTTCAAGAAGTTGAGGTTATGAAAAATGAATTAAATGTAAATTCTAAAAACATACCACAATTAATAAAAGAAGGCAAAGATGTAACAGAAGAAAAAGCAAGATTAAAAGAGTTATCAGATAAGATAAAAGGTATTGATGAGAAAGTAAAAGAAGTAGAAGCAAAAATGGAATACACATTGATGAGAATACCAAATGTTCCTCATCCAGAGGTTCCACAAGGCGAAACAGATGAAGATAATGTTCAAATAAGAACTTGGGGAGAACCTACTAAATTTGATTTCGAACACAAAGCACATTGGGATATTGGTACTGGTCTAGGTATATTAGATTTTGAAAGAGCTGGAAAAATAACTGGTTCAAGATTTACTTTATATAGAGGTTTAGGTGCTAGATTAGAAAGATCTTTAATGAATTTCTTTTTAAATACTCATACAGCTAAACATGGATATACAGAAGTTTTACCTCCATTTATGGCTAATAGAAATAGTTTTATAGGTACTGGTCAACTTCCTAAATTTGAAGAAGATATGTTCAAGATAGAAGGATTAGAGTATTTCTTAATACCAACAGCTGAAGTACCTGTTACTAATATACATGCTAATGAGATATTAGATGTTGCAGAACTTCCAATTAAATATTGTGCATATACTCCTTGTTTTAGATCTGAGGCAGGTTCAGCAGGAAGAGATACAAGAGGTTTAGTTAGACAACATCAATTTAATAAAGTTGAGTTAGTTAAGTTTGTTAAACCAGAAGATTCTTATAATGAATTAGAATCATTAACTCATGATGCTGAAACTATGCTACAAATGTTAGGTCTTCCATATAGAGTTGTAAAAATATGTACAGGGGATTTAGGATTTACAGCTGCATTTAAATATGATTTAGAAGTTTGGATGCCAAGTTACAATAGATATGTAGAGATATCTTCTTGTTCAAACTTTGAAGATTTCCAAGCAAGAAGAGCAGGAATAAGATTTAAAAGGGATAAAAAATCAAAAGCAGAATATGTTCACACTTTAAATGGTTCTGGATTAGCTATAGGAAGATGTCTAGCAGCTATACTAGAAAATTATCAGCAAGCAGATGGTTCTGTAGTAGTTCCTGAAGAATTAAGACCTTACATGGGTGTTGATGTTATAAGATAATACTCTATTGATATTATATGTAGAAATATATTTTGATGTAAAAGACATACTATGAATGAACAATAAATTAAAAAAGCTATGAAATTATTAAATTTCATAGCTTTTTTATGTGAATTTATATAAACAAATATCTATCATAAAATGCTAAACATCTTTATAAATCAACACTTATATAAATGGATAAAGATTATTTTGGAACTAATTTAAATAAAATATAGAGATATCTATTAATAATTAAATAAACAAAATAAAATTAAGTTGAATTATAAAATGAATTATGATAAGATAAGTTTGTTATAAGTTTTGGGAGGAATTATGGAAAGTTCATTTTATATGAAAGAAGCATTAAAAGAAGCATATAAAGCATATAATAAAAGAGAAACACCAATAGGAGCTATCATAGTTAAAGATAATCAAATAATAGCTAGAGCTCATAACCTTACAGAAACATTAAAAGATTCTACAGCTCATGCAGAGATTTTAGCAATAAAGCAAGCATCAGAAAAAATAGGTGGTTGGAGGTTGACTGATTGTGATTTGTATGTTACAATGGAACCTTGCATAATGTGTAGTGGTGCAATAGTTAATTCTAGAATAAAAAAGCTTATAATAGGGACAAGACATATAAAAAATTCATATATAGAAAAACAACATGAGTTTAAATTAGATTATTTTAATAATAATAATGTAAAAGTGGCTTTTGATGTTTTGCAAGAAGAATGCTCGATCATATTGCAAGAATTTTTTAAGGCATTAAGAAAAAGAGATTAAGGAGAGATGGTCGAGTGGTCGAAGGCGCTCGCCTGGAAAGCGAGTATATGGGTAAAACTGTATCGTGGGTTCAAATCCCACTCTCTCCGCCAGAAACAATAAAAGTAATTAAATATGGTTGTAATTTTGCTGTACTAGATGGGGAGGTAGCGGTGCCCTGTAACCTGCAATCCGCTATAGCAGGATTGAATTCCATCTAAAGGCTTATTTTCTGTAGGGCCGCCCTAAATAAGTGGTGTTGATGCTTAGGTCCTGCGCAATGAAAGCTCATGAACCCCGTCAGATCCGGAAGGAAGCAGCGGTAAGTGATCACTTTTGTGTGCCGCGGGGGTGCCTAAGTTGAGCTAACTGTTTTGGTAACGCCTATGGAATTAAGTCGATAGATGGTGTACAGCATTTAATATATAAAAGACTAATCCCTTAGATAATGAGGGATTTTTTTATTAATTTTACTAAAGAGAGGTAAAAAGATGCATAAAGCATTATATAGAGCATATAGACCACAAAAGTTTGAGGACGTTATTGGTCAAGATCATATTATTAAGACTTTAAAAAATCAAATATACAATGATAATATAGGACATGCTTATTTGTTTTGTGGGACAAGAGGTACTGGTAAGACATCTACTGCAAAGATTTTTTCAAGGGCAGTTAACTGTTTAAATAAAATAAATGAAGAACCTTGTAATGAGTGTGAGATATGTGAATCTATATTAAAGGACAATACAATGGATGTTGTAGAAATAGATGCAGCATCAAATAACAGTGTGGATGATATAAGAGAACTTAGAGAAAGTGTGAAATATTCTCCAGCTAATGCTAAATATAAAGTATATATAATAGATGAGGTTCATATGTTGTCTCAAGGAGCTTTTAATGCACTATTAAAAACATTAGAAGAGCCTCCATCATATGTAATATTTATATTGGCTACTACTGAACCTCACAAGATACCTGCAACTATTTTATCGAGATGCCAAAGATATGATTTTAAAAGAGTTACAGTTAAGGACATGACTCTTAGAATGAAAAGGATTTGTGAAGATGAAGGAATTGATATAGATGATAAAGCTCTTAATTTAATAGCTAGGAATTCTCAAGGAGCGCTTAGAGATGCTCTTAGTATATTAGACCAATGTATATCATTTGGAGAGAATAAAATAGATTATAAAGATGTTGTTGAATTGATGGGAAGCGTCAATATAGAGCAGTTATTTGAATTGTCTCAATGTATTGTGGAACAAGATACTAAAAAATCTCTAGAGATATTAAATGAATTTGTTTTATGGGGGAAAGATATAAGAAACCTTATAAATGATTTGATTGACCATTTTAGAAATTTAATGGTATGTAAGGTGTCATCAGAATTAGATGAAATAATTTCATTGCCAGAAGAAACTATAGAACAACTTAAGTTTCAATCTGAAAACATAGATATAAACGATTTGATAAGAATTTTAAATGTATTATCAATAACTCAAGATGATATAAAGTCATCTTCAAATCCAAGAGTTTTAGTGGAAATAACTATGATGAAAATTGCTCAACCAATGTTTGATGAAAGTAAGGAAGCTCTTATTAAAAGAGTTGAAAACTTAGAAAAAATGATTGAATCGGGAAGTTTTAAAGTTTTAAAACAGGGCAATAACAAAGAAAAAGAAGATGATGTCAATAGAGAAATAGATGTAAATAAAGAAAGTGTAGTTTATGAAGATGTAAAAAATGAGGATGTTATACTTATAGAGTCATCTTGGAAGAATATACTTAAACAAATTAAAAAAGATAAAAAAATGCCAATATATGCACTTTTAAGTGAGGTAAAAAGTTTTAACGTATATTCTAATATGTTGTATGTTATATTTGATGATAAATTTGATTTCGCGAAAACTAGACTAAGCTCCCAAGATACAATAACTTATTTAGAAAAAACAATAAGAGATGTTTTAAATAGAAGTTTTAGTGTGAAAATAGTATTGACATCAGAGGTCAAAGATATAAATCTTGAAGTTAAAGAGAAAAAGGATATTGGTGAAGAGATATTAAAGAACATAGTAGATGAAGAGATATTAGAAATAAAAGATAGTATTGATGAAAATGAAAGTAAATAATAAAATATTATTATGATATAATAATAAAATGAAAATAAGTTTAGGAGGAATAGTATTTATGGCTAAAAAAGGTTTTGGAGGCGGAATGATGCCTGGTGGTGGAAATATGAATAATTTATTAAAGCAGGCTCAAAAGATGCAAGAAAATATGCAAAAAGCTCAACAAGAGTTAGAAAATAAAGAAGTAGAAGCCTCAGTTGGTGGAGGAGCAGTTACTGTAAAGGTTAATGGTAAAAAAGAAGTTTTGGATATAACTATTAAGCCAGAAGTAGTTGACCCAGATGACATAGAAATGTTACAAGATTTAGTTTTAAGTGCGATAAATCAAGCATTGAGAAATATTGATGATATACAAGCAAATCAAATGAATAAGGTAACTGGAGGTATGAATATACCAGGGTTATTCTAGTAGGTGATATTTATGCAAGTTTATACAGGTCCAATAACGAGACTTATAGAAGAACTTTCAAAGCTTCCTGGAGTAGGAAGAAAGACTGCTCAAAGATTAGCATTTCATATAATTAGTATGAATACTAATGATGTGGAAGCTTTATCTAAGGCTATTATAGATGCAAAAAGAGAAATAAGATATTGCTCAATTTGTTGTAACATAACAGATACAGACCCATGTAGTATGTGTTCAAATAAAAGTAGAGATTCAAGTGTCATATGTGTTGTAGAAGATCCAAGAGATGTAGCAGCTATGGAGAGAACGAGAGAATTTAAAGGTAAATATCATGTATTAAATGGAGTGATTTCTCCAATGGATGGAATTGGACCAGATATGCTAAAAATAAAGGAGCTTATACAAAGGCTTGGCAATCAAGATGTCAAAGAGATAATAATGGCAACAAATCCTACAATTGAAGGAGAAGCTACAGCTATGTATATTGCTAGATTAGTAAAGCCAATGGGAATTAAAGTTACTAGGATAGCTCATGGTCTTCCTGTTGGAGGAGATTTAGAGTATGCAGATGAAGTTACAATATCAAAAGCATTAGAAGGTAGAAGAGAAATATAAAAATCGAGGTTAATACCTCGATTTTTGTAATTTTTTGGTGTTAAATTCAAATTAATTTTGATTTAGATTTATTGAATAAATTTCTTCTGTATTGTATAATTTGTTGTATAAATCATTTAAAAATTTTGATAGGGGTGCAACATGAAACCAATTATGAACTTAGAAGAACATAATGCAATGAAAGAAAAAAGAGTTAAAAAAATGAAATCGAAAGATAAACCTAAACATGATGATTTTGATGATATAAGTTTTTCTAATAAGAAAAAAACTAAGAAAACTGCACGTAACAAAAACACTGAATTCAGAAATAATTATAAAAACTATCAGTATGATTATGAAGAAGACTTTTATGAACCAATTTAATATTAAATAATTAGAAAATAAAAAATCCCTAATAGATAATATATACTATAGGGATTTTATTTATTTTATCAATTAGAAATTATACTTAAAATCAAATTAGCTATATTTTGTGCTGAATTTGATTTTCTTATTGATTTAATATTTCCTTTTAACATCTCTAATCTACTTGGGTCATCTATTAGAACCTTTAATAATATTGATAAATTATATTTCTTTGTAGTTCTAAGTGCAGCACCACAATTGGATAAAAAGTCTAGATTTTCTTCTTCTTGTCCAGGTATGTAATATGGAACTATCATAGGTACATCTTTTAAAAGTGCTTCAGTTGTAGTAAGTCCTCCAGGTTTACTTACTAATACATCTATAGAAGCTAAGATATCATTCATTTTATTAGTATATCCAAGAACACATACATTTTTATTATGAGAACGAGACATAAGTTTTTTTTCTATTTTTTCTTTCAAGTTTTCATTCCTACCAGTTATCACAAGTATCTGAAAGTCTCTATCAGTGTCTAATAACTCATCTAGTGTTTCTTTTATATTTCCAGCTCCAAAGCTACCACCCATAAGTAAAACTGTCAATTTATCAGGCGATAAATTTAACTCAGAAAGAAC
Organism: Clostridioides sp. ZZV14-6387; assembly: GCF_020657835.1. Lineage (NCBI taxonomy): Bacteria > Bacillati > Bacillota > Clostridia > Peptostreptococcales > Peptostreptococcaceae > Clostridioides > Clostridioides sp. ZZV14-6387. The sequence goes on from NZ_JAGWCW010000054.1 coordinate 8,202, forward strand.
AACTTCTTTATCCCTATGGGAAAGAAATGATTTCTCTACAGGAATTCCAAAGGTTCTAATTTTGCTAGATTCAACTCCATCAAATACCAATAATTCTTTTACATATTCATGACCAACTATATAATAATCAATTTCATTTTGTATCCATGTAGAATGTGTAGTATAATCAGTTAATACAGAAATAAGTGGAGGAACATTAATCGTGTTTGTGTGATGTTTATAAAAATACTCTGTATAAGTATTTGATTCATTATTATGTAAGTTAAAGTTTTTTTTCAATGTACTAAGAGCAATCATTGGAAAAGGATGTGTTCCAATAATTAAATCTGGTTTTGTATTTCTAATAAGTTTTTTAAATTTTTTTGCCATAAATGTTATTATTAAATTGTCTTTAAATTCATTTTTTGATAAAAGATTCGTTTCAGATAATCTATATACACTGCCATATGCTTTAGGTGTATATATAGCAGATTTTTCATATCCTCTTGAAATTATCTTATCCATTGTGTTATTAACTAATTTTAAACTATCTATTATTTCACATTCAATTGGTTCTCCATCAATTGTTTTGGAAGTAAGCTCTTCTTTAATAGCTAGAGCAGCTCTATTATGTCCACCACCAGTGGAAGCAGACATGATTAATACTTTTTTGCTCATAATAAAATCCTCCTAAAATGTAGCATAGTATTTGTATGATATTATATTTTGATATATATAAATTGTCATTGTAAATCAAATTATTAATAAATTATTTTTTAATATTAATCTAATACAAGATTACAAAAATTACAAGTGAAAGAAATGTAAATTAATCTTAGAAAATATATGCTATTATAAATATCTATTACAAATAAAAAATTTAATTATAGAATAAAAAGGAAGATTGAGCATAGAATATATATTAGTTTTATGAAATAAACACTTCTAAACAGTATTAAATTTAAAAATTTGAATATAAAAAATATCTGAGAAATAAAAAATTAAAAAAAATGAAAAATTATATTGACTTGGATAAATAAAGGTGATATAGTATTACTTGTCCTTGAAAAAAGGAAAAAGAAATAAACACGAACATTGAAAATTAAACAGTAGGTTAATTTATATTAAGAAACAAACCATAAAGCCAGATATTTTGATAACAATA
>NZ_JAGWCW010000055.1:0-7605 GCF_020657835.1 Clostridioides sp. ZZV14-6387
TTAAAAATGTACTTATTAAGATAAGTAAAAGAGCTATCACAGAACAAATTTAATTTGCTCATGCGACAGCCCCATTTTTATGTATATCAAAACAATTACTGAATTTTTTATTTAGAATTAAGTTTCAAATTGAATGAACAAGTACAACCAATTTTGAATATAAATATAATAAATGTGATTATATATAATCTTATTGTCTAGTTAATTAATATTGATACATAGTCTTTTTTCGATTAAATCGAAGGGAGGAGGTAGATTATTATGGATAATTATAAGAAAGTAAAGCAAGTATTATGGATAATTTTATTTGCTAATTTTGCAGTAGCATTATTAAAAATCATTATTGGTAATCAAATCAAGAGTTATAGTATGACAGCTGATGGATTCCATTCTCTGTCAGATGGAGCATCAAATATAGTAGGACTGATAGGCATTTTCTTTGCGTCTAAACCAAAAGATAAAAATCATCCCTATGGACATAAAAAATTTGAAATTATAACTAGCTTATTTATTAGTGGAATGTTGTTTGTTATAGCAATTAAGATAATTCTTAGTGCAGTGTCAAGAATATCCAATCCAATTACACCTTCTATAACTATAGAAAGTCTAATTGCTTTAGTAATTACACTTTTTATAAATATTTTTGTATGTATGTATGAATATAGGATTGGAACTAAACTGAATAGCTATGTCTTGATTTCAGATTCACTGCATACAAGAAGTGATATTTTTGTATCTTTAGGAGTATTAGTTACTCTAATTGGTGTAAAATTAGGATTCCCAGTAATAATAGAATCTATAGTACCTATTATAATCTCTGCATTTATAATTTACTCAGCTTATGGAATATTTAAGCCATCTATTGGAATTTTAGTAGATAGGGTAGCTGTAGAGGAGGATTATATAAGAGAAATTGTGTTTGAATTTAATGAAGTAAGAGATGTCCACAATATCAGAAGTAGGGGAAGTAAAAGTTCTATTTATATTGATATGCATGTGATGGTAGACCCCTTTATAAGTATAGAGCAATCTCATGATTTAACACATAAAATTGAAAAACAAATCCAAGAAGAGATTAATGAAAATGCTCAAGTAATAGTTCATATTGAACCTTTTTATAGCTTTTAATTTGGTTATAAAATGTCAATCGTAAAATTTTATAATTTATAAAAAAAATATTATACCATAAATAATTTATAAAAAATATTTATGGTATAATATTTTTTGTAAAGAGAAGAAGTCTTAATATATCTAAGGAGGAGTTTATAATGAGATACGTTGAATATGGGAAAACAGGGAAAATGGTTTCAGTAGTTGGTTATGGTGGATTAAGGTTTGATTTAGAGAAAAGCAATCAAGAAAATGCCGATTTAGTTAAATATGCATATGAAAAAGGTATTAATTACTTTGATACAGCACCAGGGTACTGTGATGATAGAAGTGAAGATATATTTGGACTAGCTTTTAGACAAATGATGGCGGAAGGTAAAACTGATTTTTATGTATCAACTAAAGAAAAACCAAAAGTTTGTGATACATCAGAAAAAGCTATAGCAGCTGTAAAAAAATCAATAGAGAGATTAGGCGTATCTAAAATAAATTTTTATCATGTATGGAATATTAGAAAGATGGAGCATTACGAACTAGCTATGAGACCTGGAGGTCAATATGAAGGATTATTAAAATGTAAAGAAGAAGGATTGATTGACCATATAGTATTCTCATCACATCAGCCAGGAGACGAAGTTATAGAGATTCTTGATGAAAATAAGTTTGAAGGTGTAACTATGGGAATCAATATATTAAACTTTCCATATAGATTAAAAGGAGCTAAATATGCTGTTGATAATGGATATGGTGTTGTAGCTATGAATCCATTAAGTGGTGGAACTATTCCAAAATACAATAAAGAGCTTTCTTTTTTAGCAAAAGAGGATGAAAGCACTATAGAAGCCGCCTTAAGGTTTAATATAGGAATTCCACAAATAAGCGTATCTTTGATAGGATTTAATAAAAAGCAAGATATAGATGATGCATGTAAGATTGCAGATGAAAATAGAATTTATTCAGATGAAGATATACATGACATTGAAACAAGATTAAATCAAAATATGAATGAAATATGTACAGGATGTGGGTACTGTAAGGTATGTCCAAAAGGTATTAATACTCCAGCTTATATGCTTTTTTATAATGAAAAGCAGATGTTTAAAAAGAGTGATGAAGAGATGACAAAATTAGTTTATGGATTAGGACATTGGAATTATACAATGAATAGTGATGCAAAAGCTGAAGAATGTATATCTTGTGGAAAATGTGAAATTGAATGTACTCAGCATTTACCTATAATCGATAGATTAAAAGAGATTAAAAAATGGGAAGAAGATGGAGTTAATAATGTTACAGTGTAATTAATTTATATTATGCTAGAAATTCATTATTTAGGAATACTTTAGAATATGGTTTTAGTATCTAAGGAGACAAGCTATAATATTGTCTCCTTAAATTATGTTTTTGTACTTTACTAATAAATACTATATATATAGTATCTATTTAAATATAGCATTAATAAAGTGAATATTGTGGTTGTAAATAAAGACTTATTCAATTAAAATAAAACAAGTAAGGATATTATAAAGGCGACTATTAAAATTAAGGGAATAAATTATAGGTAGTAACAAATCCTATATAATGAATGGATGGTGATATATATTGATGAGTAAAATATTAAAATACAAAAATGAGATGTTGTTGTTTATATTAGTTGTAATAACCTATCTAATAATAACTAAGATATTTTTTTCAAAAACCACTATATTTTATGATTTGAACAATACTTATGATGTGTTATTAGATACAGATACTGGCGTTTTATTCAATTTAAATGTATTTGCTATAAATCAAGATAATAGCAAACACATATTATTTTCAGCAATTATATCAATTTTTGCATATCCAATATACTTATTTTGTACATCAATAGCAAATCCAGGAACAGCCGATTTTAATAGCGCTTATGGATTTGGATTGATTTGTCTACAAATAATAACTAGCGCGATGTCTATAACTTTAGTTTTTAATCATATTAAAAAGATAAAAATGCAGAGGTTAACTTTAATTTTACTTACTATGATAATGATATTTTCTTTCCCACAACTATTTATGACTTTGAATGTAGAGAGATTTATATATAGTCAGTTTTCGTTAATATTTTTTATACTTATTGCAAATAAGATGAAAGGAAAAAATTCTTATTTGGTTGAATTAGCTGCTATCCCTTTGTTTGGAATAACTATTAGCAATATATATTTGTATTTTTTTAATATTATATTTGAATTTAAGCTAAAATTAGGAAAAATGTTAAAACATTTAGCTACATTTATCTTAATAGCATATATTTGTGTAGTTTCAACGAAATCTTATGAGAGTTTTATGAACCTTGGCAATGTAATACAGTATGACACGAAATTTATAAGAAGTGGGCCAATTTTAGAAAAAATTGCAATGATTATAGAAAGATTGTTGTATTCAGTTTTTTATTTTCCTGGAGCAGAGCTTAAAAAAGGTCTGTTTTTGCAAAATGGAGAAGTTGCGACAATACCAGTTATTCTTACATTATTAGCATTTTGTTTTTGTGTTTTGTCAGTTATTGAAAACTCAGAAAAAAGAGTTCCTAAACTATGTATGGGAATAATTATATTCAACTTAGTTTTACATGGAATAATAGGATATAATCTAGTTAATTCAAGTATAATGGCTATAAATTTTAGTTTTGCAGTTATAGTCTTATTGGCTTATTTCACTAAAGCACTTAGAAAAAATGAAAAAAATATGTACAATATATTTCTATCATTGTTACTGGTTACTATAATAATTAGTAATGTAAATGGATTTATAGAAATTTTAAATATAGGGATAAAGTCATATCCTGTTTAAAAAATAATATTGAAAGGGTAGTAAGTTTATGAAACAGACAAATACAAATGTAAAGCTTCTTACTAAAATTTCAGATTATATAAAACTAATGAGAATAAAGCAATATATAAAGAATTTCTTTGTATTTTCGGCTATAATTTTTTCAAATAACATACTAAATACAAATTTACTATTAAAGACATTTATTGCATTTGTATGTTTTTGTCTTATATCATCATCAGTATATGCATTGAATGATGCTATAGATATGGATAAAGATAAAAAACATCCTAAAAAACGTAATAGACCAGTTGCAAGTGGGAGAATAAGTAAAAAAAATGCTAATATACTATTTGTAATATTAGCTTTGATTTCAATTAGTTTATCAATAGTTGTTAATTTCAGATTGACTATAATTCTTGTTCTTTATTTGATAAATAATATATTATATTCTCTTAAATTAAAGAATATAATATTATTAGATGTGTTTTCAATATCTCTTGGATTTATATTTAGGGTTTATGCAGGGTGTGTAGCCATAGATGTAAACTTATCAAATTGGATAATATTATGTACCTTTTTCTTATCTTTGTACTTAGCTTTTGGAAAACGTAAAAAAGAAATAGAGACTTTAAGAGATGATGCAATTGAACATAGAAAGATACTAGAAGATTATGACATAGAAAATCTAAATCAAATGATGGTAGTTATGTTAAGTTCTACAATTGTGTGTTATGCTTTGTATTCTACAAGTAATCCAGAAAAACCACATATGATATTTACAACAATATTTGTAGTTTATGGTGTACTTAGATATAATTATATAATTAACACTACAAATGAAGGAAATCCTACCGAGATTGTATTAAAAGACTGGGCTTTAAAAATAAACGTAATATTGTGGATAATTGCATGTTTAATAATATTAATTTTTTAGTGAGAGGATGAGGAAATACTTATGAAAAAAAGTGTATTATTACTCGATGTAGATTATACTGTTATAAATACTGATAGCATGTTAGATTTTTTTATTTATTCTTTAAAAAATAAAACATTTAAAACTATTATAAAGGTGCCATATATTGTTTTTACTCTAGCTATGTACTTACTTAGAATAGTACCTTTGAAAAGAGCAAAAGAGGCAATCTTTCATCCAATAGTAGATTTTAGTGAAGAAGATTTAAAATTTTTTTTTGATGACTGTATTATGAAAAAAATTAACGAGTCTATGAAAAAAATTATTTACAAAAACAAAAAAGAACATAATGTTATAATTATGATAACAGCATCTCCATATGCGTATATGAAATACTTTAAACATTATGGTTTTGCAGATGAAGTCATAGGCACTGAGTTGTTTTATGAAAATTCAAGATATAAAAACCAATTTGTGGGGGAAAACTGTAAGGGAATTGAAAAAATACATAGAATAAAGGCTGTATTAGATAAGCTTGGGATAGAGATTGATTATGAAAATTCATATGCATATTCGGACTCTAAGAGTGATTTACCTATGCTTTCATTAGCTAAAAATGCTTTTTTGGTTAGTAAAAAGAATGGTGAGGTTATAGAACGAATAAATTCATAACTTAATGTCACTTAGAATAGGAGGGAATAGTTTGGGATATTTACACATATTAATTTTATCTATGGTTCCTGTAACAGAATTAAGAGGAGCCATTCCTATAGGTATTGCAATGGGTTTAAATCCTATGTGGGTTTATGTATTTAGTGTAATTGGTTCTACTTTGGTATCGATTCCCTTGATATTAACATTTAGGCATGTATTGCAATTTTTAAGAGGGAAAAAATTATTTAAAGGGATTGCAGATACAATTGATAGAAAAATAAATTCAAGAATGAAAAAATTAAAAAGTGTTTCAATGATAGGTATAATACTATTTGTAGGGATACCACTTCCAACTACAGGAACATGGACTGCATCTGCTATAGCTTCTATACTAAAAATGAGAATAAAAGATGCCTTTGTAGGAGTATTTATTGGTAATTTATTATCAGGAGTTATAGTTTCAGCACTTTCTCTACATATAATATAAAACTATCCAAGCAATATGTTTGGATAGTTTTTTTATGAGTATCATTTAAATTCATTTTGCTCTAAAATGTTTACTATGGCTAAAGAAATATAGTATAGTATTATTTGTGAGGAAAGTACTAAAAATTTTCCTACTAATAAAATAAATTTTTTATATAGAATAAAATTTCAATCACAATAAATTTTAATTAATAGACTAAGGAGGTTTTAAAGTGGAAAATTCAAGCACTAATTTAGGAAATGAAAGTGTAGGAAAATTGTTATTTAAACTTGCTACGCCCGCTATTATTGCACAAATCGTAAATGTTTTATACAACATAGTGGATAGGATTTTCATTGGAAGAATGGAAAGTGGAGAAGTTGCTATGGCAGGTGTCGGAGTAGCATTTCCGATAATAATTATAATAACTTCATGTAGTTATTTAATTGGTATGGGAGGAGGACCATTAGCTGCTATAAAAATGGGTGAACAAGATAATGATGGTGCAGAGAAAATAATGAGTAATAGTTTTTCTGTATTAGTGATTTTAGCAATACTTTTAACTATAGGTTTTCAGATTGGAAAAGAGCCCTTGCTTTGGATGTTTGGGGCAAGTGAATCTACTATTGGATATTCAATGGATTATTTAAAAATTTATTTAATAGGTACAGTATTTGTTCAAATCTCACTGGGAATGAACACTTTTATAAATACCCAAGGATTTGCTACAACTGGTATGATTACAGTTGCTATAGGTGCTTTGATAAACATAATACTTGACCCAATTTTTATATTTGGTCTTAATATGGGTGTAAAAGGAGCTGCATTAGCCACTATAATTGCACAAGGTGTTTCCGCTATTTGGGTATTGGTGTTTCTATTTGGAAAAAAAAGTATACTTAAGATAAAAAAGAAGTATATGATACCTAAAGTAAGTATTATATTACCAGTCCTGGCGTTAGGAATATCTCCATTCATAATGCAATCTACAGAAAGTCTAGTACTTATAGCATTAAATAGTAAATTGCAGATGTATGGAGGAGATTTAGCAGTAGGTTCAATGGCTATAATGAGTAGTATAATGCAAATTCTTATGCTTCCTAATATGGGCTTTACACAAGGAGCACAACCAATAATAAGTTATAATTATGGTTCAGGACAACTTGATAGAGTCAAAAAGACATTTAAATTGTGCCTATTGTCATGTTTTACATATTCTACTATTTTGTGGATTCTACTTATGATGTTCCCTGCATTTTTTGTTGGTATATTTAATAAGAATCCGCAGTTACTTAGCATGACTAGTTGGAGTATAAAAATATATTTTGCAGGTTCTTTTATGTTTGGAATTCAACTAGCTTGTCAACAAACATTTTTAGCACTTGGAAAAGCAAAAATATCTTTGATTTTAGCTCTTCTTAGAAAAGTTGTACTTTTGATACCTTTAATATTTATACTTCCAACATTTTTTAATGAAAAACTTTTTGCAGTACTTTTAGCAGAGCCAATTGCAGATATAACAGCAGCTACTATAACAGCAATCTGTTTCTTTATATTTTATAAAAGCTCTCTATCAAAATCTAAAACGACAGAAGAATAATATATATAATATAAAATTTCCATGAAAATATTTTAATAGATAAAAATTAGAATT
>NZ_JAGWCW010000056.1:0-6622 GCF_020657835.1 Clostridioides sp. ZZV14-6387
CTTTAAACAATCTAAAACAAATTAAAAATTAAGGAGAATGAAAAAATGATACCAACAAATATATACAGAAATGAATCTAATATTGAATGTGTAGATATGACTGAAATACTATTTTACATCCTGAATCAATTTTACAGGTTTGATAAAGTTATAGAAGTTAAGCAAATAAAAGACATAAAAAAAATAAGCAATACAAACAATTATAAACAGAGTATATATGTAAATGTATCTAATTATACAGGAAGCCTTAGAACAGTTATTAGGAAGTTGAATATGGAAGCATTTATAAATATAAATACAACTATTATTACAGTTATTCCAACTTCTCTACTTAAATTTGTATCTAATAATTGTTCAAATGTAGAAGTTGAATATATTCCAAATACACTTAAATTAGCAGATACAGAAATAGAAGTTGAAGATAATTTGTGCATAGTTACATTTAATCCAAAAAATATAGAAGGTGAAAAATAATGAGTGTTAAAACAGAATTAGGAAAAATACTAACTGGTTCTTTAGCTAGAACAGGAAGAAATTTAGTCAGGGAAATGGTTCAACTTCCTTCTTTGAATTTTAGATATGACTTAATAAATAAGATGGATAAAGCAATGCTAAATGGAGTACATAAGGCATTAAGTACACCAGCTAATTTGATAGGAGAAGGGAAACAAGTCTTATACGAAGCTAGAAAAAATAGATTTAATGAAGATATTAATTATACTAATACTACTCAATACGACCTAAATAAAATGTTGCAAGAAAGCCAAATACAGAGCCATATTCCATTATACAAGCAACCATATCAAACTAGTAATATAGGACTAGCAGAACAATTTGCATCTTTAGAACTAGCTTCAAATGCACGAAGAAATATAAGAAATAATTTTAAAAGATAACTATACAACTATATATATATTAAAATATTGATATAAGCTTATACTTGATTGTATAAGCTTTTTTATTTGCATAATAGTATAAATGTATCTATATTACTATAAGTATATGATAATAGATATGCTATAATATAAGTAAATATAAGCAATTCGAGGGGGTATGTACATATGGATGAGATAAGAATTGAACTAGATAAATTTGATTTGAAAGATTTATGTAAGAGTTATAATAATAATAAAATTAAAAAAGAAGAGTTTGCTGAAAAGTATAAATATAACAGAAAAGTAGTAAAAGAATATTTAATAGAAAAAGTAGAAAATAATGAAATAATAAGCAATAATAACAGGTATTTTTATACAAAAGATATGCAAAAAAAGGTTAATAAAATAGATAAAAATGCTAATAAAGAAGCTGAAATAATAGCAGAAGAAGAACAAATAAACGTTAAAATAAGCAATAAGCTTAAAAAAAAGCTAGATTATATATGTAATGCTAATAATATATCTTTTAAAGATTTAATTAATAATGTATTAGAAGAATATGCTAATAAGCAAAAACCTTCTGATTTAATAAGCAAGTTAGAAGAAAAGCATACTAGAGAGATTGAGAAACTGAAAGATATATTTTAATTTAGATAATGTACTTATATAAAATTAATATAGGTACATTATTTTTTATTGCATATAAGTATATATGTTTATATAAGAATATTTGAATAGTAAAATATTTAAATATATGAATATATATTAATGAATCTTATATTTGAAGAAGTTAGTAATTGCAATGTTCTGAGTGCTAGAGTAGGTAGTGATAAAGAAATTTATAGCATTTTATAAAAACAGATAAAAGGAAATATTTATTGTGTCTAACAACTAAAGTACCCCTGGACCTCCAATTCTCACTTTTAAGTTTTATATTGAATTAACTAGGTGGTTTTGTTATAGATGCAATTTTGAATTAGTCAAGAATTATCTTAATTATGCAATAATTTAATGCAATTCAAAAAGTTTCCTATCAGGAAACTTTTGGTTTGTGAAAAGCTGAAACCTAGTGTTTGCAAATCTCTTACTTAAGACCCCTGGGCCTAACATTCTAGGTTTTGGTTTTTAAATTGAGTTGAGTAGGTGGTCTTGGTGGATTTTAAAATTTGAAATATATATATACAAAAAAATATTTCTCATATATGCCATTTTGGCATATAATTATGTCCAATAAGGTGTACCTTTACGGACGCGTGAAAACCATACCGAAATATGTCCAATAAGGTTGCAAAAATATATTTGGATATGTCTGTAAATTATATAGACCATTTTGGACTAATGTGGTATAATTATATTATAAATAAAAGGATGGTGTAGGGAATGGGAGAAAATAGAGTTTATGGTTATGTAAGAGTTTCAAGTAAAGACCAAAATACAGATAGACAAGTAAAAGCATTAGAATCATATGGTGTAGAAAATAGAAATATTCTAGTAGATAAAATGAGTGGGAAGAATTTTGATAGACCATCATACATAACATTAAAAAATACAATTTTACGAAGTGGTGATATTTTAGTTATAAAAGAACTTGACCGTTTGGGTAGGAATATGAATATGGTTAAAAGTGAATGGCAAGAATTAATTAAAATGGGAGTGGATATAATTGTTTTGGATACTCCAATCTTAAATACTGCCAATAAAAATGATTTAGAAAAAAATCTCATTAGCAATATTGTCTTTGAGTTATTAGCGTATATGAGTGAAAAAGAGAGATTGAAAATAAGACAGAGACAACAGGAAGGAATAAATATGCTGAAAGCAAAAAATGGTGGAAAAGGTATAGGACGTCCAAAAATATCATATCCAAGTAACTGGCTCGAAATATATAATAAGTGGAAGAATAAGGAAATTACAGCAAAAGTGGCAATGGTAGAATTAAATCTTAAGAAAAGTACATTCTATGATATGGTAAAAAAATATGAAAATAATCATCAAGACTAGAAGAATACTAGTCTTTTTTTATGTTTATAAAAGACATATAAAAGGATATAAGTATGTAGAGAGATATATATAGATGAATATAAAATATATATAGAAATATATAGAAATATATATAGATATATATATAAATATAAAATATATAAGTATAGATATAAAACATATATAGATATATAAATATAAGATACTAATGATGTATATAAAAAGATTGGATTAAATTCTAGTCTTTTTTTTGTATATGAAGCAAAAAAAAGTTATAAATATATTTTATTTTATCTATATTAAATATCTTTTTAAAAAAATTTTAATACAAAAACAAAAAAATTTTGAAAAGATAAAAATTATAAAAAAAGTATGTTAAACAAATTTTACAAAAAGGGGGAATTTAAGTTGAAAAAATAAATTAATTACGCTATCAAAAAAAAAATTAATACAAAAACTTCAAAAATTTTCGGGAAAATAAAAATTATAAAAAAAGTATATTACTGAAAGGAAATTTTATGGAAAGGAGGCGAAACTAAATAAATTTTACGGAAAGGGGGTGATAATATGATAGACGTAAACATAAAAATATTTTTATTTGGATATAAAATACAAATAAAATTAAAAAAAAATTCAGCAGCTTAAAAAATACTAGTAAAATTTAGTAACTAGATTTATAATATAAAGTATAGTTACATACGTACAAAAAATTAAAAAATTGAATAGCAAAAAAGACTACATAGTTTCCGGTAGGGTTTGGCGACCTTAACGGGAATTAATACAACTATTGAGCAATAATAGATGTAAACAAGTAATCTTTTTTTAGAACTAAAGAAAAATGTTTTGGCGAACACTTTTCAATAGTAAGTATCTAATTTTTTATATATTAATTATAAAAGATAAAATATATAAAATCAAGATATGATATTAAAGAGATGAAATTTATAGACTTGTTCAATGTTGTTGGACAAGTCTTTTTTAATGCAATAAACTTGATGCCGATACAAGTATAAAACGAAGGTGTGGTCAAGCCAATGCTAGAAAATTGACTCTGCGACATATAAGCACGCTATCTTATATTGTTGTAGTAATTGGGTAAAGTGTGCCAAGCCCAAGTAAAAAATAAGAGGTGACGGGGGGTAGAAATATTCAGGGATAACTACAATTAACAAAATGGTTCTTGAATATGTGCGAAGTTGAATTTTCAAATGTAGTTGAAATTGCAACAGGCAAGGCTTTGATAAAACCATGAGTCTACACCATGGGATAGAAGCTTTATGACATAGCGTTAGTGAGATAACCTTGAGATTGAAGGAATCCGAAAGATTATTTCAGAGTTTGCCTTGTTTTTTTTATCAAGGGCAAACTCTGTTCGAATCTAAAACCGAAGATTATTATATTAACTGTTAAATTGCAAGTAGAATTGTTAAAATTAATGATAGATACAGAGTTTAATATATAGGAGGTTAAAATATGGAAGAAAATAAAAAGCTACAAGATGCTATGATAAGAGTAAATAACAATGTAGATATTGTACTTGATACTAATGGAGAAATAATTCAGGATGATGTAGAAAAAGAGAAGAGGAAGAAGAATAGGCAAAAGAATAATTTACACACTACTAAGAATGACCCTAATGATGACACATGTATTGGTTCGGAGAAAGCTGGTGAGGCATTAGATGAAGCTGTTAGAAGGGAGAAGTTTAGGAAACAACTTGCAGAATCACATAGAAAGCCATTAAAAACAGTATTATGGAAATCAGCACCAATGACTCTTGAAGAAATTGAAGCATACGAAGCAAGTAAAAAAGAATCTGAATAGTTAAGATAAAAGGTAGAGTTTAATACTCTATCTTTTTTTTGTATATAATTTGGAATATAAATAATCTGATGAATATATTAAATACATATGTGTTTAAACCATATAGGACTAGTAATACATATATAAGATAAATCATAGGAGTGATAAAAATGATAAATGAAAAACTAAAAACTCTAAGAATAGAGAATAAGTACAGTCAAAGAGAAATAGCACAAAAATTAGGCTATTTATCTAGTTACACTGTATATAGAAAAGAAAAGGGAACACGAGAATGGAGTATACAAGATATAAGAATGTTATGTGATTTATACAACATAAGTCCTAACTATTTATTATCAGATGATGAAATAACAGGAGGTGTAGAAAAAGATGCTGAAACAAAAAATTAGGATATATCTTAGTAATGTAAATGATAAGGACAAGATTTGTATGGAACTATTGGAGAAATTAAACAAGTTACAAGTAGATGAAGGAGAAGCAATAGAAATTATAGCACCAAGAAACTTTAATTTAAGTAATATTTGTTTGGAGCAGAAAATGCAAATATCGCAGAAACTTTTGGAACTGCGAGTAGTATTTAAATTTGTATCTAATAAGAGTTAGAGGTGGAGCAGATGGAAGAATTAGTTTTTTATCGTGTTGGACTGGACAAGCAGACATGGAAAAATATAAATATTATACAAATAAATAATTTAAGTAATCTTTTAAATCTAAGCAATGTTAGTATTTCAGGTGGACAAGTATACAAGCGTAATGTTAAAACAAATACTGGATATAAAAGAGTTGGAAAAATTAGAATTCATGATGAAATATTCAATTTTGAATTTGGTGTAGTTGCAATTAAAGGAGATATAAATAAATTAGTTAATTATGAAAAAATAGAATTCAATCCAAGTTCAATTCTAAATCAAGGAATTAATTTTAATCCTATCATAAGTTCAAGCCAGTTAGTTCAAGTAATTGAAATTATAAAAAATAAATTGAAAAATAAATATGGAATTTTAGTTAGTTTTGAAGATGCTAGAATGAAAGCAATTGAAATTAATATAAATATTCCTCTTAATAAAAAAATGAGAGAGTACGAAATACCTTTTAACTTTCTTTTGTTTAAGGTTTTAAAAAAATATAAAAAGAAATTTCCTTTTCACCATGACGATTTTTTTAATGGTATATACTCTGGAAATAAGTTAATTGAATTTAAAATCTATGAAAAGAACAAAGAATGTAATTTAGTTCTTAGTAATGATACGGCAAGGCTAGAGTATAAAATACTGCAAGAAGATAAGATTGTAGAGTTAATAGGTACTAATTTTGTAAAAGATATTTTAAATGATTTTGAATGGATAGAAAAAGGATTTTATAAAGCTTTCTGTGATGATATTTACAATAGAATTGAAAATGTTTTAGAACAAATGGTAAAAGATAATTTGAAAATATTAAATAGCTTTAAAAGTTATAAGCAACCATTTAAAAATTTTTTTTCAAGTGTTGATGCAAATAGTAGCTTTGACTATTTAATAATTGAACAAGTGATAAATCGTAGTAATCTTATAAAAAATAAAAATCAGAGATATAATATTAAAAAGTTAGCATTAAAAAGAATGCAAGAAAAACAAACATGTATGATTGGAAATTTAGCTTTATTAAATGAAATCTTAGTTAAATTAAATTTTAAACCAATTATTATAAGTAAGTATATAAAAGTACACTAAAAAAGTGTACCTAACAAATACATGCCTAATTAAGTAATATCAACCGTTTAAAGTACATAAAGTCATTAAATTTTTAGTGAAAAAAACCTATACTATCAAGGAGTTTTTTTTAGTTTCCCTGAAACAGATTTATATTAAAATTTGTTTCTCTAGTCTTTAAACAATCTAAAACAAATTAAAAATTAAGGAGAATGAAAAAATGATACCAACAAATATATACAGAAATGAATC
>NZ_JAGWCW010000057.1:0-5514 GCF_020657835.1 Clostridioides sp. ZZV14-6387
AAGTTAAGCTCTCTAGCGCTGATGGTACTTGGTGGGAAACTGCCTGGGAGAGTAGGACGTAGCCACGTAATCTTTTTATTATAATAAATTAACTTAGCACTTTAATTCAACATTTTACTTAATTTAATATTTCAATTAAAAAATAAAGCTACTGATTTTTAAATCAGTAGCTCTTTTGTTTTTTATCTAATATTTTAGTTAAGTTAGTAAATAAAAATCTTATATACTCATTTGGGATATTAACCATCATTTAATTTAAATTGTTATTATGCCATTATTTTATATACAAACTCTTTTAGTTTATCTAATCCAGATAAGAACGTATTTTCACTGCAAGCATAAGATATACGAATATATTTATCCATACCAAATGCTATTCCAGGAACAACTGCAACGTTATATTCTTCTAAAAATTGATTACAAAATTCTATAGAAAAGCTATCTTTATACTTAAATCTCTCAGATACTTTAGAGAGGTCTATAAATGCATAAAATGCGCCATTTGGATTTACATATCCTACATTTTCGATAGAGTCTAATTTTGATGTAATTAAGTCTCTTCTAGACTTATATGTCTTAACCATATTATCTATATCAGCTGAGCAATCTTTTAAGGCTCCATATGCTATGTATTGTGCTGTTAAACTTGGATGAGATATAAGATGTCCCTGTATAGAACTCATTGCTTTAGCAATGGTTTTATTAGATGCTGTATATCCCAATCTTAATCCAGTCATTGCAGCAGATTTAGAAAAACCATTTACAGTTATTGTTATATCTTTAGCTTCTTCACTTAATGAGGCAATTGATGTAAATTCCCCATCATAGCATATTTTTTCATATATTTCATCTGCTAAAATATATATTTTATTTTCTATACATACATCTACAATTTCTATTAATTCATCTTTTGTATAAATGCTACCAGTAGGATTTGAAGGATTATTTATTACAAGAATTTTTGTTTTATTTGTTATAGATTTTTTAAGCTCATCTTTTGTTAACTTGAATCCATTTTCTTTTTTAGTATCGATGAAAACTGGTACAGCATTTACTAATTTAACCATTTCAGGATAACTAACCCAATAAGGTTTTGGCAATAATACTTCATCTCCCTCATCTGTTAAAGCTAGCAAAGTATTCGTTATAGAGTTTTTTGCTCCACTTGATATAACTATTTCATCTATTGAATATTTACAATTATTTTCATCAATAAGTTTTTTACAAATTTCCTCTCTAAGTATTTTTAACCCTGGAACTAAATCATATTTAGTACAATCTTTATTTAAAGAGTCAATACCATAAGCTTTTGCATTATTAGGTACGTTGAAATCAGGTTCTCCTATACTAAGATTTATTACTTTAATTCCGTTGTTTTCCATTTCTTTAACTTTTGAACTAATACCTATTGTGTAGGATGGAGTTATAAAGTTTAGTCTTTTTGATAACATAAAATGCCTCCTTTTAAATTATTATTTATATTATACGACAGTTTTAAAGAATTTACATAAGGAAATTTGTAGATATATACATTAATGTACATGAAATTATACGTTTTTTGCCTAAAATTAGTGTAAAAAAAAGAGAAAAAATTTTTGACTCTCAGAGTTGTTAGAAACGCTACTGTTCAAAATATCTAGATAGTATTTGCAATGACTTGCGTAAGTTTGACTATTATGTACAAATTTGGTAATCTTAATATAGAAATTATTAAGATAATCCCTTTAACTTAGTTGAAGGGGATTTTTTTAGACTTAATATACTACATATAGTGGTATGTAGATTAATAAAATACAATATATAGTAATAGGAGGTTTTTTTAATTGGTTGAATTCGTGAAAAAAAGAGATGGAAGAGTAATCCCATTTAATGAAGATAGAATAACAAGAGCTATATTTTTAGCAGCGACAAATGTTGCAGAAAGGGAAGGAATAGTACCTGATTATAAATTATCTGAGCAATTAACTCAGGAAGTAATAAGATTTTTAAATCATAAATATTCAGAAACAGTTCCAAGTGTTGAGGATATTCAAGACTCAGTAGTTAAGATTCTTATAGAAACTGGTCATGCAAAAACTAGTGAAGAATACATAATATATAGAACTGAAAGAAGTAGAATAAGAAATTCAAAAACAAGACTGATGAAGGCAATAGAGGAGATTACTTTTGAGGATGCAGAAGATGCAGACATAAAAAGAGAAAATGCAAACATTAATGGTAATACAGCTATGGGGACTATGCTACAATATGGAAGCACTGTATCTAAAGAATTTTGTAAGACTCATATATTAAAGCCAGAACATTCTTTTGCCCATGAGAATGGAGATATACACATACATGATATGGACTTTTTAAATATGGGTACATTAACTTGTTGCCAGATAGATGTTAAAAAACTATTTAATGGTGGATTTTCAACAGGACATGGTTTTTTAAGAGAACCACAAGATATAATAAGTTATGGAGCATTAGCTGCAATCGCTATACAAAGTAATCAAAATGACCAACATGGAGGTCAAAGTATACCATTTTTCGATTATGGATTGGCTGAAGGTGTATATAAGACCTTTAAGAAATTCTACATAGGAAACTTAGCTAAAGCATTGAAATTATTTAAAGGAATTGAAAATAATGATGCAATAAAGAACATAGTATATAATACAGAAAAAGAAACAAATAAAAAGGTTGGTCTTAAAAGAGAGGAATTATATATAAACTCAGAAAAAAAGAAATTGATAGAAACTTTTGATATTGATGAAGAACTTGCAAATAACATGCAAAACTTTGCATTTGAAGAATCATATAGAGAAACTGATAAAAAAACATACCAATCTATGGAAGCATTTATACACAATTTAAATACAATGCATTCTAGAGCAGGTGCACAGGTTCCATTTTCAAGTGTGAACTTTGGAACAGATATTTCTGAAGAAGGAAGGATGGTAACTAAGAATCTTTTACTATCTCAAGAAAGAGGACTAGGTAATGGAGAAACACCAATTTTTCCAATTTTAATATTTAAGGTTAAAGAAGGAGTAAATTTAAATCCTGAAGACCCTAATTATGATTTATTTAAATTATCATGCAGAGTATCAGCTAAAAGACTATTTCCTAATTTTAGTTTCTTAGATGCGCCTTTTAATGCTAAATATTACAGAAAAGGTGAACCAGATACAGAAGCTACATATATGGGTTGTAGAACAAGAGTACTTAGTAATGTATGTGGTTCAGAAACAGTTAGTGGTAGAGGAAATATATCTTTTACTACAGTTAATTTACCAAGATTGGGTATAAAGCATGGCATTGTAAATGATGAGAAAGCTAATTTAGATAGTTTTTTTGAAGAATTAGATGAAAAGATAGACTTAATTATAGAGCAATTATTAGAACGTCTTGAGGTTCAAGGAAATAAAAAAATGAAGAATTTCCCATTCTTGATGGGTCAAGGTGTATGGAAAGGTTCTGATGATTTAGGACCAGAAGATACACTAAAAGAAGTAATAAAGCAAGGAACATTGACAATTGGATTCATAGGTTTAGCAGAATGTCTTATTGCTCTTATGGGTAAACATCACGGAGAAAGCAAAGAAGCCCAAGAATTAGGATTAAGAATAGTGTCACACATGAGAGCTAAAATGGACGAAGCCACAGATAAATATAAATTAAACTTCTCTTTAATGGGTACACCAGCGGAAGGTCTTTCAGGTAGATTTACTAAAATAGATAAAAAAGTATATGGAGAGATTAAAGGTATAACAGACAAAGAATATTATACTAATTCATTCCATGTACCAGTTTATTATAATATAAGTGCATATGACAAAATTGAGATAGAGGCTCCATATCATGAACTGACGAATGCAGGTCATATAACATATGTGGAATTAGATGGAGATCCATCAGATAATCTAGAAGCTTTTGAAACAGTTATAAAAGCTATGAAAGACTTAGGTATAGGATATGGAAGCATAAATCATCCTGTAGATAGAGATCCAATATGTGGATTTTCAGGTGTAATAGGAAGTAACATATGTCCTGTATGTGGAAGAAATGAAGATGAAAGTGATATCAAATTTGAAAGAATAAGAAGAATAACAGGTTACTTAGTTGGTACAGTTGACAGATTTAATAATGCAAAAAAAGCTGAAGTAAGAGATAGAGTAAAGCATAGATAGTTTTATTTGGAGGAATAAGTTATGAAAATAAGAATGTCATCTACTATAAGCCATGACAGTATAGTTGATGGACCAGGATTAAGGATGGTAATATGGACTCAAGGATGTATCCATAATTGCAAAGAATGCCATAATCCTCAGACACATGATTTATGTGGGGGATTTTACATGGATACAGAAGAAATTATAAATAAGATAAAATCATTAAAGTTACAAAAAGGTATTACATTATCAGGAGGAGAACCATTTTTACAGCCAGAACCATTAGAAGAAGTAGCAAAAGAAGCTAAAAGAAATGGACTGGATGTATGGTCATATACTGGATTCACATTTGAGCAGTTATTAGATAAAAAAAATAGTAGATATTTTAAAAATTTAAATTTACTAAAACAAATTGATATTTTAGTAGATGGAAAGTTTATGGCTGAGAAAAAAGATATAAGTTTAAAGTTCAGAGGTTCATCAAATCAAAGAATAATTGATGTTCAAAAAAGTTTGAAATATAAAAAAGTATTTTTAGTTGAACAATATATGAAAGATGATTTATCCATAGCAGAATAAAATATAAATAGACGGAAGTAAATATAATAATGTATTTACCTCCGTCTATCTTTATGTAATTTTGTTTATTTGCATCATATAAGATGTAATTGTTAAATAAAAATGCTTATCGTGTATTTTATTTAACTCTTTTATAAGCTGGATGATTCTAATAGATAGTTTCTAAAGGATATACAAGTATTAATTTATGGATTCTTTGCTAAGAAACTAGAATGTTTAGTTGTTATGTAAAAATCTTTAGTTACTATAAGAGAAGAATTCAAATAAATGATTAAATGTTGACAAGGAGCTCAGAAAGTAATTTACCCAGTGCCATCAAGATTGGTATTAAGCATTTTAAAAAATAGAAAATCTTTAAAATGAGTATTTTTAATAATATTTCTTGGTTTGTATCTTTCTTATAAACAAATTTTATAGTATAAATCAATTAAGTAAATAAGTCTAATTACATATAATACATATATTTGTATAAAAAATATTAAATTTTGTAATTTGTGGATAAATATGTTTATAATGTGGATAATATTTAATATAATAAGTTAAAACAATATGAATCAGTTGTTTATAATGTGGATAATATAACCATATGTAAATAAATGAGATACTTGAAAGTAAAAAATGTGAAAAAAGTTATTGACTCTAAAAGGAAAAGTTGGTATAGTAATACTTGTCCTCAAGAAAAGGGCAAACAGATAAAGCATAAAGAACTTTGAAAATTAAACAGTAGGTTAATTTATAAACAAGAAACAAACCATAAAGCCAGATATTTTGATAACAA
>NZ_JAGWCW010000058.1:0-4871 GCF_020657835.1 Clostridioides sp. ZZV14-6387
GTTAGATAGAACTAAATTGATATAAAAATATATAAAATAATAAAAAATGTGGAAAGGATGTATACTTTCTACATTTTTTTAGTTTAAGAAATATAGTATCTGTTTTATAATTAATATATTTTAGTGATATTTTACTGTTATAAAATATAGAAACTATTTCTTGCGAAAGTAATTGATTTGTTGTATTATAATTTACATGAATATGTAAGACAATTAAAAAAAGTATTATAAGAGTAGATATATTCAAAAATTTAACTATTAGTTTATATATTAAAAGATGAAGGGTAGGATGAAGTCATGAGCTTTAAAGAAGTGAAAATTGAGGAATTACAGTTTAATCCATTTACTAAGATTGGTAAAGAATGGTTGCTAATAACAGCTGGTGATTCAGAAAAATTTAACACAATGACTGCTAGCTGGGGTGGTGTCGGAGTATACTGGAGTAAAAACGTTGTTACAACTTACATAAGACCACAGAGATATACAAAGGAATTTGTAGATAATAATGATACATTTACAATTGCATTTTTTGATGAAACTTATAGAGAGGCTTTAAATATCTGTGGAACTATTTCTGGTAGAGATATAAATAAAGTAGAAAAAGCAGGACTTACACCATATTTTGTAGATGATACTGTAGCTTTTGAAGAAGCTAATATGATTATGGTATGTAAGAAATTGTATCATGATACTATGCCACCAGAAAATTTCGATGCTAAAGAAAATGATAAAAAGTGGTATCCAAATAAGGATTATCACACTATGTATATTTCAGAAATTATAAAAGTTCTTGTAAAAGAATAAATATAGTAAAAAATATGAACTCTATTTGATAGGGTTCATTTTTTTATTTGCTCATAGAAAATCAGTTATCTAGATAAAAAAGTTTATTTGAAATAGTTAAATATGCTTTATAAATAGTTTTATGTTAATTAGAAGCTCAATTTATTAATTTTATAGTGACCTTATTTTAACACAAATAACTTTAATATTAATTTTATTCAATATATTATTATAAAAGTATAAATATCACTTAATAAAAATATATATTGTATTAGGTATTTTAAATAAATTTTTAAAGGGTGATTTATTATGGAAAGTATAACTAGCTATTTTAGAACGATACTATGTGTATTTATATGTTTATCGTCTGCATTTATATTTATTCAACTGGCAAGAGTATTTATTAATAAGAAAAAAGTTAATCAGAAAAATAAATTGAAAAAAGGATTTAGGTATGATAGAGATTTGATTGAAACGAGAAGAGAAGATGTACATATAAAAATTAATAATATCAACAAAACTAAGAGCAACAATAGTAATAAAAAGTTAAAAGAAGAAAAAGTATTCAAATATGACAATGGAGACCTGTATAAAGGTGAGTTTGTTGATGGAAAGAAAAATGGATTTGGAATATATCTTTTTTCAAGTAATGAAAGATATGAAGGATTATGGAAAGATGATAAGATGCATGGAATAGGAAAATATACTTATAGAGATGGCTCAATATATACAGGAGAATTTAAATATGGATTAAAAAATGGTTTGGGAAAATTGACATATCCAAATAATGATATTTATAAGGGATATTTTTTAGATAATAAGAAAAATGGTAAAGGTATATTATATAAAAATGATGGAAATAAACAGGCAGGAATATGGGAAGATGATGAACAATGTAAAAATTTAGACCTTAAAGATTTAAACAATAAGGAGATAAATAATATTTATCGAAATAGATTAAATAATAATAAAGTGAAAATCTAGCGATTATAAAAAAATAATCTTTATTTATAATGGAAAAATAATATATATATGTTGTAATTTGTAAAATCTTTCTATATGGTATAAAATTAAGTATTGATTAGTCTATTACATAAATATAGAATATAAATATATCCATTTGATAATAAGGAGAAGAGATATGAATGAATATGTAGTTGTGGATTTAGAAACTACAGGCTTAGATCCATATAAAGGTTGTGAAATAATAGAAATAGGAATAACAGAAATAAAAAATGACGAAATTGTAAAAAACTACTCAAGATTGATAAAACCTAAAGGTATAATTTCTTCATTTATAACAGAATTGACACATATAAGCAATGAAATGGTAGAAAATGAAGAGCCTCTAGAATTGGTTTTACCTAGATTTAGAAAATACATAGGAAATAGAACTATAATTGCACACAATGCGAAGTTTGATTTAAAGTTTTTAAATTACTATCTTAGAATATTAGATTTAGAACCAATAAACAATTATATATGTACACTAGAATTATTAAAAAAATGTAAAAGTTATAAAGGAAAAAATAAGAAGCTTGAAACAGCTTGTGCTTATTACAATATAGAGAATATAAATGCTCATAGAGCTGACAGTGACACTTTAGCAACTGCAAAACTATTTTTGAAAATAAAAGATGAATATTAATCTTAAATATAGAGAAAATTAGTGAAAATATCCTTTATAAAATTGACCCTTAAACTTACAATTTTGTTCTTTGATTTATTTTGTAGAACAATGTATAATGTACCTTAGTATAAAGAAGGGAGACTAAAATGGGTTATTACGATGATGATGATAATAATAAAATAAGACGTAAAAAAGTAAATAATAGTAAAGATAGTAATAAAAAATCTAAACATTCTTATACTTCAACAAATAAAAAAAATAAAACTTCTAAGACAAGCTCTAGTAAAAGAATGAGTGAAAAAGTAGATTCACAGAATCTTATAAAAAGAGAAAGAGATAGTTTTACAAGAGATAATGTAAGACCTTTAAATACAGATTACAATCAAAGAGAAAGAAGAAGAGTTGATTATAAGCAAAGAGAGAAAAAGCTAAAAAGTAAAAAAAGAAAAAAACAAAAAAGGATTAAGATAGCTAGAGCATTGTTATCTATTATGCTAGTTGCTCTGATTATACTTTCAGTAGTAGGTGCAATATTTACAGTTTCGGCTATAAAAGGGTCACCTGAAGTCACTAAAAAATTAATTAGGTCTAAATATATAAGTAGTGAAGTTGTAAGCATAAAGCAAATGCCAAATGACTTAAAGCATGCTATAGTTTCTATAGAAGATGAGAGATTTTATAAGCATAAAGGAGTAGATGTTATTTCTTTAACTAGGTCAGTACTCAATAATGTATTTACAGATACAACACAAGGTGGAAGTACTATAGATATGCAAGTTTCAAAAAATCTGCTTACTAGTGATGATAAAACTATGAAACGAAAAATAAGGGATATGTATAATGCTAAGCAGATGAATAAGATTATGAGTAAGGATGAAATTCTTGAAGCTTATTTAAATAATATGTATTTAGGTAAAAATGCATATGGAGCTGCAAAGGGAGCTGAAGTGTATTTTGGTAAAAAAGTTAGTGAGTTAAATTTATCTGAATGTGCTATGTTGGCTGGTATGACAAATAATCCTGCAAGGTATATTGACCATGGAGAGGCTAAAAAGAGACAATTAATTGTATTGTATAAGATGCATGAGCTTGGTTATATAACTGATAAGGAATATAGAATAGCTAAAGCTGATGATACTCCTTTTAAGTCGGAAATTGATTAAGAAAATATAAAATCTAGTGCTTTTAGTGTTTTCAGTCTAGTGATATATAATAAAAAACTTTTTTGCCACCATATTGCCACCAAAGTTGTAATTTGGTGGCAATTGTTTTATTGTATAAAATGCAGAATGTAGTATTATTTTAAATTTTACTAGGTATTCTAGTGAAGATATTTGTTATTGAGGATGAGTTCTGGAATCTATTTCCTAGTGCTAAGGTTGGAGTTGTTATTTGTAATGATATAGACAAATTTGTAGGGGACATTAGATTAACTAGAGCAACTGGAAATGAGAAATTTATTCCATTGGGGGAGATGAGAATACACCTCCATATGAAGGTGAGGTAGTCTATAAAGATGACAAAGGAGCAATTTGTAGATGTTGGGATTGGCGTGAAGCAATAAGAATAATGCTTACTGAAAGCACAAATAATGCCTTTTTATGTATTGAATTGGTGGATGAGAATAGATTTGAAGAAATTTCAAAGGAATTGTGTAATATTAAAAGTGTTAAAAAGTAATAAATAAATTAAGTATTACTATGGACAACTATGAAACTAGTGGAAATTTATGTTTATATTATGAGATAGCAAAAAAGTTATAAATTTAAAACACTTTATAAATAATTAGATTTTATAGATAGAAAATAAAAATTTATAATATAATAAAAGCCCTTAAAATAACAAATCAAAGTATTTTAAGGGTTTTTTACTATATCTTTTAAAAGATATAACTCTAAATAAATTTACTCAATGAGGTATGTAATTAATTTAAGTAGATATGTTTGAAAATCTAAATCATATATTATATTCTATAACTTTATCATTAAATCATAATCTAGACTTTTGTTAGAGAAACTTTCAATTAACCTCGACTTACACTTAGCATTTTTTAGAATATAATTATTTAGCCAATAAACAATTGCATTTCCTCTATAATTTAATCCAATTCTAAGTCCATTTTCATATTCCCAGAAAGGATGTTCTTCTTCCGTATTATCAATCTAATTATAGAATTTACGTCTAATTTCGTATTTTTTCAAATTAATGTCATTAGGTACTTCTATGTAATCAGGATTGTAATCTCCACCAAAGCTCACTTTTATAATCACTATTAACCTCCAGTTTTGTTTATTTAAAATTATATCATATTTTACAAAAGCTAAATTTTTTAATAGTATTATACTTTCAATTATTAAGGTTCATAAATAAATTGATATTGAAAAATAGTAATTATTATAAGAATTTTAAAATCTAGATATCTTTTTTATTGAAAAATAATCAATATAAAACAGATATA
>NZ_JAGWCW010000059.1:0-3907 GCF_020657835.1 Clostridioides sp. ZZV14-6387
ATTATGAAGAAGAATAATTAAATTAATAAATATAAAGATATTTTTTGGTTATTATTAATTAAAAATTTAATTTATATTTAATTAATATAAAATTTGATGTAATATTATTTTTAAATTGTTTAAATTATGTTATTATTCAGATATAGGCAATATTAGATAAATCTAATGACGCAAAGCTATAGGGACTAAAATCTTTATATAATAAAGGTCATGTCAGCCAGTTGCCAAAAAGATAATAATTCTTTTTGTTGAAAGTATTTTTTAAAGTTATATATTTTTAATAACTTAATATTTGGCAAGAGGAGGGCTTAAGATGATATCTGAATTAATGTTGAAAAGTTTTGGCGAATCTAGCATCAATTTTAAGACTAAAATTAAATTAAATTTAAGAGAAAGACCAGACATAAATAGTATGAAGTTGAAAAGTATACCAGAAGGTAAAATTGTTAAGTTAAAATGTGTCGATGGAATATGGGCAGAAGTTGAAAGTAATTATGACAAAGGTTGGTTACTTTATAAATATTTAGAAAAATTAAGTAATGCTAAAAGCAATAGTAATGGTATAGTAAAAAATAGAAAAAAGAATTATGTAGGAAATATAAGAACGAATGGCTTAAGTCTAGAACTTAGAAATGATAGAACATTAGACTCTAGAATTATAACTACAATTCCTGATGGTTTTAAAGTTGAAGTATGTTATAGTGTTGGCAAATGGGCAAGGGTTAATATTGATAGAAATGGAAAAAAATATTCTGGATATGTATATAGTCAATATATAGAAGAATGTTTAAGTTTATCATAATTGGATACTAGTAAGCTTTAAATATACTAATAAATTTTAGAAAAAGAATCCTATTCATGGGATTCTTTTTCTTTTGTAAAAAAACTTATTATAATATTAAATATAATAAATTAACTAGGTCATTTTAATTGTAAATCGAAGATTTAATTGAAAATAAATTTAACTTATGATTTGTATTTTAGGTGCCATAAATTGAGATTGATTTAGAAAATTTTAATAAAAAGAAAGTTGATAGGATAAAAATAATATTAAAGATAAGAAAAGATATAAGAAATTTGAAAAATTTTGTAATTTTTAGTTTTATATATATTATAATAAACTAGATATAAGATTTTTATGAGGGGGAAAATATGAAAAAAAAGAAAACATTGATTGGAATAGCTATATCTTTTTTGCTTATAATTAGCACTATAAATCCATTGCAAGTTGAAGCTGAAGCTATTATTGATTCTAGTGTATACATTTCTTCAGCACAAGAAAATTATAAATCTAATAATACTAGATTTAAAACTATTAAATCTAAAAGTAAGCATAAACGTAGTAAATCTAGAAAAAGTAGAGTTAATTTGAAGAAAAGAACTATAAGAACTAAAAATTATGGACATAGAAATTTAGATAAACATAAAAGTCAAAGCATAGGAAGATATAATATTCTTTCAAAATTGATACTTTCAGTAATAGTTGTATTTATTGTTATAGTTTTAATTGGGATAATATTTATTAGAAGAAAGAAGAAGAAATTTTATTAAATACAAGAATAAAAATTACATAGTTGTATTATATGATTTTATTGTATTATATACAATATTGCTTTTCATCTTATTTTAAGTTTTTTTATGAATAACTATTTTATAGTTTAGTTGGAATTATATTGTTATGATTTTGTTCTTCATTAGATAGTAATTTAAAGAATAGCGTTTTGCTAATTATTGATGTTTATTTTATAGCATGATATAATTTAAGCAGAATGATATTCTGTTTAAAAGGAGATACAAAAATGGCACGAAAACGAATATTAAATGGTGGTAAACGAGATGAACTTATTGGGAATGCACTTAATTTGTTTTTAGAATATGGGTATGAAAATACTTCTATAAGAATGATTTTAGATAGTGTTGGTGGTGAAGTTGGTATGTTTTATCACTATTTTAAATCAAAAGATGAAATATTCAATGAAGTTATAAAATTATTTCTAGCTCAGTATGAAAAAAGTTTTTCTGATGTTTTATATGATGATTGTATACCAAATAATCTTAAAATCGATGTGGTATTTGAGTTATTACAAAAAACTCTTTTAAAGTATAAGACATTTAAATTAGGTAAATTTCATTGGAGTATGCAAATTGCACTCAATCAATTAACTTTAAAAAGTTTAGTTCCTCATATAGCAAAATATATAAACTATATGCGTGATAAAGGTGAGATTGGGAGTTGTGCAATTGAAACGGATTTAGAGCTTGCAAATGCTGTTCTTTATTCATCATTTGCAATATTACATCAAGACTCACTAACTGAATTAACAGAGAAAGAATTAGAGCAAAAAAAACAGATTATCAAAGGAATTATTCACAGGATTTTGGATATAAAAAGAAATACATAATCTTATTTTACTATTTTTTAGGAAAAATATATTTTGAAATTTATAAAAACATATTGACATTTTTTAGAAAAAATAATATTATTATTTCAACGACAAAATTTAATAAAGTAAATTAAATCCTATGAAAAGGAAGAGTAGTTAAATTTAGGTTCATTATAGAGAGCTGAGGATGGTGGAATCTTAGCAAGAAAAAATTCAATGAATGGCCCTTAGAGGAGTAAATTGAAATCATAGTTTTGAGAGTAGACTTTATCGTCAGTCGCACGTTATAGCGAATAAGGTATGTAAGTACCTGATAATGAGATATATAAAAATTAAATTTTGTATTAGTTTTTATATAATTTAGGTGGCAACGCGGATAATCTCCGTCCTATTAGTTTAGGACGGAGTTTTTTATTTTACTGAAAAATTTAAATATAGAAGGTGGTGAAAAAGATGTTATGAATTTCCAGCGTTAAAGATGATGATATAATAAATTGGCAAAAAAATAAATTGAAAATTAAAAAAATAGGAGGAAATACGAAAATGAAAACAAATACAAAAAAATTAACTTTAAATGCAATACTTTTAGCGATGGGATTATTGATACATCAAATTACACCAGCTATAGGGCTACCAATGAAACCAGATATACCACTAGCAATGTTATTTGTAATATTAGTTTTAAATAGAGATGATTATAAAACTTGTTTAATAGCAGGTATAGTAACAGGAATATTTACAGCTCTTACATCAAGTTTTCCAGGAGGTCAAATTCCTAATGTAATAGATAAAACTCTTACAGCAAATGTAGTATTTTTATTAATGAACATTAGTTATAAAATGCCTTTTATAAAAAGATTAGCTAAAAAGGCGCAAGATACTATAGTAGTTACAATCATAATGCCAATAGGAACACTTGTAAGTGGAACAATTTTCTTATTAGCAGCTCAAGCTATAGTTGGTCTTCCAGGTGCTTCATTTACAGCTTTATTTTTAGCAGTAGTATTACCAGCTGTTTTAATAAATTTAGTTGCAGGACTATTTTTATTCAAGATTGTTAGCCTATCAATAAGAAGAGTTAGTTATCAAGCTTAAATATGAAATAATACTTTACTTTATAAACTATTATAATAATCAAGCAATATAAGAATAGAGTAGTTATATCTACTCTATTCTTATATTATTTAAAGATTTAGCATTATATTTTTTTGTTTTTAATAAAATATTTATATAATAGTAATATATCTTCAACCTAACAGATAAATTATCATACCTATGTTAATCTTCTTATATGTATCTCATTTGTAGTTATTAAATATAAAATTTATTTTAATTTGCTTTTTCAAGATAAATTTGTATATTAATCTTCTCTGATTTATCAGCTATTTAAATATACTAAAATTTCTACTTAATTTAATCTGTATATATTTACATTTATAAATTTCTAAAAAATATAATAAAAGCATATTTTTTGTGAAAAACTTATTTAAATTTGATTAGGAAAAAAATATATAGTTCGTAAT
>NZ_JAGWCW010000060.1:0-3886 GCF_020657835.1 Clostridioides sp. ZZV14-6387
CCAGACATATTGTTAGGCATACCCATGTTATTATTCATATTACCAGACATATTGTTAGGCATACCCATGTTATTATTCATATTGCCAGACATATTGTTAGGCATACCCATATTATTAGATGCATTATAGTTCATGTTATTAGGCATATTATTTGAAGCAGATGTGTTGTAATTCATATTTCCGGATGTATTATTTGTGTTAGGCAAGTTGTTTGGAGAATTACTACTTTTAGGATAATTATTTGCGCTGTTAGGATAAATATTATTTACATTCTGATTATTAGGTATCTTTGTATAACCATTAGAAATTTGTGGGTCATTTCTCAATTCATCTTGGGGAATTTCTTCATTAGTAATATAATCTGCATAGTTAGCTGGGTCTAAGTAAGGCATGTAACTATTGTCTAAATCCTTTTTTTTCTTGTTACTCATATTAAACTTGCACCTCCTAGAAAACTATAAAAAAGTTTACAAAAACTTATTCTAATAATATATATATTAAAAAAGGTGATAATATGTGCATTCTAATTGTTATTAAATAAATAAAAATTATTGTTGCAAATTTAGAAGTGATGGAATATAATGAACATATGAACAGTTATTCATATATTAAAATAATGGAGGATTAAAAATGAGAGAAGAGATAAATGATTGTAATTGTAATGTAATACATGAAGAAATAGTAACAGAAGCTAAATCGACTATGCCAGATGAAGAAATGTTATATGATTTAGCAGAGTTATT
Organism: Clostridioides sp. ZZV14-6387; assembly: GCF_020657835.1. Lineage (NCBI taxonomy): Bacteria > Bacillati > Bacillota > Clostridia > Peptostreptococcales > Peptostreptococcaceae > Clostridioides > Clostridioides sp. ZZV14-6387. The sequence goes on from NZ_JAGWCW010000060.1 coordinate 744, forward strand.
TAAAGTATTTGGTGATACTACTAGAGTAAAGATATTGTATGCATTATTTGCAAATGAAATGTGTGTATGTGATATAGCAAGTTTATTAAATATGACTCACTCTGCAATATCTCATCAACTTAGAGTGTTAAAGCAGGCAAGATTAGTAAAGTTTAGAAGAGAAGGAAAGACGGTGTATTACTCATTAGATGATAGTCATATAAGCCAAATATTTGATTGTGGATTAAACCATATTAGAGAGACTTATAAATGATAACAGAGAGGAGTGAATATATATGGAAGCAAATAATATAATTAAAAAAGAATTTATATTGGGAGGATTAAATTGTGCACATTGTGCAGAAGAGATTAACAATAAAGTTTCTAAGTTACAAGAAGTTAAGTCTTCCAATTTGAATTTTATAAATAAAAAGCTTACAGTAAATATAGAGAATAGTTCCAATGAAGATAATACTATAGAAAAGATAATAGACATAATAGATTCAACAGAACCAGGTCTTGATATACAAATAAGTTCTAAAGAAAATACATCTAATAGGACATCAATTAAAAAAGAACTTATATTAGGAGGATTAAACTGTGCACATTGTGCAGAAGAGATTAACAATAAAGTTTCTAAATTAAAAGAAGTTGAATCTTCTAATTTAAACTTTGTAAATAAAAAACTTACAGTAAATATACTTAATGACTTTGAAGAAGATAGTGTTATAAACAAAATAAAAGAAATAATAGATTCAACAGAACCAGGACTTGATATACAAGTGGAGTCTAAGGACAAAACAGGACCTAGAACTTCTGAGAAAGCAGTGAGTGCAGATGATACAAATAAGAAAGAATTAATTCCACTTATAATTGGAGCTCTTGTATATATATTTGGTATATATCAAACAGCTACAGGTTATGAAAGTCAATTTGGTAATATAGTATTTATAGTTGCTTATGTAATAGTAGGTGGCGATGTACTTTTAAGAGCAATAAGAAACATATCAAAAGGAAGAGTATTTGATGAAAACTTCTTGATGGCTCTGGCTACAGTAGGAGCATTATTAATAGGAGAATTATCAGAAGCAGTAGGGGTTATGCTATTCTATAAAATAGGAGAATATTTACAAGGTGTTGCAGTTGGTAAGTCCAGAAAGTCTATAACTTCACTTATGCAAATAAGACCAGATTATGCAAATCTGAAAGTTAATTCTGAAGTTAAGGTAGTTTCACCAGAAGAAGTAAATGTGGGAGATATAATAGTAGTAAAACCTGGTGAAAAAGTACCACTAGATGGGGTAGTAGTGGATGGAGTTTCTATGCTAGATACTTCTGCACTTACAGGTGAATCAGTACTGAGAGAAGTTGAAAAAGGTGATGAAATTTTATCTGGTGTTATAAATAAGAATGCTTTATTGAGTATTGAAGTTACAAAGAGTTTCGGAGAGTCAACAGTTTCAAAAATACTTGACCTTGTTGAAAATTCTAGTATTAAAAAATCAAAAACAGAAAACTTCATATCTAAATTTTCAAGATATTATACTCCAGTAGTAGTAATAGCTGCTTTATTGATAGCATTTGTGCCACCACTTGTAATCTCTGGTGAGGTATTTAGTGATTGGGTGTATAGAGGGTTGATATTCTTAGTTGTTTCTTGCCCTTGTGCACTAGTTTTATCAATACCACTTAGTTTCTTTAGTGGAATTGGATTTGCATCTAAAAATGGTATCCTTATTAAGGGAAGTAACTATTTAGAAGCTTTAAGAAGTGTAGATACTGTAGTATTTGATAAAACAGGAACACTTACTAAAGGTGTGTTTAATGTAACTAAATTAAATCCTGAAGGTATATCAGAAGAAGAGTTACTAGAATTTGCAGCTATTGCAGAAGTAAACTCAAATCATCCAATAGCTAAATCTATATTAAGTTACTACAGTAAAAAAATTGATTTAGATACAATAGATAGCTATGAGGAAATAGCAGCTTATGGAATCAGAGTAAAGCATAATGGAAAACTTATATTAGCAGGTAATGAGAAACTTATGAAGAAGGAGAATATATCCTATTCACCAGCTAAAGAAGTGGGTACAGTAGTCTATATTGCTGTTGATAAAGTATACAGAGGTTATATAGTTATATCAGATGAAGTAAAAGAAGATAGTAAAAATGCTATAAGAAGTTTAAAATCAATAGGAATAAAAGAAGTTGTAATGTTAACTGGAGATAATGAGAAAGTAGCAAAAAATATCGCTAAAGAATTAGAATTAGATACAGTTTATTCAAATTTACTTCCTAATGAAAAAGTTGATAGATTAGAATCTTTATATGAAGGAAGAACTGAAAAAGAAAAAATAGCCTTTGTAGGTGATGGAATAAATGATGCTCCAGTACTAGCTCGTGCTGATGTTGGTATAGCAATGGGAGGTCTAGGTTCAGATGCAGCAATTGAAGCAGCAGATGTAGTTCTTATGACTGATGAGCCTAGTAAAATATCTAAAGCAATTGAGATAGCAAATAAGACTAATAAAATAGTATGGCAAAATATAATATTTGCTTTAGGAGTAAAAATTATAGTTATGATATTAGGAGCTGGAGGAATAGCTACTATGTGGGAAGCTATATTTGCTGATGTAGGGGTAGCACTTATAGCAGTAATAAATGCTATGAGGGCTATGAGATAAAGTATAAATATAAACATATACTATTTAAATATATACTATTATAGAAAAACGTATAGTAATACAGTAATGAAATATATAATTATAAGGAGAAGTATCAATAAGTTTATTTTTAATCTATTGATACTTTTTCTTTTGTATATAAACCTATATCTATTATTTTGATTTAATGGTCTTATGTGGTATATATTTTTTACTTATATATAGATGATTCATGTATATTACTAAGCTTATATGAAGAAATAAGAATCATAATAATTATAAATGTGTAGATTGATAATTATAAATTTATAAGAAAATATCTGTATAAAAAGTCGTTAATCCTATGATATAGCTACTATTCAGCGAAATACGTAATATAAAGAATTAAAAAGTTTTAAAAAATAATTTTAAAAAGTGTTGACGAATTATTTTTAAGATGATATAGTATTACTTGTCCTTAAGAAAAGGGCAAACATGAAAAATGAACTTTGAAAATTAAAC
>NZ_JAGWCW010000061.1:0-3098 GCF_020657835.1 Clostridioides sp. ZZV14-6387
GTTAATTTTTTACTTATAACATATATACAAAAATTTTTATAGTATAAAATATTTATAAATTTTTAGTTTATTATCATATTAATTAATTTTTTCGCAGGTATATTTAATCGATTTATTTCAAATAAAAGTAAATTTAATTTAGAATATAATTGGGTAAAAGTATAATATCAGGATAATTTTTATATCAAATTCATTGTATTTATGTAAGAAATAAAATTTTATATAATATTTTTTCATTAAATTTTTTTCTTTTTACAACATATACCCACAACCTTTTGATATAATATTTTTATCAATTATTATTTATATTCAAGTTTTGAAAGGAGTATTAAAATGAGTTTATTAGTTTTCGGACATAAAAATCCAGATACAGATTCAATATGTTCTGCAATTTCATTAGCACATTTAAAGAACAAACTAGGAATAAAAGCAACAGCTTATGCTTTAGGAGATATCAGAAAAGAGGCTAAATATGCCTTAGATTACTTTAAGGTAGATGCACCTGAAATTTTAGATAATGTTAGAATACAAGTTAGAGATTTAAATTATGATAAAGTAGTTCCTTTAACTCCAACTTCATCTATATTAGAAGCTTATAATCTTATGGATGAAAAAAATGTTAAGACGCTACCTGTAACTTATGATGATGGAACTTTTGCTGGTATCATTACTATGAAAGAAATAGCTAAAAACCTACTTCATCAACACTTTACAACTATACACACATCACTATCAAATATTTGTAAAAACCTTAATGGTACTATTCTTGTGGATTGTGGTGAAGATGTAAAAGGTAGAGTGGTTACTCTATCATTTGGTATGGAAACTCTAATAGAGACTCTAAAAGAGGGAGACATAGCTATTGTTGGCGATAGATATGATAGTATTGAATATGCTATTGATACAAAAGTTAAACTTTTAATACTTACTAATCATACAGAGATTTCAAAAGATTTACTAGCTCTTGCTAAAATAAATGGAGTTTCTGTTGTTTCTGTTGAAAGTGATAACTATAAAACTTCTAATGTGATAAATCAATGTAGTTTCTTAGACTCTATAGAGGCTACAGAAAATTTAATTACATTCAAAGAAGATGATTACATGGATGAAATTAAAGAAATCATGCTAGAGACAAACTTCAGATCTTATCCTATATTAGATGATGATAATAAGTTTTTAGGATTAATTTCAAAAGGACATCTATTAAATCCAACTAAAAAGAATGTTGTTTTAGTTGACCATAATGAATATGCTCAAAGTGCTGATGGAATTGAACAAGCAAATATAGTTGAAATAATTGACCATCATAAACTTGGTGGTATTTCTACTGATATTCCTATGTCTTTTAGAGTTATGCCTGTTGGATGTAATAGTACTATAATTTACCAAATGTATAAAGAAAATAATGTTGAGATACCTTATGAAATAGCCGGACTTCTTTTATCTGCTATATTATCTGATACATTATTATTCAAATCTCCAACAACAACTGACATGGATAAAAAAGCATGTGAAGAACTAAGTAAAATAGCAAAAGTGGATATGGAAAAATATGCTATGGATATGTTTAAATGTGGTACTTCTTTAGACGAATATACTATAGAAGAAATAGTAAATATGGACTTTAAAGAGTTCAATATGAGTGGATATAAAGTTGGTATTGGACAAGTATTTACTTTAGACATAGATTCTATATTTGCTAAAAAAGATGAGTTTTTATCTTATATAAATTCAACTGATTATGATAAATTAGTTATTGCAGTTACAGATATAATTAAAGAAGGATCTTATTTAATCTATAAAGCAGAAGATAGATTAATTGCTGATGCATTTAGCGTTGAAGGTGTTCAAGGTACATTTGCACCAGGTGTTGTATCTAGAAAGAAACAACTAGTGCCTAATTTAACTACTGCAATCAAGAACTTTAAATAATATAAAATTTTTAAACAGAAAAACTGTTTCAAATATATATTTGAAACAGTTTTTTATTATACATATATTAATATTAAATATAAAGTTAAGTCATAATAGTATCAGCTATTCTAAATATAGTCAAAGCTGCCGCTGTCCCTGCTGATTGACCATTTCTTATTCCTACAGACACAGATGAAAAATTATTTATAGTAAATGTAGTTCCACCAAATAGAAAACCAGCGAAATATCCAGAAACCACACCTCCACCACCTGGCTCAGTAGTGATACCTGCTAAATCTCTCCCTCCTAAAATAGGAAATAAGAAAGAAAAAGAGTATTGATTTATACTTGATGAACCTGGTTGCAATGCTAATGAAACTGAAATGTAGTACACACCATTTTCTTCTACTTTAAATGTACCATTTGCATCCACTGTTATACTTGAACTATTCCCCAGTACTGCTTGCCAATTTTTTATAGCTTCCCCATTATTTAAGATTTGTGCAGATGGAGCATTTACAAGAAAATTAGCAATTGGCTGTGAGAAATTACCTGTTGGTCCTATTTCTCCTGTTACTCCTGTATTTCCGGTTGGTCCTGTTGGTCCTGTCACTCCTGTGTTTCCTATTGGACCTGTTGCTCCGGTTGCTCCTATTTCTCCAGTTGCTCCTGTGTTCCCTGTTGGACCTGTTACTCCGGTTGCTCCTATTTCTCCAGTTGCTCCTGTATTTCCTGTTGGACCTGTTGCTCCAGTTGGTCCTATTTCTCCAGTATTTCCGGTTGGGCCTGTTGCTCCCATTGGACCTTCTAACCCTGTATTTCCAGTTGCTCCTGTGTTTCCGGTTGGGCCTGTTGCTCCCATTGGGCCTTCTAATCCTGTGTTTCCTGTTGAGCCAGTTGCTCCAGTTGGCCCTATCTCTCCTGTATTCCCTGTTGGACCTGTTGCTCCAGTTGCTCCTGTGTTTCCGGTTGGACCTGTTGCTCCTGTTGCTCCTGTGTTTCCGGTTGGACCTGTTGCTCCTTCTAATCCGGTGTTTCCGGTTGGGCCTGTTGGACCTATTTCTCCGGTATTTCCGGTTGGACCTGTTGCTCCGGTTGGCCCTATTCCTCCAGTTGGTCCTGTGTTTCCTATTGGACCTGTTGCTCCGGTTGCTCCTATTTCTCCAGTTGCTCCTGTGTTTCCT
>NZ_JAGWCW010000062.1:0-2864 GCF_020657835.1 Clostridioides sp. ZZV14-6387
GTTTATATATGTATTGTTTATATAATTATTTAAATTTGTTTGATATAATAAAATGATAAAATAATATATTATGTTTAAATAAATGTTTTTAAGTCATATAATTTTCTTATATATTTAAATATATAAGAAAATTAGCATTTATTTTATGGAGGAAACTATTGTGGGAAAGAAAACATCTAGGTGGAATACATTTTATTTGCCAATAATACTAACTTTGTCGGTGATATTGCTACTTATTTGTGCTTCAAAAGCGGATTATCATCCAAATTTTAAAAATAATCTTATTCCAGTTTCATTTATTGGAGAATATCAAGTACCTAAGTCTGGAAAATTCAAACCTTTTATTGATGTAGATTCACTTAAGAATATAAGAAAAGAAACTATTTATTTACGTGGTCATTTTAATAAAGATATTCCAGCAGGACAAACTCTTTTACTACATATCAGTCATTTGAAGGTTAATATTAGAGTATCTAATAAGGAAGTGTTTTCTACTAATAGTATAAATGCAAATAATACACTGACTAAATCTACAGGACATATGTGGACAGGATTTAAATCAAGTGGCATATCATCCAATGACTTAGTAGAAATAACCATACAACGAGTGTACTCTAGTGGTAGAGCGTTACAATTAGTATGTTTTTTTGATGAAATGCAGATTGGCTCTAAAGGCGATTTAATTGTTAGTGTGCTTCATGAAAATAAGATTGGTCTTATGTTCACAATGTTAACAATATCTTTTGGACTATTTGGTCTAATTGCAAGTATTATTTTATTTTGCTTGAAAAGTGAGCTAACACGTCAGATTTTTTTATTGTCATGGTTTGCTATAGCTGGAGGAATTTGGTGTCTAGCAGATTTTAATGTACTTACTTTTATAATTCAATCTCCAACCCTAGTTGGTATTTTAGAGTTACTTACACAATTTTTTCTTCCTACTTTTGGCACGCTCTATCTAGCTACTTATTTAACTGGGTGGAGGTCGAAAACTATAAATATAGGTGTGTATGGAATAATGACTAGTATATTACTTTGTGTTATTCTTCAAATATTGCGAATATATGATTTACATGAATTCCTTATAGTACAAAATATTATGTGTATCTTAATTGTACTACTTGGTATGGGATGTCTAGTTATAGAAATTATATTATATAGAGCAATTGATGCTAAAATAGCACTGTTTACATACTTGCCAGTAGTGATTGGTGGTATTCTGGAAATAGCAAATTACTATACTATATATATTAGAGAATTGTCCTTTTTTTGTGTGGGTTTTTTAACTACTATTGTATTTCAAATTGGACATATTATGCTATCCATAAAAAGAAAAGAGAAGCTTCAAAAGAAATTGGAAAATGAATTGATGGAAAATCGAATTTCTATAATGCTTAGCCAAATACAACCCCATTTTTTGTATAATGCACTTAATACTATTCAGTATTTGTGTAAGCATGATTCTAATATGGCATGTGAAGCAGTAGAAAAATTTTCTTCTTATCTTCGTGGAAATATGGATTCTCTTACACAAAAAAAATTGATTCCTTTTAATAAAGAATTATCACATCTAAAAAATTATCTGTGTATAGAGTTATTGCGCTTTGGAGAACGTGTAAAAATTAAGTATGAACTTCTAACTACTGATTTTTATATTCCTGTTCTTACCATACAACCGATTGTTGAGAATGCAATACGGCATGGAATTACAAAGAAAAAAGAAGGAGGAACAATCGTAATATCAACTTCAAGAGATAAAGAAAATATTTATATTGTTATAAAAGATGATGGAGTAGGATTTAAAGAACTTGAAAAAATGAATGATGGAAAAAATCATGTTGGGATTAAAAATGTAAAAAGGCGATTAAAGACACAGTGCAAAGGAAGTTTAACCATAGAAAGTTTTATAGGAAAAGGGACAATAGTAACAATAATCATACCTATTAGAAAGGAGTCAAATTATGAATATAATTGTTGTAGATGATGAGCCAATTGCTCTTAAAAATATGAATGAAAAGTTATTATATATTTCTGAGATTGAAGAAATTACTCTTTTTGATGAACCTCAGTCTGCATTAAATTATTTAAAAGAACACTCTGTAGATATTGCATTTCTTGATATTGAGATGTATGATATGAGCGGATTAGAGTTTGCACTCTTAGCAAAAAATATTTTACCCAACATAAATATAATCTTTGTAACTGGTTACTCAGAATATGCAGTAGATGCTTTTTCGATACATGCTAGTGGTTATCTTCTTAAGCCTGTGACAGTAGAAAGAATAAAGAAAGAAATCGAAAATTTACGTATACCCATTACTTTGAAGCCGAAAAATCGTATCTTTATTCATACATTTGGTAATTTTGAAGTATTTGTAGATAAAAAACCATTAATCTTTTCTAGAGCAAAATCAAAAGAATTACTTGCTTATTTAGTGGATAGAAAAGGAACAAGTGTAACTATTGCTGAAATAGCAGCAGTACTTTGGGAAGATAGAGAATATAATCGTTCTTTACAAAATCAAACACAAACAGTAATATCGAATATGATGAAAACTATGAAAGATGCAAATATCGAACATATAATAGTTAAAAAATGGAATAATATTGCAGTAGATATTACAAAATTTGATTGTGATTATTATAATATGCTTACATGGGATATGATGGCAGTGAATACATATTCTGGAGAATATATGACAAATTATAGTTGGGCAGAACTGACTACAGGAATGTTATATCAAAAAACTTTTAATCAATGTTATTGTGAAAAATAAATAATATATTCTAAAAAAATATAAATTTTTTTAGACTTTTAATTTTGATGATGTGCTTTAGATGTGCTTTGTCTATTATATTAATAT
>NZ_JAGWCW010000063.1:0-2430 GCF_020657835.1 Clostridioides sp. ZZV14-6387
ATGTATTCATATGTTAATCCAAATTCTTTATTTATGTAATATTTAAGCCTTTTATTGAATCTTTCAAAGTCTCTATAAAGTTTTTTAGTATCAGTCATATTTTCTGCATAAGTAAGAGTAATCCACTTGCAATGTGATACATTAGTTATATTAGTGTTTAAATAGTCTCTAAGCCTCCTTAAAGACGCTCTAACTTCACTTTTGAGTTGTGACCTGTCTGATATATGATTAAACTCTTTAATCTCTCCTGTACGCGTATCAACATATTCATTAGCATTTATTTTTTTGATAACTATTTTATTGTTTTTAAATTCAGAATACATTAATTCAATGATATTGCCCATTTCTTTAACTCTAACAGTATCATATAATTTAGGTCTTATATTTTCTTTTGGTCTATCAATTTCCAAAATAACACCCCCCTATGGATTTTAGTCGTTTTTAAATTTTTCTCGTAATATACTTTTATAATCAAGTTAATAGCAAAATAACTGTTTTTCAACAAAAGTGTTGGAATTTGAATGTATAGAGACTTTTTGTTCTCAAACAAGCATTTGAGAACTTTTTTTTTACAAAAAAAACATTGAAATATCAATACTTTGATGCAGTTTTTTGCCTATTTTTCATGGGACGTATTACAGAGCCTGTCCCCTAACAAAATTTGTGAGTCCACTTATTTCTAATATATCAAGATAGAAGAAATTATTTAACTAAACTAATAAGTATTTGTACAAGCATTAAAAAAACAATAATATCATTGTCATTCTTATTGTTGTTCATGATTAAACACCTCCTTGAATTAGATAAGATATTATATAAAAAAAATATCTATATATCTAAATAAAGTGTTTAATCAAAAGTTAACTCCTTAACAAATAGCAAGAAACATTTGAAACATATCTAAGAATGTTGATATTTCAATCTTTCTGCTTAAGTGTCCATATAAATAAATAAATCATTAGTTTTGAAACGAATTTAAACAGATAGTCTATTCAGACTTGACGGATACTTAATAAGTCATACCCGTTCAGACCAGTTGACAAAATCTTTGCTCCGCGGCCAACTTGAACTTTTTTTAATTTGCTTTTAAAAAAAGATTCTGATTGAGTGTTTTCCTGCAAAGTCTTCATATTCATTTTGTGTTAAAGAATTTGTTTCTAAAATATCATCAGAAGAATTATCTGGATGATAACAAATTTCATAGTACAAATTATGTTGTTTGGCAAATAATAAAAGTTTAAAAATAGTCTTATTAATAAAGTTCATTTTAAACACCTCCAATATTACCAAATTATAACATAGAAATCGTAGAATAGTAAATAAACGAACGCTAATATTTATTATGTTTAATAAGATGAATAGTAGCAGAACCACATTTATATTTTATAGAAACTTGGCGTATACTCATTGTTTCTAAGTCTTTTTTAATTTGCTTAACTTCATCAGGACTAAACTTCTTTGTTTTAACTCCTTGACGAACGATAAAGCAGTTATCAAAATCAGTAGAAAATGAGGAATAAGGGATATTGTTTTTAATTAGTAAATCTAAGTAGTTTCTATCAACTAAAATTTTATTATCAGCAATAGTATTTATTTTGTTGTCTATTAGTTCCTCAGAGCCATCAGAATTAACTAATGTGAATTTTTTAGACATGTCATAACCCCCTAAATATTAAATTGTGTGTCCTCCCTATCCCAGCAAGCAGGGAACCCCCCAGCCCCCTAATGCTGGAACAGTGAGGACACACAAACTATCAATTAGTAAGATTATAACATACTAAAAAGCACCTGTAATAAAACAGATGCTTATAAAAACTATAGACTATTTTCCTTTTTTAAATTATAATATCTGTAGTTAATGATGTTTTTAAAGTCACTATCGGAATCAGTGATTTTAAGGGTTTTTTCAAAGGTAAGTGTGCCATCACTTATCTTTTTTTGTGCCTCAAATTCGTATTTATAATCAATATTAGGTTTTTTTATACCCCTACTGCATCTATATAAATTGAATTTAGGTGGATACATACACAATCTTGCACCCTTTAAGATACTTTTTTTAACTCCATCAACTTCGACTTCTCTAATTTCTTTATCTATCCAATTATTCATAACAAAATTAGTAGAAATTTTACCTTCATCATACATAGTTTGAATCTCATCAAGTGATATATCACCAAGATAAGCAGTTAAATATGCACCCACATTATCAACATCATCTAATTTTTTTGTTACTGTAAATCCTTGTTTCCATAACTCAGACATTTTAGAATTAGAAATAAATGGAGCATCAGTTTTAAATATCATAGCCATGTGACAATGCCATGCTCCACGACCTTGTGGTTCCATAGCAACAATGTATTCATATGTTAATCCAAATTCTTTATTTATGTAATATTTAAGCCTTTTATTGAATCTTTCAAAGTCTCTATA
>NZ_JAGWCW010000064.1:0-2043 GCF_020657835.1 Clostridioides sp. ZZV14-6387
TTGCAATCAAGCTCTCTTTTGCCTTTACACTCTACGTACGATTTCCGACCGTACTGAGAGAACCTTTGAGCGCCTCCGTTACCTTTTGGGAGGCGACCGCCCCAGTCAAACTGCCCACCTGACAGTGTCCCAAGACCAGATTCATGGCCTATGGTTAGAGTCCCAGTACTACAAGGGTGGTATCCCAAGGATGGCTCCGCCAAAACTGGCGTCCTGGTTTCAAAGCCTCCCACCTATCCTGTACATGTAGTACCAAGACCCAATGTCAAGCTACAGTAAAGCTCCATGGGGTCTTTCCGTCCTGTCGCAGGTATCCGGCATCTTCACCGGAATTACAATTTCACCGAGTCTGTTGTTGAGACAGTGCCCAAATCGTTACGCCTTTCGTGCGGGTCGGAACTTACCCGACAAGGAATTTCGCTACCTTAGGACCGTTATAGTTACGGCCGCCGTTTACTGGGGCTTAAGTTCACTGCTTCGATTGCTCTAACAGATCCCCTTAACCTTCCAGCACCGGGCAGGCGTCAGCTCCTATACATCGTCTTGCGACTTAGCAGAAACCTATGTTTTTGGTAAACAGTCGCTTGGGCCTATTCTCTGCGGCCACCGGATGGTGGCACCCCTTATCCCTAAGTTACGGGGTCATTTTGCCGAGTTCCTTAACAACAGTTCTCTCGCGGGCCTTAGGATACTCTCCTCACCCACCTGTGTCGGTTTGCGGTACGGGTACCTTTAACCTCGATAGAGACTTTTCTTGACAGTGTGAAATCAGCTACTTCGCTACTAAATTTCGCTCCCCATCACATCCCAGCATTATCAAAGCGGATTTACCTACTCTGACTGCCTCAATGCTTGGGCACACATAACCAACAGTGTGCTTAGCTTATCCTACTGTGTCATCCCATCTCTCAAACGGTTATCGGTAGTACAGGAATATCAACCTGTTGTCCATCACCTACGCCTTTCGGCCTCAGCTTAGGTCCCGACTAACCCAGGGCGGACGAACCTTCCCCTGGAAACCTTGGGTTTACGGCCTGTGGGATTCTCACCCACATCTCGCTACTCATGCCAACATTCTCACTCCCATACTGTCCACATGTCCTTACGGTCATGCTTCAACCCGTATGGGAAGCTCCCCTACCCATCATAATGATGCCGTAGCTTCGGTAGTAAGTTTTAGCCCCGGAAATCTTCGGCGCAGGATCACTCGACCAGTGAGCTATTACGCACTCTTTGAATGAGTGGCTGCTTCTAAGCCAACATCCTGGTTGTCTGTGCAATCCCACATCCTTTACCACTTAACTTACATTTAGGGACCTTAGCTGACGATCTGGGCTGTTGCCCTTTCGACTATGAATCTTATCACCCACAGTCTGACTCCCAAGTATAAGATGACGGCATTCGGAGTTTGATAGTCTTCGGTAGGTGCAATACCCCCTAGGACATTCAGTGCTCTACCTCCGTATCTCTCACCTTGAGGCTAGCCCTAAAGCTATTTCGGGGAGAACCAGCTATCTCCGGGCTCGATTGGAATTTCACCGCTACCCACAAGTCATCCCCGAGCTTTTCAACGCTCGTGGGTTCGGACCTCCACGAAATTTTACTTTCGCTTCATCCTGCTCATGGGTAGGTCGCCCGGTTTCGGGTCTACGTCAAGTAACTGAACGCTCAGTTAAAACTCGCTTTCGCTACGGCTCCACACCTTAAGTGCTTAACCTTGCTACTTAACGTAACTCGTTGGCCCGTTCTACAAAAAGTACGCGGTCACACAAGAAATGTGCTTCCACAGCTTGTAAGTGCAGGGTTTCAGGTTCTATTTCACTCCCCTCCCGGGGTTCTTTTCACCTTTCCCTCACGGTACTATACGCTATCGGTCACTAGGTAGTATTTAGCCTTGGAGGGTGGTCCCTCCTGCTTCCCACAGGGTTTCACGTGTCCCGTGGTACTCTGGATCATATCTAAAGTCTTCTCGTTTAACATACAGGACTATTACCTTCTGTGGTGGGTCTTTCCAAACCTCTTCAATTACGATACCTCTTCGTT
>NZ_JAGWCW010000065.1:0-1892 GCF_020657835.1 Clostridioides sp. ZZV14-6387
GGGGCTGTCGCATGAGCAAATTAAATTTGTTCTGTGATAGCTCTTTTACTTATCTTAATAAGTACATTTTTAATTATTTTATATAAAGTTTATGTTCTAAGTCAAAAGTGTGCATGGCAAATAAAGGTATAAAAATACCATTTTTTCAGAGATTATAAGTAATGAATTTAAGATACTTTTTTTAAGTTATGAAGATACACTCCACGTTTATTTTTTACTATTTTATTGTGTAGTTTAGAAATATTGTGAGCTAGCGCTACAATAATACATTCTGATAGAATATTTTCTTTACCTCTGCTTAAAAATCTTCTGAATTTCATATTTTGTTTTACTTGAGCGAAAGCTCCTTCTGCTTGTATACTCCTATTCATCCTAAGTTCACACCCCTGAGGGCTTATAATTCTCTTTAAGTTTTCTTTTCTTTTTTCATGAAACAACTTAGAAACTTGTAAGTTTTTAGTCCTATTTTCAAGAGGAATCTTACTAGTATTACCCTTAATACAACTGCTTTTATACTGGCAATTACTACACTCTTCACAAGTGTAGCAAGTTATTTCACTTTTATAGCCTGTTTTTGATTTCCTATTTATTATTTTATTAGAAAATAGTTTTTTACCATTTTTACAAATATAATAATCATTTTCTTCATCATAATCCATATTATCAATACGTCCAATATCAGTTTTATATTTTCTAGTTTTACTAATTTCATAATTTGCAGGTTTTATGAAAGATAATTGATTATTACACTCTAAAAATGTATAGTTTTCCTCACTTTCATATCCAGCATCAGCTACTATTTTAGGATATTTAAATTTAGTATAATCCTCAATAGATTTTAAAAAAGGTATTAATGTTGTAGTATCAGTAGGTTGATGTCCTGAACTTACCCAAACTATATATTCTGAATCTACACCAAATTGTATATTATATCCTGGTTTAAGTTGCCCATTTTTCATATGGTCTTCTTTCATTCTCATAAAAGTTGCATCATTATCTGTTTTAGAATAACTATTTCGTTCACCCATTATATGAAGGTTTTTAGTATATTTTTTCAATCTATCAATATAATTATTTAATTGCTCTATAGATTTTTGAACAGTAGGCTTTCTCTTTCCTTTTCCATGAACAAATGCTACATTTGCTTCTTTTGATATTTTTTTTAGTTTCTTTAAAAGTTTCTTTAAATGATAGATTTTAATTTTATCTTTATAAATTATTTTAATACCAAAATCAATCTCACATTTCAATATGAAGTCAGATATATTATTCATCATTTTAGACATATTTTTATTTATGGTTTTTTTCCAAACAAAAGTATATCTATTGGCAGATGACTCTATTTTTGTACCATCGATAAATAGAGCATCTTTTGAAATTTCATTATTATCTCCAAGGAAGTTTGTAAACTGTGCAATCAAACTTTTGCTTACTGGTGAAAAATGAATACTACGAAATCTTGCAATTGTTGAATGGTCTGGAGCGGAGGCTCCGCCTAGAAGGTAAATAAAGTTAATATCTCTTTTGCATGCTTTCTCTATTTTTCTTGAAGAATAAATGCAGTTCATACCTGCATATATTATAATTTTCAAAAGTTGTCTTGGGGTTACTTTATTTCCTCTAATTCGAGAATAAGTCTTATATAATTTTTCTAAATTCATCTCCTCAATAATTTGACTTAATAACCTTACAGAATCATCTTTTGGAATCATGTAATCAATATTTAGTGGTAATTTAAATTGATAATTATCACCATAAGTAGTATAATCAATTTGTATATTATTTTGTTTTAACATACAATTATTATACATAAATCCTAGGCTCTTTTGAACTTGGGATTTATTTTTTTATGCAAAAAAGGGCGTAGCACTATTTTCTAGTGCGACAGCCCC
>NZ_JAGWCW010000066.1:0-1579 GCF_020657835.1 Clostridioides sp. ZZV14-6387
ATGTATTATATATACGAGTTAATTTGAAAGATATTAAATACATTTTATTTTTTAATCTCTATTTTTTTGTGAATAGGTTAGAATCATACCATTTATTAAAACGGATAAATTTAAATGGTTGATGTATATTAATTGCATTTTCAGGACAATTATAAATACATCTCATACACAAGCAACAACTCCAATTAAACTTAACTTTATCTTTTGTAATATTTATGTTGTGTTTAGGACAATTATTGGCGCATTTAGAACAGTGTATGCAATTATTTTTGACATAAAAAAACTTACCTAAGATATGAGCTCCATACCATTCTGACCTACCAATAAAGGATAGTGTTTTTACTAAAGTGCTACTATTTGGAAGGTATGAAATTCTATTAATTAAATTATGTACAGTATTATGTATTTCTTTATCTGCTTTATCAATAAGCTCTCTTGTTTTTGTATCATCATATTTGACCATAAAATTTGATGGCATAGCAAACAATTTATTATAAAATACTTTGAAACCTTTAGCATCTAATCTTTTGATTAATAAATTTGAGGACGCATAATTCATATGATTGTCTTCACCTGCTGTATGTATTATAAATGTATCCATAGAGTGTGTGTTAGGCAAAGTTTTTACAAAATCTAATACAATCTGAGGTGCATTAAAAGAATGTACAGGGTAAGCTATTCCTACCATATCATATGATGTCAAATGAATTTTAGATTTTTTAATATTTTCTATTTTTGTACACTCAACACAAAATTGTTGATTTTCAAATTCTTGCTTTAGTTTATTAATTATATATTCTGTCATGCCAGTTCCAGAGAAGTAAAACATACATAATTTATTCAAAGTGATACCTCCTATTAAATATAATAGTAGCTTGTTAGAGTCATTATAACATATAACTAATTAACTTAATAGAAAGCCAAAAAGATTTGTATTGTAGTTGATAAATAACCGAAAAATCCAAGTAATCATGATAGAGGTTGTTACCTAAATATTACTGATAATTTAAAAAGAAGAAAATGCCAACAAGCAAAAAAATCAGATAAAATTTAATTTTATCTGATTTTTTTATATTTATTTTATTAGATTATGTTAATATTTGTTGACCGAATAAAAGTATATTCAGTCAACTCTCTATACCTATAATAATATTGGGGGAATATTATGAGGAATACATTTATTATTATGGCCAATTATTGATGTCTTATACAATTTACTTAAAATTACTTAAAAAATATTTTACATTTCTTCCTCATCAAATTCCTCAATATTAGTATTTTGTGGTATTCCTTGCATAGTCATATTACTAGAACCATAAGGAGTAGGAAATATACTAGGAGGCATAGTACTAGGCATAACTACAGGCATACCTTGCATTGTATTATGACATATGACACCTGGTATCATCATAAGTACATTAGGAGGCATATTTTGATTACATGAGAAGTTAGGAATACCCATATTATTGTTCATATTCCATCCCATGTTATTATTCATATTGCCAGACATATTGTTAGGCATACCCATGTTATTATTCATATTACCAGACATATTGTTAGGCATACCCATGTTATTATT
>NZ_JAGWCW010000067.1:0-1266 GCF_020657835.1 Clostridioides sp. ZZV14-6387
TTAGCTTTAGGGGTTTCCAGCAATTCAAGTAGTATTGGATAGGTTCTATCCTATCTCTACATATAAGTTTCCCTATACGCTGACTATTTTAGCTACTAACTCATGACTAAAGTCACAAGTGTGTGTAGCTATTTTTTAATCAAAGTCATTTCCATAAGCAGATGTAAACTTTGTATATATTAAAGACAATCCATGACCATTATTACTACGAATACCTGCTTTTATTTTGTCTATACTATTTTCCTCCAAAATAGTTCCATTATTATGAATTTCCATAATCGCATACTCAGAATCTACTCTTGCAATTATTTCTACTCTTTTTTCTGTATCAATATCTCTAAACCCATGTGTAAAAGCATTTTCTACAATAGGTTGAATAAAGTTAAAAGGTACAGAAAGACTGTATAGCTTCTTAGGAATAAGATAATTTACTTTAAGTGCATCTCCATAGCGTAATTTCTGTAAGTTTAAATAATTTTTAATATATAATATTTCCGATTCTAATTCTACAAAGCGTAAATCAGACCTCATTGTATATCTAAACATTTTAGATAAATCTATTATTGCACTATATAAATCATAACTACCATCATCAAGTGCTATACTTGCCATTGAATTTAGGGTATTAAATAAAAAATGATGATTTATCCTTAAGTTAGTAACCATATCTTGAGCTACTTTTAAATTCATTTCCAGTTGCTCTCCATAATGATATGTTCTTGCAATAGTATTCTCCTTTTCTTGCAAATCCTTTCTTATATCATTGAATGAACAAAAATTTATTATGTTTTTAGATATTTGTTTTAAGAGACGTTTTATACTTCTAGCAGCACCTTCTGGTATATCATATAAATTACTATGTGTTGTATCTAAGTTTAAATCAGATAATAATACATATCCACCCCTTATGACGCCTATACTATTGTTTTTATACAGTATTGGGATGTTATATATTGTTATCCCATGCTTACATACAAATTGGTTACCACTTTTTCGATTCATACAATCACAATTTTGAGGAAATTTCATAGGATTACATTTTTCAAAGCAAAATAAAGGAAAGTAAGGATTTTTTAAAACTATATTCCATGAATCATCATATATAATCAATGGAATTTTAAATGGGTCTATAAATTGACCACGAATTGATTCTATTGCTGCATATAAGTTTAAAGTACTTTCGCTATAATTTCTGAACCTCCCATGACTAAAGTCACAGGGTTCCTGTTTCATAGAATCTTGCATACTGAAATATGTCTTACCAAT
>NZ_JAGWCW010000068.1:0-758 GCF_020657835.1 Clostridioides sp. ZZV14-6387
GTGGCGGGCGGAACCACCTGCCAGATGAGGACGAATCATGTGCCGGAGAGGCCGGAAGCACCTGCCGACCACGCTGGAACCACCTGCTCAACTCGCCTGAACCACCTGCCGGACATGCCAAAATCACCTGCCGGCTATGCCAGAACCACTTGGCGAACACTCCGGAATCACTTGCCGGGCATGCCGGAACCACCTCTCAGACATGCCAGAACCACGTGCCAATGACCCCGGAAGCACCTGCCGAGCACGCCGGAACCACCTGCTCGACTCGCCAGAACCACCTGCCGGACACGCAAAAATCACCTGCCGGCTACGCCACAACCAGTTGGGGAACACTTCGGAATCACCTGCCGGGCTTGCTGGAACCACCTGCCGGTCATGCCAAAATCACCTGCCAACTACGCCAGTACCACTTGGCGGACACTGTGGAAACACCTGTCGGGCCGGCCGGAACCACATCTCAGACGTGCCAGAACCATGTGCATGAGATGCTGGAACCACACCCCGAACAGACGGAAAACACCTGCCAGACCCGTCTGAACAACGTGCCGAGCACGCCAGAACCACCTGCTCGACTCGCCGGAACCACCTACCTGACACGCCAAAATCACCTGCCGGGTATGCCAGAACCACTTGGTGGACACCCCGAAACCATCTCCCCGACTTCACGAAACCCCCTCCCCGTCAACCATACACACCCTACCGACCGACGCCCGCGCAGCACCCCCGCCAGGCGGCAGCCGCCTGCCCCACCGGCA
>NZ_JAGWCW010000070.1:0-632 GCF_020657835.1 Clostridioides sp. ZZV14-6387
GGAGGCGCTCAAAGGTTCTCTCAGTACGGTCGGAAATCGTACGTAGAGTGTAAAGGCAAAAGAGAGCTTGATTGCAAGACATACAGGTCGAGCAAGGATGAAAATCGGACTTAGTGATCCGGTGGTTCTGCGTGGAAGGGCCATCGCTCAACGGATAAAAGCTACCCTGGGGATAACAGGCTTATCTCCCCCAAGAGTCCACATCGACGGGGAGGTTTGGCACCTCGATGTCGGCTCATCACATCCTGGGGCTGTAGTAGGTCCCAAGGGTTGGGCTGTTCGCCCATTAAAGTGGTACGCGAGCTGGGTTCAGAACGTCGTGAGACAGTTCGGTCCCTATCCGTCGCAGGCGTAGGAAATTTGAGAAGACCTGTCCTTAGTACGAGAGGACCGGGATGGACGTACCTCTGGTGTACCAGTTGTTCTGCCAAGGGCATGGCTGGGTAGCTATGTACGGAATGGATAAGCGCTGAAAGCATCTAAGCGCGAAGCCAACTTCAAGATAAGATTTCCCACCGCAAGGGTAAGACCCCAGAAAGACTATCTGGTTGATAGGTCGAAGGTGTAAGTGCAGCAATGTATTTAGCTTATCGATACTAATAGGTCGAGGACTTGACCAAATTATTTGATGT
>NZ_JAGWCW010000071.1:0-568 GCF_020657835.1 Clostridioides sp. ZZV14-6387
CCATTCTTAATGCCAGTAGAGGACGTATTCTCAATCACAGGAAGAGGAACAGTTGCAACAGGAAGAGTAGAAAGAGGAGTACTAAAAGTACAAGACGAAGTAGAATTAGTAGGATTAACAGAAGCACCAAGAAAAGTAGTAGTAACAGGAGTAGAGATGTTCAGAAAATTATTAGACCAAGCACAAGCAGGGGATAATATAGGAGCATTATTAAGAGGAGTACAAAGAAGTGAGATAGAAAGAGGACAAGTACTAGCAAAAACTGGATCAGTAAAGGCACACACAAAGTTTACAGCAGAAGTATATGTACTTAAAAAAGAAGAGGGTGGAAGACATACACCATTCTTTGATGGATATAGACCACAATTCTATTTCAGAACAACAGACGTAACAGGAGCTTGTAAGTTACCAGATGGAATAGAAATGGTAATGCCTGGAGATAACGTAACAATGGAAGTAGACTTAATAAACTCAATAGTTGTAGAAGAGGGATTAAGATTCTCAATAAGAGAAGGTGGAAGAACAGTAGCTTCAGGAGTTGTTGCTACTATAGTAGAGTAATCTTTTA
>NZ_JAGWCW010000072.1:0-543 GCF_020657835.1 Clostridioides sp. ZZV14-6387
CTTATAAAGCAAAGCCCTTACCAAAAACATCCATCTTAAAAAGGGATTTAAATTTTTAAGCCTTACAAAGCTCCAGATAAACAGTTATTTTGTTGAAAACAGTTATAGAAGTATCAGACTAAACTCAAAAAAACTAATTAAAAGGTTTCAAAACTGATAAAGCCTAATGCCCCACATTCCTTTGTGGAACCACTCATTTACCACCCTTCATAAATATTAACAGTGTTGAGTCTACTTCAACAAAGGGTATCAAGAAGGTGCCACTTTCAAATGACATTATTGCTAGACTCACTGATAACATGTTAAATGAGACAAGATGAATCTTAGTGAAACTTAACATGGAGAGAAATGGTGATAAAACAGTTGAATGAATAATTATAAAGCTGACACTAATGTAACTAGCACCTGGGTCAGGAAGTGAACTTTGCTCCTCATATGCATCTTATCTATCACGGCGCCATCCTCTAGAACACTATGAAATCCAGAAGCTTTCATTGCATGTTGAATCTTTAGACATTAGTAAATAACTGCTCGATTACCAAC
>NZ_JAGWCW010000073.1:0-532 GCF_020657835.1 Clostridioides sp. ZZV14-6387
CCTTAAATCTGAAGTTTTAACTGTCAGTTCAGGAACTTCTGATGCAGCGTCCCTGAGATCACCTTTTGAGAGACACCCTGCTCTACAGCCCCATAGCCAAGCACTTCTTCACTAGCATTGCTGTCTGTCCGCACTACACAACCAGAGTGTCTTCAAATACGACATGCTCTATACACCTTTTTGCCTCTACAACTGCTATTTCTACTCCTGGAAAGTCCTTCGCACTTTATGTTGGCTACTTTCCATTCTTCTTTCAGCGTTTCACTTTAATGTCACTCCTTTGTCAGGAGACCTCTGGATCTTCGAAGGTGTCGATTAGTTTTATCGTCTCCTGCACGTCAGTGAGATGCCGTACTAACGTCTGCTTGTTCTTGACGCACTGGGTCATGAGCCAATTTTAAATGTTAGACCTCTCTACTAGACTGTAAAGGCGTGGCACGCTAGAAAAGCACCCAATTGGTTCTTGTGTTATCATTGTCCAGGGTCTGGCACATGTCAGGTGCTCAACTGGCTGAGAGAAGAAATTAAAGAG
>NZ_JAGWCW010000074.1:0-531 GCF_020657835.1 Clostridioides sp. ZZV14-6387
TGAGTGTAGCGTTTCGTGGGTTTGGTGATGTGTATAAGAGATATATATATCATCTCTCTCTCTCTCTATCATCTACTTATCTATATATCTCTCTATCATCTATCTCTGTATATATCTACCATCTATCTCTCTATCTCTCTATAATCTATCTATGTATCTATCATCTCTCTCTCTGTCTATCATCTACGTATCTATCTATCTATCTATCATCTCTCTATGTATATATCTATCATCTCTCTCTCTCTCTCTCTCTATCATCTACGTATCTATCTATCTCTCTATCATCTATCTATGTATCTATCTATCATCTATCTATCTCTCTCTCTATCAACTATCTATGTATCTATCATCTCTTTATATTTCTCTCATCTACGTCTCTATCTATCTGTCTATCATCTATTGCATTATCGATCTCTCATCTATATCTCTCTCTATCTCTCTTGTCGACGTATCTATCTATCTCTCTAACATCTCTCATACAATCTCTCTACCTCTATAACATCTCATCCTACGCCGACTACCAGACAGCAA
>NZ_JAGWCW010000075.1:0-531 GCF_020657835.1 Clostridioides sp. ZZV14-6387
ACAGTATAGTCATAACATATTAACATAATCCCTGGTTATTAATTTGTTTCAATTTTCTTTAGAAACCTGAGTTTTAAGAGGTTTATCTTATTCTTAAAATGGACTTTTTTCAGAGGAACAATTTCTGTATTGCTCTATTGGATCCAAATGTGATTTGTGTGTAGGGGGTTGAGGTAAGGATATCGCTAATTCAAATCCACTTTGTACAAAACTTCTCTGTGAAACACACGTGCTTTGGACGATTCTCTCATTTCTCTTTGCTGTGCTGTTTCTTGCAGGCTGGTGGCAAGCTTCCCCTTGAGCTTGTCACGTTCTTCAGTGCAGCACAACACAGAGTAAAGGTCCATGGGTGTTTATGCGGCGGCTGGAGCAGCCAGAAGAACCCTCTGCTCGCCAACACCTTCCTCTGTCTCCCAAGTCCTTCCTGTCGGCTCCTTGCAGACAGACGGCTAAGTTCACCTGGGGTAGGACAGAAACAGCCTCGTGTCCCGATAAGTGTCCCCAGGCGTAGTCAGGGTAAAGGTCGTTGGG
>NZ_JAGWCW010000076.1:0-530 GCF_020657835.1 Clostridioides sp. ZZV14-6387
CAATAACTGGGGTGAAGTCGTAACAAGGTAGCCGTATCGGAAGGTGCGGCTGGATCACCTCCTTTCTAAGGAGAATTGCCTACTGTTTAATTTTGAAAGTTCTTTATGAACTTCATATTTGGGGGTGTAGCTCAGTTGGGAGAGCACTTGCCTTGCAAGCAAGGGGTCAGGAGTTCGACTCTCCTCATCTCCACCATTTAAGAGCATATTACTTAAATCTTTGATTTATCTAGTAGACTCTTACATTGCACTTTAAGCTTATTTTTATACAAGCTTGTGCGTTAGCACTTTAAGCAACAGAATAAACTGAACGAATGTGAAGTTTGTTTGTTGGCGTTGTGCGTTGGCGCTGTGCGTTAGCACTTTGAAAACTGCATATATATTTAGTGATATGACATCTAATTTGTAATATATAAAGCTGATAACTTTTAAAAATTATCAAGTTGATAGACTTTAATCTATCAAACCTTTTTAACTGGTCAAGTTATTAAGGGTGCAGGGCGGATGCCTTGGCACTAGGAGCCGATGAA
>NZ_JAGWCW010000077.1:0-526 GCF_020657835.1 Clostridioides sp. ZZV14-6387
GGTTTTAAGGGTGTGGCAGTGGCAATGAAGAGGAAGTAGTAAAGCTACCTGCCTCCAATAATGTGAAGTATGGTCCGGGTAGGGGAGAGCAGAACCCAGTCCCCAATAGAGAGGGTGGCTGGGAAAACAGCACTCTCAGGGGATAGCCAGGTTTTGTATAGAAAAGATGTTGAAGGGAGATTCAGAGGAGAGTTTAAGGATTGTAAAGATTTTGTTGCTGTGAGATCATGAGTTTCAAGGATCATGTGGGAGGGTTTGCATGGTCTGGTTGGTTGGTAAATTAAGTTTTATTTGGGGATGTACAGAAAAAGATAAGACACCAGGAGTGAGAACAAACCAAAAGACTTGGAATCCACAAAGGAAGGGTCCAACTCAAGGAAGGATTGTGTCTAGAGTTGGTTTATAAGGCAGTTTTCATAGAATCTGCAATCATTTTCCTGTAGAAAGAAATATGATTCTTGATAGTCAGGTTCCAAGGTTAATCCCCAAATGTATCTAAAGATTAATGCTGTTAATAGGAATGTAG
>NZ_JAGWCW010000078.1:0-525 GCF_020657835.1 Clostridioides sp. ZZV14-6387
TCACAGAGGTCACTTTTCTTTTACTAAACTGAAATTTGACACTTTTCCCTCTTACCAACATCCACTTTCATTTTGACTTTTCTCTCTTAGATGTTACCTGCAATTCTGGAGTCCATGTAAAACTTTCAAATATTCAACTTTTGGTCTTTAGTCTTTGCTTCTTTCCCTCGTGTCACTAGATAACCATTTCTCTACATTTTTAAAATTCTGCCATTCCTGTTAACATATTTATATGCCCTAGTATTATCTGCAACAATGTACAAACCTAAATCATTTGATATATACACTGCTAAAGAAGGCAAGAAAAATACTAAGTCTGGCACCCTGATCTTAATCTGTAGTAACAGTGTCCAGTTAATATTAAGGCGATATAGAAATATGGCCCATGTGGGAATCTAGCTCCAAAGAGAATAGTCATTAACCAGCATTTCTAAGGAAACAGAGCAGGGGTGTTTGCACTGGTCTATTGCTAGGGATTGATTTTCATTGGTACCTCTTACGTCTTTATTACAAACATGTAGTAGC
>NZ_JAGWCW010000079.1:0-523 GCF_020657835.1 Clostridioides sp. ZZV14-6387
CTCATCCTTTGTTCCATTTAGAGACTTACCTTTGCTAAAATACCAGTGAACATGGGTCAAGGGTGGAAGAGAAGGGAGGACTTTCCTCTGTAAACAAGGGCACCTGATACTAGTCAGATTTTCCTTAATCCCTTTGAGTTTATTTAACGACTAAAGAAGGAGCTTCATATTGCATATCAATTTTTGGGTGAGTCAGTGATTAGGACTCTGAAACCCCAGCTACTTGAGGGGAGGAGGTTCCAAGCACTGTAAGATCTTGCAGTTAAATTGATCAGGATTTTTGCCATGATACTGCCACATAATTTTGTGCTTTAGGAAGCTGCCTGTGTCTCTATCTCCTCCTGCGAGTACTTGTCCTAGTGTCGATGTGTAACCCTTGAATGGGGTGTGCTGGGAGTCGGGGTGGCAGAGCACTGGGGTTGCTGTGGTGAACTGGCCGGGCACAGTGCATGGGGCCTCTGGGGGCACCCTGCCTCCCTCAGAAAAGCCTGTGTGCCCAGACTCACGGTGGCTGTGCACAAGG
>NZ_JAGWCW010000080.1:0-520 GCF_020657835.1 Clostridioides sp. ZZV14-6387
TAAGTACTACAATTACAAAATTAGCTTTTTAGACCTCATAGTCTTAGTACGAAACTGAAAAATAAGACCTAGTTGGGTCTTACAGATGAAAAAAAATGAGTTTTCAACAAAAATGTTACCATCTACAAAATGACTTTACCTAATAAAATGATGGCTGAACTAAAGCACTTAATGTTTCTTACAAATCTCAATTCCATGATGCCCATATTATAATCATAGATTTTTTTCCTCAACCATATGGGTTGTTAGGTTCTCTTATCAACCATTAGAGAGTAGAGCCGATCAGAAGAGTTCACAGATTAGAAGGTAAGTTCCATGAGGGCATCAACCAAATTCGTCCTTTTCTCTGCGTATTTCCAGTGCCTAGCACAGGGCTCAACACATTTGCTAAAGGAATAAATCAGTGTGTAGATTTTTAACTTCCTTCCATTTCCATTTAATGGATGAATTAAACTAAGCGCCTTTATTTATAGACTGTAGAAAAGGCTAAAAATTCCCAACTAAGGATATAAAAAATGTG
>NZ_JAGWCW010000081.1:0-519 GCF_020657835.1 Clostridioides sp. ZZV14-6387
CGCAAATGGTGGGACCAACAGGGCTCGAACCTGTGACCCCCTGCTTGTAAGGCAGGTGCTCTCCCAGCTGAGCTATGATCCCACAAATGGTGACTCGTAGGGGAATTGAACCCCTGTTACCGCCGTGAAAGGGCGGTGTCTTAACCTCTTGACCAACGAGCCATATTGGCTCCAAGGGTGGGGCTCGAACCCACAGCCTACCGGTTAACAGCCGGTTGCTCCACCGTTGAGCTACCTTGGAATATCCAACGTGGCTATGTCCTACTCTCCCAGGCAGTTTCCCACCAAGTACCATCAGCGCTAGAGAACTTAACTTCTGTGTTCGGAATGGGAACAGGTGTATCTTCTCTGCTATTATAACCACATTTTTTCTTGTTGCTAGGACAAGTATAATATTAACATTTTTTGTTATTTTTGTCAATACTTTTTTCAAACTTTTTTCAGAGTTAACACTCTAAAAACTACACATATATTTTACTGAATGGACATCAAATAATTTGGTCAAGTCCTCGACCTATT
>NZ_JAGWCW010000082.1:0-517 GCF_020657835.1 Clostridioides sp. ZZV14-6387
GGTGAAGGTGGCGTCTGCATCTGCCAGGTTTCTCACTATCAAGTTCTGTTTTCCAATTTGTGACCAATACATATCTTGTGAGGAGATTCTTGGATACTGTCCATCCTGTTTCTCATCAAATCGTTGTCCCTGCTGTGGTGGCTGCCGGATGGTGCCTTTCTAATTCTGTCGTTGTGTCTACAGTTACTAGTTATCACGTTGTTGTAGGGCACACGTTTCCTTTCTTTCCTTCTATCAGTGTTGACTCACGGTCCTTACTTTGTTCTACCATCATTCCTTATTCCGATGTTCAAATTACCCCAGGCTTGGCCAGTGGGAGGCCTTGCAACCTGGCTTCTGTGACTTTGGCGATGTCCCTGTCACTCTCTGAGTCCTTTCTTACTCTTGGCACAGATGCTCCGGGTTCGTCCT
Source organism: Clostridioides sp. ZZV14-6387 (assembly GCF_020657835.1). Taxonomy (NCBI): domain Bacteria; kingdom Bacillati; phylum Bacillota; class Clostridia; order Peptostreptococcales; family Peptostreptococcaceae; genus Clostridioides; species Clostridioides sp. ZZV14-6387. The sequence continues at coordinate 412 of NZ_JAGWCW010000082.1, forward strand.
GTCTTTCTCTAGTGGAGAGTAATAGTTAGAAACCAAGATCGGGGTGGTAGGGGTGCACAGCGCTCCTGGGGTCTCACTGCTTCTAGGTCCTCTCAGTGGACAGAAG
>NZ_JAGWCW010000083.1:0-513 GCF_020657835.1 Clostridioides sp. ZZV14-6387
CAAGTACCGTCATTATCTTCCTTGAGGACAGAGTTTTACGACCCGAAGGCCTTCATCACTCACGCGGCGTTGCTGCATCAGGCTTTCGCCCATTGTGCAATATTCCCCACTGCTGCCTCCCGTAGGAGTTTGGACCGTGTCTCAGTTCCAATGTGGCCGATCACCCTCTCAGGTCGGCTACTGATCGTCGCCTTGGTAAGCCGTTACCTTACCAACTAGCTAATCAGACGCGGGTCCATCCTGTACTGGCTCACCTTTGATATTTAAGAGATGCCTCTCAAATATGTTATCCCGTATTAGCATACCTTTCGGTATGTTATCCGTGTGTACAGGGTAGGTTACCCACGCGTTACTCACCCGTCCGCCGCTCTTTACCGAAGTAAATCGCTCAACTTGCATGTGTTAGGCACGCCGCCAGCGTTCATCCTGAGCCAGGATCAAACTCTCAAATAAAAGTTTATCAGGCTCAGATACTATTGTTATCAAAATATCTGGCTTTATGGTTTGTTTCTT
>NZ_JAGWCW010000084.1:0-502 GCF_020657835.1 Clostridioides sp. ZZV14-6387
TTTCTCATAATACAGGGGGGGGTCATTTAGAATTATAAGTCTTCAGAGTTTCCTTTCAAGTCTATGGGTCTATGAATAAGACTAGGAAAAATCCAGCAATCTAATTCACTGGCTGCCACAAATCTCAGAATGTAGTTCAGTCTTCATCATTTCAAAGAATCAACTTATTTGTGATGTCAAGAAGTACAAGACAAGGATAGTTTTATTGTTTTTGTCAATTTTTAGTCATTTTGCTTAAACAATTACTTTCAGATTCGCATAACACATATTCAACGATTTGAAGCTTCCATGATAAAAGTAGAGATCACAATTCTGATTCTCTTTATTTAAACAGAGAAATTGAATTTTGTAACTCTTGTCTTACACTCAGGGAATTTGCATAATCTTGACTTAGGTTTCTAGTTTTCTGTAACAGGACAATAAATTTCAAGTATTTAAAGAGTTATTTAATTTTCTAGTAAATATCACATTTTATTTTATAGGTACACATTGAGCTTTGAAG
>NZ_JAGWCW010000085.1:0-497 GCF_020657835.1 Clostridioides sp. ZZV14-6387
TCACTTGCCTCACCCTAGTCCCTAGTCCTGGCCCTACCTAGGGAGCAGCCGAGAGCACGAAGGTAGTGGAGGTGAGAGTCAAAGCCAAGGAACTGAACTCAAAACTTCTACTCATGACCTCTATGCTGCCTCTTCTGTGCTTTTTGTCTTTGAGGAAACTAGCACATAGTAGTAACAGGTAGAGGCGGGGACACCTGAGAAGAAAAGAAAGGTAGAAGAGAAAGGAGGAAAGGGGAGCGAGGATAAAAGAGAGAGACGCTGCAAAGACTGTTATTTGGCAGAAAACTCTCTTCACAGTTACAGCAGGTGCCACAACAGACGGTATCTCAGAAGGGATGTATTAGGGTTGATTCTCAGGGAGAGATGGTGGGCAGGTCTCTTGGGTGGTAGTCTGCTACCAATAGGACAAAGAAAGTGAGCTAGATGTGCTGGCCACTGGGCCCAAACTCTCTTCCCATTTGGAAGGTCATCTCTACCTCATACTCACCCCCCATTCC
>NZ_JAGWCW010000086.1:0-495 GCF_020657835.1 Clostridioides sp. ZZV14-6387
ATTCTGATCTTCAGGTAACCTCTTGAGCTAGGATGACACTCAAAAATGAGATGAAACTCAGGAATTGTGTGACTGTATTACATAAATTATTTATCTTTATTTAATCTTTTATGTTTAACTTAACCTCAGGTGAACATCCACAATACAAAGATGATCTCTAAGAAAAGTAAACCCAAACTCTTATTAGACATCATACCCAAACCAATGTGATGTACAAACTCTCCCCATAAAGTCTAAATTCTGTAGTTGAGCATCACAGCTCAGGGAAAGGAAAGGGAAAAAACAGAATGTTGGTTAATATATAAGTAATGTAATATATAAATGATGTAGCTGGTATCATTCTCATATCTGTGCTGACCATGAGGGTATAGTTGTCATTCATTAGCTGTTTCATCCAAAACTTGGCACATAGCCCACACTTGAGCTGGTCAAGTTTTCTTTTAATCTGATTAGGTGATCCAAACCTTCATTTTGAAGGTTCTGAGTCCTCAACGG
>NZ_JAGWCW010000087.1:0-491 GCF_020657835.1 Clostridioides sp. ZZV14-6387
GAAATGACCTGGATAACAGAGTCTTCTTAATTTTGGTCTAAATGGACTAAATAGGGTAAAAGAGTGAGTGGGTGTGAACTTGGGGTTCTGTTTTTAAACCCCCTTAAAAATTGTGATAATTGAATAGAAAACTCTGATGCCTTGAATGGATGTGTTTGGTTATCAAGGAGAGAAGCTTCTCGATCTGCTTGTTGAGTGCAGCGTGGAGGCCTGGTCCCTGGGATAGCCTAGGGATGAGGTGGCCTCGGCAGCAACAACAGTTTGTTAAGAAGTTCAGGCTACCTGGCGTCTCCAGTTGGGTATCCTCTCTAGGCTTTGGGAAGATGTTCATGGCACTGGATGGTTGTTGACATGTGTTGATTCCATCTCTCAGCAAAGCCTAACTGGTCCAGGTCCTTTTTACAATCCAGGCACAAAACCTTCTGAAGTCGGGATTAGACACAGAAGCCCTGAGCTGTGGGCAGGAGGCACAGTAGCAGACTGTGTAAGAA
>NZ_JAGWCW010000088.1:0-473 GCF_020657835.1 Clostridioides sp. ZZV14-6387
AATTCTCCTTAGAAAGGAGGTGATCCAGCCGCACCTTCCGATACGGCTACCTTGTTACGACTTCACCCCAGTTATTGATTCCACCTTCGACGACTTCTTCCAAAAGGTTAGATAATCGGCTTCGGGCGTCTCCAACTCCCGTGGTGTGACGGGCGGTGTGTACAAGACCCGGGAACGCATTCACCGCAGCATTCTGATCTGCGATTACTAGTAACTCCAGCTTCATGTAGGCGAGTTTCAGCCTACAATCCGAACTGAGAGTAGCTTTAAGGGATTAGCTCCACCTTACGGCTTGGCAACCCTCTGTACTACCCATTGTAGCACGTGTGTAGCCCTAAGCATAAGGGGCATGATGATTTGACGTCATCCCCACCTTCCTCCAGGTTATCCCTGGCAGTCTCTCTAGAGTGCCCAACTTAATGATGGCAACTAAAGACAAGGGTTGCGCTCGTTGCGGGACTTAACCCAACATC
>NZ_JAGWCW010000089.1:0-468 GCF_020657835.1 Clostridioides sp. ZZV14-6387
ATACTTCCACCAGATATAAAATAAACACGAGTTGCAGTTTTTTCTCGCTTAGTGCTTGTAGGAACTGTTATAATTTTGTAACTGCTTAAATCAAACTCACCATAATAAGTTGTTTCATACATACTACCTTCGTCAGAAACATAAGGGCAAGGGGAAAGAAAAACATCTCGTTCTGAATAATAACCTCTTCTTTTTTTAACAGTTCTATTACATATATACGTTGGTGCTGGAGGCATTTAATCACCTTCCTTTCTACATTGGTATTAAATTATTATTTATCGTTGATATAATACTACTTCTATTACCTTTTACTTCCTGCATAACTTCTTTTAATGCTCCCTCAACATTATCACTTACAAATAAGTTATCGGCATCTTTTATACTTGTTTTATCTGCTGTTGTTTCTATACTATCTACACTAGTTTTTACCTCATTTAATGCACTAACTATATTTGTTTTCTCTGTTGT
>NZ_JAGWCW010000090.1:0-465 GCF_020657835.1 Clostridioides sp. ZZV14-6387
GACTACTAGGGTATCTAATCCTGTTTGCTCCCCACGCTTTCGTGCATGAGCGTCAGTCGCATCCCAGGGGGCTGCCTTCGCCATTGGTGTTCTTCCAAATATCTACGCATTTCACTGCTACACTTGGAATTCCACCCCCCTCTGATGAACTCTAGTCCTGCAGTCACAAATGCAATTCCCAGGTTAAGCCCGGGGATTTCACATCTGTCTTACAGAACCGCCTGCGCACGCTTTACGCCCAGTAATTCCGATTAACGCTTGCACCCTACGTATTACCGCGGCTGCTGGCACGTAGTTAGCCGGTGCTTATTCTTCAGGTACCGTCAGCAGACCATGGTATTAACACGGTCCTTTTCGTCCCTGACAAAAGCAGTTTACAACCCGAAGGCCTTCATCCTGCACGCGGCATGGCTGGATCAGGGTTGCCCCCATTGTCCAAAATTCCCCACTGCTGCCTCCCGTAGG
>NZ_JAGWCW010000091.1:0-465 GCF_020657835.1 Clostridioides sp. ZZV14-6387
CAGGAAGTGTGATGCATAATATCAGAGACACAATGGGGATGTGTTACACATGGAGTCAGAGAAGACGGGATCTGTTACTCACAAAGCCAGAGATACCATGGGGAGTCTTACGCACAGAGGCACCAAATTGAATGTGACACACAAAGTCAGAAGAGAAAGGGAGATTGTGATGCATGAATTCAGAGACGTGAGGGAGAGTTTTACACATGAAGTCAATGACAGTAGGGGGTTAGTGATGCACAATTTCAGAGAGGACAGAGTGTGACACACGAAGTTAGAGCTGCCATGGGGGTGTGTTATGCACAAAAACAATGATACGAGGGGGAGTTTTATGCAGCAAGTCAGGGAAGACAGGGGTACTGTGATACACGAAGTCAGGGAAGCCAGGCAGAGTGTGACACAAAGTAAGAAACACCAGGGGTACTGTTACACAGGAAGTCAGAGACACCAGGGAGTGTGTTACAC
>NZ_JAGWCW010000092.1:0-464 GCF_020657835.1 Clostridioides sp. ZZV14-6387
GACTACTAGGGTATCTAATCCTATTTGCTCCCCACGCTTTCGGGACTGAGCGTCAGTTATGCGCCAGATCGTCGCCTTCGCCACTGGTGTTCCTCCATATATCTACGCATTTCACCGCTACACATGGAATTCCACGATCCTCTCACACACTCTAGCTCTACGGTTTCCATGGCTTACCGAAGTTAAGCTTCGATCTTTCACCACAGACCCTTAGTGCCGCCTGCTCCCTCTTTACGCCCAATAATTCCGGATAACGCTCGCCACCTACGTATTACCGCGGCTGCTGGCACGTAGTTAGCCGTGGCTTTCTTATAGAGTACCGTCACTTGGATATCATTCCCTATATCCACCGTTCTTCCTCTATGACAGAAGTTTACATAACGAATTACTTCTTCCTTCACGCGGCGTTGCTCGGTCAGGGTTTCCCCCATTGCCGAAAATTCCCTACTGCTGCCACCCGTAGG
>NZ_JAGWCW010000093.1:0-463 GCF_020657835.1 Clostridioides sp. ZZV14-6387
TAGATGTAATATGTATATCATATGGAATTGTGACGTAGTATATAGTAGAGATCTAAGTGTTAGAGTGTGACAGATTATGTAGTTGTTTTTTTTTTTAAGAAGGAAGACGGCAAACGGGATAGCGGAGCGTCTGGGGGGCTGGGAGATGTGTAAAAGAGACAAGAAAAAAACAAAACTATGTACTGGGGGGCTTTGGGGAGAAAAAGGAAAAAAATAAAATCTTTAAAAAAAAAAAAAAGCTTATTAAAAAAAAAAAAAAAAAAAGCCAAAAAGAGACAGAAGTAAAAAAACAGAGAAGAAACAGACCATAAAAAAAAACAGACACGACCGACGAACAGACAGTGTTAGAACAATGACGAACACATGAATTATACAACAGTAAGAAGTGACACAAACACCTATGCACAATAGCAGAGTTACGAACATGTGAGCAGAATGCACAACTGCAGCGACACGCAGAGTA
>NZ_JAGWCW010000094.1:0-459 GCF_020657835.1 Clostridioides sp. ZZV14-6387
ATTCTAAGACAGTGTCAACATCCATAATTTTCTTTCTGGCTCTATCTTGAGCTCTCCAAGGTAGTCAGGCCCATTGACTGTGGTGGAGGAGGGTCTGGGATGTTCACCCAAGTGAAACAGTGTTGGTAGCACAGGTTACAGTCACCTCAAGGACCATATCTGGGCATGTGCCATATGGATACCTATCACCACAAAATGATCTGTCTGGATCCTGGGTATTGAGGCCAGACAATGCTCCAGAAAGACAGGTACAGAGTGTGCTGTCCGTTGGTCAGCACCATGGACTGTTCTAAAGTACACCTATCTGACTTTGGAATAGCAGGAATCCTTTTGATCTGGGGTCAGTTCTAGCTTATTTGGCCTGCTACCTCTCCAATGTACAACCCACTCCATAAAGGGTGCCTCAAACTGAGAGTGTGTGTTCCACTGTCAGAGGCCGTGTGATTCTCCACCCAGGAT
>NZ_JAGWCW010000095.1:0-457 GCF_020657835.1 Clostridioides sp. ZZV14-6387
ATCATATATATTATTTGCAATAACTATACTACCTACACCTCTTTGTCTAGTTATATAGCCTTCTTTAACTAGATTATTAAGTGCAGACCTTACAGTCATTCTAGTTACATTAAATTCTTCACTCAGCTGTTTTTCAGAAGGGATTAAATCCCCTTCTTTCAAACTGTCTGAATTTATTAACTCTCTAACATGATTTTCTATAACTTTATAAATTGGCTCTTTCATTTAATTCACTCCTTATTAAATCTTTTATATAATAAGATAATTTTATATACAAACAAAGAAAATGTCTATACATTTAAGATAATTTAAATTTTATTCAGAAATCTTGTACAACTTTCCGAGTTTTAATAAAGATATAAATAGACTTATCATTAATATACCTTTTAATATACTTGATAAGGTTATACTCCACCATACACCATTTAGACCCAACATTTCTGGTCTAGATATAAAG
>NZ_JAGWCW010000096.1:0-452 GCF_020657835.1 Clostridioides sp. ZZV14-6387
GTCTAAAGGGAGACCTACGCTGCATTTGGATATATGTGAATATACTTAATATTACATATTTAAATATTTATATCTTTGCATGCAAATACACACATACATTTAGTTAAAAGACAACACCCTAGATGCTTTTTTTCAACTATGACAAGGAACAGAGACACATGTGAGCTTCTGGAGAAAAGAATAAAAGCATTCTAATGCTTTCCATTGGGCCCCTTGCCTGATAGAATTGTAGCATCTTTTCGAAATCTTTATAAAAGGATAGGTTAATTACTTATAGTCTTAAAAATCCCCTTCCCAGTTGCATATACCCCCAAAAGATGACCTATGTAAGAACTTGGTCTATGAAGAGAAAAATGATAAGGCAAGGACATCTGACTTCTCCTTCTAGGATTTCACACATGGCCAAGCCCAACACAGAAATGGTAATTTAACAAAATGCTTTAAAGAGAGAG
>NZ_JAGWCW010000097.1:0-449 GCF_020657835.1 Clostridioides sp. ZZV14-6387
CATCTCCAGTGGAAGGCTGACCTGGCCTCCCCACGTGGCAGCCTCAGAGCAGTCAGACATGATATGGCAGCTCGGGGCTCCGGGAGCCCGTGCTCCGTTCCAGCCGCTCAGCTGCAGGCTACAGAGATTCCTGTGTACAAACTTGGGAGTCCCACAAAGCCACTTCTGCCTCATCCTAATGGGCAAGCAAGTCACTAAGACCAGACTGGGTTTTAGGGGGAAGAGATTTAAATCTTGGTGGAAGAAACAGCAAAGAACCTGCAACCACTGTCAATTCACCACAGACCCTATTGAAGTCCCTTTCACTATGTTGTGTTTGGGTTAAATCCTCCCCGGCCAGTTAGTCTGCTCTGTGGCTCCCGCAATGTCGGCCTTCACCCCCACCAGGGAGGTGATTCCTCTCAGGTAGGTGCCCTGGCAGAAGCAGAGATTTAGCATCCCTTTTAGAC
>NZ_JAGWCW010000098.1:0-448 GCF_020657835.1 Clostridioides sp. ZZV14-6387
TCATCTACCATGTCACATTTGTTTAAGAATACTACTATATATGGTACACCAACTTGTCTTGATAATAGTATATGCTCTCTTGTTTGTGGCATTGGTCCATCTGTTGCTGAACAAACTAATATTGCTCCGTCCATTTGTGCTGCTCCTGTTATCATGTTCTTAACGTAGTCAGCATGTCCTGGGCAGTCAACGTGTGCGTAGTGTCTGTTTGGAGTTTCATACTCAACGTGTGCTGTTGATATTGTGATTCCTCTTTCTCTTTCTTCTGGAGCTTTATCTATGTTTGCGAAATCTACTGCTTCTCCTAATTGATATCTGTCATATAATGTTTTTGTTATTGCTGCTGTTAATGTAGTTTTACCGTGGTCAACGTGTCCTATTGTACCTATATTAACATGAGGTTTTGTTCTTTCGTATTTAGCTTTAGCCATTTTGAATTTCCTCCCTT
>NZ_JAGWCW010000099.1:0-447 GCF_020657835.1 Clostridioides sp. ZZV14-6387
GTCACAAGCCAACTTAAACAGTTAAAGGATAAATCAAGGTAATGTAAATTGTATAATTTTCAAAGCAAGAAAGAAGACCTGGACTAAATCAAGATCTCTGGCTCTACAAATCATGAGTCAAATATGCAGCATATGCAATTAGTGGGAATATTTCCTGATGAAATCAATAGGTCCCTTTTAGCCTCGCTTTTCCAAATGGTCACTGGTAGCATCTTTTCTAGAAAGAATGCCTGTTGCAGTACATTGAAGTACTGGTTCATGTCATTTCTATGGCTTATTTAGCTCTCATTTATCATTCATTCCACAAATATCCATTTGGTATTTTATATTAGCTTGTGAGTAAACAAAAGTAACTTAACTGTCACACTTTTCCATCAAAGATCTCTAGCATTAGAGAAGAAAGGCTGACTACCTCTGGGAGAGTTGTGGGTATAGCCTGACTTCTTC
>NZ_JAGWCW010000100.1:0-446 GCF_020657835.1 Clostridioides sp. ZZV14-6387
GTTAACCTCACAATTTAATGTGTTCTCATCCCATTTCCTCAGGCATGCAGAAATGTTGTAAAACAACTAGATTCTCAAGAATGTAGGTTTTATGTCAGTTGCTTTGTAGATAAGCCCCTGAAATGTAGGCTGGGTGAGAGTGGGAAGCTTTTCAACACCAAGGAAAGAAGTTCAACTGGATTCAATAGGTCACATGCCATCGATAAAGTTTTGGGGCGGGGGGAACACGAATGATGTGTGAGTTAATAATCCTACCCCATAGACAGCCCACTGGACTATTTGGAGGGGAAACGTCCGAAAGAAGAAAGATCGGCTGGAAGACAAGTATAATTCTCCAGCAGGGAAACCACCAGGGCCTGAGTGAGAGAAGGGTGGAGGAAATTAAGAAATATGAAAGATCTTGCAAAGGAAGAAGCCACAGGAACAGGACATCGCGTGGATAAAGG
>NZ_JAGWCW010000101.1:0-444 GCF_020657835.1 Clostridioides sp. ZZV14-6387
ATCTTCTACTTCACTCTCCTTTAAATTCACCACACACACAAACACAAAAACACACACACAATCTTCCCTCCCTCATCCAGGCCTAAAAGATATCTTTTAGAGCTGGTTTTGCTCCAATGTATATTCCACAATGTGGAGAGAGTTTCTTGGCTTACTTTTTACAGTTTTGAAAAATTCATAACCAGGAACCCGTTACCCAAACACGCTGCAAATCCATAGCTCTCTCAAATTGTTTCTCACTCACAGCCCCCATGATACCTTGCTATGAAATTCCCAGGGATCCCCATAAGTCTGATGCCTCGAACCTTCTGGGGGATACTACCCACAGACAATATAATTCATGTATGGTTGGTTACAAGTCAAGATGAGGTTAGCAACACTAAATTGATTGTAAGAAAGCAGAGTGAAATGAAAAGAAAGAAGTGGAGGGCAACTGGCATTTGG
>NZ_JAGWCW010000102.1:0-444 GCF_020657835.1 Clostridioides sp. ZZV14-6387
GAAGAGGAGATGACAATTAGAGAACAGCAATTGAAGTCAGCTCTGGGAGAGTCGTAGGCAGGATGGAAAGAGCAAGAGAAGAGGCATGGGGAGAAGTTCAGATCAGGAACGTGAATGCTCCAAGGATGCCCAGTGCCCACTGTAGGTGGTACTCGAGGACGGGGGACAGTGGCTTAAAGGCACGGCCTCCTTAACACTCCTTCATCATTCTCACCAGCTCTCTCCCCGGTCCTCTCTCGCAGTGCTCAGTCTTACATTATTCTGTATCCCTGAACAAACACTGCCTCTCGTTTTCTCAATGAGATGGTTAAATCCTTTTTTTCCAACTTAGAAATACAAACTGCTAGAGATGCAGATAAGAAAGTCAAATGTATGCTTACATTTAATTTATTTAGTTCGTATGCCAATTTCAATTTGCATATAAAATGACAGGTTATTTTAGAA
>NZ_JAGWCW010000103.1:0-443 GCF_020657835.1 Clostridioides sp. ZZV14-6387
CCTACGGGAGGCAGCAGTGGGGAATATTGGGCAATGGGCGCAAGCCTGACCCAGCAACGCCGCGTGAAGGAAGAAGGCTTTCGGGTTGTAAACTTCTTTTGTCGGGGACGAAACAAATGACGGTACCTGACGAATAAGCCACGGCTAACTACGTGCCAGCAGCCGCGGTAATACGTAGGTGGCAAGCGTTATCCGGATTTACTGGGTGTAAAGGGCGCGCAGGCGGGCTGGTAAGTTGGAAGTGAAATCTGGGGGCTCAACCCCCAAACTGCTTTCAAAACTGCTGGTCTTGAGTGATGGAGAGGCAGGCGGAATTCCGTGTGTAGCGGTGAAATGCGTAGATATACGGAGGAACACCAGTGGCGAAGGCGGCTTGCTGGACATTAACTGACGCTGAGGCGCGAAAGCGTGGGGAGCAAACAGGATTAGATACCCCTGTAGTC
>NZ_JAGWCW010000104.1:0-441 GCF_020657835.1 Clostridioides sp. ZZV14-6387
CCTACGGGAGGCAGCAGTGGGGAATATTGCACAATGGGGGAAACCCTGATGCAGCGACGCCGCGTGGAGGAAGAAGGTCTTCGGATTGTAAACTCCTGTTGTTGGGGAAGATAATGACGGTACCCAACAAGGAAGTGACGGCTAACTACGTGCCAGCAGCCGCGGTAAAACGTAGGTCACAAGCGTTGTCCGGAATTACTGGGTGTAAAGGGAGCGCAGGCGGGAAGACAAGTTGGAAGTGAAATCTATGGGCTCAACCCATAAACTGCTTTCAAAACTGTTTTTCTTGAGTAGTGCAGAGGTAGGCGGAATTCCCGGTGTAGCGGTGGAATGCGTAGATATCGGGAGGAACACCAGTGGCGAAGGCGGCCTACTGGGCACCAACTGACGCTGAGGCTCGAAAGTGTGGGTAGCAAACAGGATTAGATACCCCTAGTAGTC
>NZ_JAGWCW010000105.1:0-440 GCF_020657835.1 Clostridioides sp. ZZV14-6387
CCTACGGGTGGCAGCAGTGGGGGATATTGCACAATGGGGGAAACCCTGATGCAGCGACGCCGCGTGGAGGAAGAAGGTTTTCGGATTGTAAACTCCTGTCGTTAGGGACGATAATGACGGTACCTAACAAGAAAGCACCGGCTAACTACGTGCCAGCAGCCGCGGTAAAACGTAGGGTGCAAGCGTTGTCCGGAATTACTGGGTGTAAAGGGAGCGCAGGCGGACCGGCAAGTTGGAAGTGAAAACTATGGGCTCAACCCATAAATTGCTTTCAAAACTGCTGGCCTTGAGTAGTGCAGAGGTAGGTGGAATTCCCGGTGTAGCGGTGGAATGCGTAGATATCGGGAGGAACACCAGTGGCGAAGGCGACCTACTGGGCACCAACTGACGCTGAGGCTCGAAAGCATGGGTAGCAAACAGGATTAGATACCCTGGTAGTC
>NZ_JAGWCW010000106.1:0-439 GCF_020657835.1 Clostridioides sp. ZZV14-6387
GACTACTGGGGTATCTAATCCTGTTCGCTCCCCTAGCTTTCGCGCCTCAGCGTCAGTAGCGGCCCAGAAGGCTGCCTTCGCCATCGGTGTTCTTCCCGATATCTGCGCATTCCACCGCTACACCGGGAATTCCACCTTCCTCTACCGCACTCGAGCCCGCCAGTTCGGGGTCCGGCCAGAGGTTGAGCCCCTGGATTTGAAACCCCGCTTGACGGGCCGCCTACGCGCGCTTTACGCCCAATGAATCCGGATAACGCTCGCTCCCTACGTATTACCGCGGCTGCTGGCACGTAGTTAGCCGGAGCTTCTTCTGCAGGTACCTTCACTATATTCCCTGCTGAAAGCGGTTTACAACCCGAAGGCCGTCGTCCCGCACGCGGCGTTGCTGCGTCAGGGTTGCCCCCATTGCGCAAAATTCCCCACTGCAGCCTCCCGTAGG
>NZ_JAGWCW010000107.1:0-440 GCF_020657835.1 Clostridioides sp. ZZV14-6387
GAGGACTATGGGAGTGGCTGCCTGGCTGTGTCTGAGCAAGCTGTAGTGTGGAATCTTCCCTCCCCTCCAGCCCCTGAGGAAGCTGCTGCACCGTAGCCCAGAGCTGCTAGTGGAGGGGCCGAGGTGAGATATCAGCCCTTCCAGCCACGAGCAGAGCTCCCACCACAGACGGCTACTCTGCGGGCGCACCCAGGAACCAGCTTCCAGAAATCACTCGGAGCCAGCCATGACCTAGCTGCTGCCCGAGCTTCCCAGCTGCAGCTTCCTGGCCTGCAAAGAACCGGCTGCCACACTCGCTCAGCGCTGCACCCCAGAGCTAAATGAGCCTGATGCTCCCGTGTCGAGTGAATGAGCTGCCCTCTGGGGTGGGGGGCAGGAGGGGAGTAAACATCTCCACCTTTGGATGCTCTTTGCCACCATGGCAGATGTCATGTATGAAC
>NZ_JAGWCW010000108.1:0-438 GCF_020657835.1 Clostridioides sp. ZZV14-6387
GTTCTGAGAGACAAAGATGAAAAGAAGGCCATTGCCCGGGGAAAGTCAGACCTACTGAACCAGCGGAAGAATACTGCCTGCAGAGAAAGAATACTTGCTATCAATCAAAAATAAATAAATAAAGACCATGAGAGGTTTCTACCATTTGCTTCTTCTGTTGTTGCATAATCCGGAAATGGGAAGAGTTTGAATGTCATTGGGTATGCACTGCTGACTGGCCACTTGTGCTACTGTTCCCACTGTGTCCATATTTTCCTGCAAAAAGAATATGATTCCCATGACCTCCATCTTCACAGTGTTGTTTTGGAGACAAAGGAGATACAGGGATGAACACTATTTTGAGAAAGCTATCTGCAGACAAACCTTGAGGATAACAACTTCTGGGTACCTCCAGCCTCCAGTTTTACTCCTTTCTTCCCCATCTTATACAATAACCAG
>NZ_JAGWCW010000109.1:0-438 GCF_020657835.1 Clostridioides sp. ZZV14-6387
CATCTACATCTAAATCAAATTCAACTAATAGATTTTTTTCCTCTAAAGCTCTTTTTTCATTATGAGTTATATCATTAATTGCAACTGCAGCTTTTTTAGTATCTTCATTTATACCAACTGCATCTATATCGGTTATAGGAACTTCAATACAGGTTGGTGTTTCTTTTAAATATTTCTTAAAACTTAATCTTAGTTTTAATATTCTTTTTTCTTTAGGTGTTGAACAACCAAGTCCAATTCTTTTTTTTATATCACTTAAGTAACTCATGCTAGTTCCATCCTTCAAAATTTTTTAGCATGTATCTTTGTTGATATTTATTAAATCTAGTTCTCAATTGTTCTTCTCTTGCTTGAAGTTTAGCCATCATATTAGCACCTGATTTAGCATTATAATCAGAATCAGTTAGCATCTGTTTTAAATTTTCTTCTCTATTTATC
>NZ_JAGWCW010000110.1:0-437 GCF_020657835.1 Clostridioides sp. ZZV14-6387
GCTCTGTTTAAGACAGGAAGCTTGGGGTGGAGGGAAGGCTGGTAGATAAGGAATACAAGGATGACGAAGATATCGGCCCCTGCCCAGGGGTCTGAGGGTCTGACCACCAACCCCTTATGTGAGAAGAGGTTCTACTCTGATGTCAGCTATGCACAGAAATCCAGCTGCCCATGGCATGGAACTTCTCTGAAATTAGAATTATTCACTCCCATAATTACCCCACGTGACAGCTGTTGCCCTTAACGGGTGCCCCAACTTAGTGGATGTTCCAGCGGGCCTTTCCTTGAGTCCAGAAAGAAGATGAAGGCACAGAGGCAGTGTGCCCCTGCTTAGAAGACCGGCCGTTGTCTCTGTGGTGCTTCACAGCCTGAGTCGGACTTTCATGTGTGTAGGCGATCTCACTGGATCATTATAACACCCTTCTGCTGAGATAGAGC
>NZ_JAGWCW010000111.1:0-435 GCF_020657835.1 Clostridioides sp. ZZV14-6387
AGGTGTAAGTGCAGCAATGTATTTAGCTTATCGATACTAATAGGTCGAGGACTTGACCAAATTATTTGATGTTCATTAAATAAAATATATATGTAGTTTTTAGAGTGTTAACTCTAGATAAAGTACTAACTTCAATTAATATGGTATATATCATATTAAACAATTACTATTTAGTACTTTAAAACTATTGACATTTAAAAATAAAGATGTTAATATAATACTTGTCTTATAAATAGGCAATATGTGGTTATAATAGCAAAGAGGATACACCTGTTCCCATTCCGAACACAGAAGTTAAGCTCTTTAGCGCTGATGGTACTTGGTGGGAAACTGCCTGGGAGAGTAGGACATAGCCACGTGGATATTCCAAGGTAGCTCAACGGTGGAGCAACCGGCTGTTAACCGGTAGGCTGTGGGTTCGAGCCCCACCCTTGG
>NZ_JAGWCW010000112.1:0-434 GCF_020657835.1 Clostridioides sp. ZZV14-6387
GTATAACATCAAACTGATCTCAATCTAAAACGTCCTTTCTCTCTCAATTTCCCTATCCATTGGGAAGGGAATCTTTCTTAACAATCTCTCCCCCATCTGCTCACGTGTCCAAATCTTGCTAATGCTTAAAAGCCCAACACACATTTGACTCATTTCAGGAAGGTTTTCTATGGTAATCTCCCCTCTTATTGAGGCATTAAAGCATGGTGGACTTTGGTTAAATAGACACAAGTGGATCCAAATGTTGATTGTGTCTCTTACCAACTTGTGACCTTGAACATATTTCTTAATTTGTCTATTTTCAAGTTCTTTAGCCATTAGAATGGGGCAAAATATCTAACGTATAGTTTTGTAAAGACTAGTTTAACTCTTCATGGTTATAGGTGTGGGTACATATGTGTGTGTTTGTGTATGTGTGTATGCACACTGTTCCC
>NZ_JAGWCW010000113.1:0-433 GCF_020657835.1 Clostridioides sp. ZZV14-6387
GAATTCTATTGGAAACACTTCGTCTAAAGTACTGAAACGTGTTCTTTGCTAACCACCTACATTTCATTATTTCTCTTCTTTGTAAAAATTACTTAGGTTTTCTTGAAAGGGTTACTGCTTATTAAAACAAGGGGAGGGAGGCCTCCTGATGAGAAAGTTAAATTAGAAACAGGACTGTTTAACAGTTTTGAATCACAACCTCAGTGGGAGATTTGCCACAGGCCCTCACAACGGACCACGACAGAAGAGTCCCAGGGCCCCTGGCAGGTGGCTCCTCTGCCCTGATTCCTCCTTGCAGTGGAAGGCTCAGTTCTAGCGTTTTCTTTTTTCCTGGGTATCTTCATGGGGTACCGTAACTGCGTTGACTGATTTATGTTGTCTCCGAGAGTCTTGTTAATAAATTAGGCTGTTTTATGGAAACGCACGTATGTTG
>NZ_JAGWCW010000114.1:0-432 GCF_020657835.1 Clostridioides sp. ZZV14-6387
GTATTGGATTCATGTTTTCCTTTTATTATTATAATTTATAGTATTTATGAGAATTTTCCATATTTCACAATAAAGCATAATGAGATATTTTTAACTATAAGGAAAGAGACTTTTGAAATGGCATTGATTTTACTTATTTTTTAAAAATTATTTTGATAACTGCTTATTTGTACACATATTATTCTGTTTATAGAATTAGGTTTTTTCTCTAAAGACACTCCCATGAATGGGAAATTTTAGTGAATTTTCTTGGAATTTGTGTCAGGTTTAAAGCTAGAAATATTTACTTCAAAGTCAAAAGCAGAGAACTTATCTTTAGACTGGGACAACCGAATTCTAGCTTAGGTTTACCTTTCTCTAGAAGTCCAAAGTCCACTTTAGCAGTCCTAATTCATTTTGGGATGTTGTTTTCTTTAAATACTAGCCCTTATT
>NZ_JAGWCW010000115.1:0-431 GCF_020657835.1 Clostridioides sp. ZZV14-6387
CCTCTTCTTGGACTCTTGGAGTTACCTCCTCTCTGGCCTCTTTTCCTCATTTCCTGCCTCTCTGTAATCTATTCTCCCCGTAGCAGCCAGTGATTTTTAAAAAACAAGATATATTCGAGAGGCTCACCCCCCTGCTTGGAGAAAACCCCAGTGCTTGTGCAGGCACCCGAGGCATCCCCGACCTGAGCTAAGCATCGCTGCCCTCCGTCTCACTGGCCCACGCCATTCTGTCCACACTGGCCTTCTGCTTTCCGGAACACGTCAAGCTCATTCTTGCTGAAGGGCTCTTTCCCTGTTGAGGACATTCCTACGCCAGCTTCATGACTGGCTGGCTCATTTGATCTTCTGGTTCAGCTCCTCAATCTGCTTAGGCAGGGCCTCCCTGACGGCGCCACCCAGAGCCGCCTCTGCCGCGTGGCACCTCAGTGTTC
>NZ_JAGWCW010000116.1:0-430 GCF_020657835.1 Clostridioides sp. ZZV14-6387
GCTCTGAGTCAAACGATTGCTTGCTCTCAGAGTATAATTCAAAATCTGACCTTTCCCGAAAATGTTATGATGCAGCTCCACGATCATTTCCATCATTAATCCATACGAAGGAAGATCAGGAATAACTTTTTTCGGTTTTGGAACCCAAGTTTTCTGGGACTAACGCCATAAAAGCCGTTTAAAGGAGCTTGAAGATCAGCAATTAAAGACTATTTCTAACTTTCATTCAAGCTTGATTCCCATGAACATAAACGACATTTATTCCCCAGATGTCATGTTAGTAATACTTACAAAAAAAACTTGAAATAGGACTTGAAAAATAAACAGCCAGGAAAAAAACACAAAAAACAGTAAATCATAGGAAGAACCGTAAATAAAAAAGAAACCTTTAGGGATGAGCATTGTTTCGCTGTCTGACTTTGTGGAGAGT
>NZ_JAGWCW010000117.1:0-429 GCF_020657835.1 Clostridioides sp. ZZV14-6387
GTTCTGGGTTCAAAATTATTTCCTCTCAGAATTTAGAAAGGGGGAGTGAGCGGTCTTCTGGCCACGACAGTGCAGTTGATAAGTTTAATGTGAGTCAGGTTTTCGTTCACGCTGCTGGTTTTTACCCGAGGTCTGACACACCTTGGCTGTCATATTCTTCTTGAAGAATGAGGAACCGAATTAATCACTTGTGGTAGTTGGTGTTCATTTCCCCATGGGGCTCTGCCTTGAGTGAGAAGGCTGACTTGGAGGTCTGTGGACCTGGTAGGACCTTTCAACTGGCTTTAGGATGAGCAGATAGTAAGCTGGCCTCTGACCACGAAGAGCTTTACTTTGGGCTATCAACACTCACATGAATGGCCCTAGTTTTTCCCAGGTGGTAGTGGTTGTTTTTTAAAGATTCACCCTGAGGGGCTGGCCTGGTAGTGT
>NZ_JAGWCW010000118.1:0-427 GCF_020657835.1 Clostridioides sp. ZZV14-6387
TGTATATACAAGAGCGGGGGGGGCGGGGGGGAGGGGAGGAGGGAGAGGGAGAGGGAGGTGGGGGATGGAGGGGGGGGGAGGCGGGAGAGGGGGGGGCGGGGAGAGTGTGCAAAGGGGGGGAGGCGGGGGGAGAGGAGGGGGGGGGGGAGGGGGGGGGGGGGGGGGGGGAGAGGGGAGGGCGAAGTGGGGGGAGGGGGGGGGGGGGGGGGGGGGAGGGGGGGGGGGGGGGGGGGGGGGGAGGGGGGGGGGGGGGGGGGGGGGGCGGGGGGGGGGGGGGGGGGGGGGGGGGGGGGGGGGGGGGGAGGGGGGTACTGAGTACTGTAGGGGGGAGGGGGGGGGGGGAGGGGGGGGGGGAGGAGGGGGGGCGGGGGGTGAAAGTTGTTCTGTTGATGAGGGGGGGGGTGTTGCAAGCGTTGATAAAAAAGAA
>NZ_JAGWCW010000119.1:0-424 GCF_020657835.1 Clostridioides sp. ZZV14-6387
CCCATCCACTTTGTAACCCATCAGAAACCGACTTAGACCACCACCATGACTTCAAGACTGCTTTTGCTAAGTCATCAGTGTCTTCTTAATTTCCACATCCAACGGTCACTTTTCAGTATTTATCTTCCTTGATTGCTTTGCTTTATTTTCGATACTGTTAGCCACTCTCTGGAAACTCTCTTGTTGGTTTTTTATTATTCTAGTCTTTACTGTCCCCCTACTAATTCTCTTAGAACGTTTGTGGGCTCTTACACTTGCTTTTAAAATATTCATGTTCTCTAAGATTCCACCCTCATATCTCTTCTTTTCTGACTCTATATACCCTCCTTTGAATAATGTCTTCTGTGACCATAGCTGTAACTATCACCTGTATATTAATGACACTCAGATACAGGGAAGTGACTTTTTATGAGGGGGTTAAGAT
>NZ_JAGWCW010000120.1:0-423 GCF_020657835.1 Clostridioides sp. ZZV14-6387
CTGAGGCGGTTTCCAATCTTTAGCCATTGAAAATAAAACAATTTGCATATGCCTTTTTGCTAGACAGCTGAGATTTCTGCAAACTGAAGGGAAGGTAGGATTGCTCTAACCGTGGTATGTACGTGTTCTTACATAGATGGTACCCTCCAACTCAAAAGTAAAGGTACCAATAAGAAATCTAAGTGAGCCTACGGCGAACGTGAGCATTGGAAATGAAATCTGTCCTGAAAATTGTGCAATGCACGGTTCCTGCATCCGTCCTCCTTCTGAGAGAATCAGAGGACCCACGGCCACAGACAATGGAAAGATAGACAGGATCTAAAATACATCTTGCACTGTTTAAAATAAGAATTTCTTTTTGGAGGCATACATGAGAAACCCCACCGCTCTTTACGTTTTCAGTACAAAAGAATGACGCATCAG
>NZ_JAGWCW010000121.1:0-420 GCF_020657835.1 Clostridioides sp. ZZV14-6387
GTCTTCGCATTCCACTTTTTTTCATTTTTATTTTTAAATAAACATGTATTTTTTTGATCCTAGGAAATTAAAACAGCTTGGACCATTTTATAAAGTTTTATAATTGGTATCAGTCCTCCTTCAGAGAGTATTTTTAGAGTTAACTAAGTACAGTGAATATTCTTACAATCTTGTTCTTCCTTCTAGGAATATTAACCCAGCTTCAAAAAGGGTTGTTGGAAGCATGTTCTCCCTTCAAGTTAAACTGGCTTTTAAAAAAGACAGAGTCCAAATGTCAGAATACCTCCTCAAAGGAAGACACCTCTATCAGGAAGCACCTACTTTTCAGTTGCTGACAAGAGAAACGTACTTCAATGCGTGATTTCTAGCCACTGATCCTCCAGTAACTGGATCAAGAGAAGCAAGGTCACAGAATTTAAT
>NZ_JAGWCW010000122.1:0-418 GCF_020657835.1 Clostridioides sp. ZZV14-6387
ACATTACGTATACCACTCCATGTGGCTTCCCCGACTTCATGTGTAACACTTCCCCTGTTGTCTCTGTCTTCATTTGTAACACACTACTTGGCATCTCTGATTTTGTGTGTAAGCAACCGCTGCTGTCTTTGACTTCATGTGTAACACACAACACGATGTCTCTGACCTCGTGTGTAACTCTCCTATATGGTGTTTCTCAATTCTTGTATCACACTTCCTATGTCATCTCTCAATTTGTGTAACACTCCCCTTGTCTTCTCTGAGTTTGTGCATCACACACCCACTGGTGTCTGACTTCATGTGTCAAAATCCCTATGGCATCAAGGACGTCTGGTGTAACAGTTCCACTTGTGTCTCTGACTTTGTGTGTAACACTCCACCTGGCATTTTTGCTTTCATGTGTCACACTCCCCCATGT
>NZ_JAGWCW010000123.1:0-415 GCF_020657835.1 Clostridioides sp. ZZV14-6387
GTTCCAAGAAACGTAACACCCAACATTCCTGCCCTTCCTTCATTTGCCTCCAGATAACATTACCCAGTCCAGCATGGGAAATATGAAAATCCAGGAATTTGGTCCTCATAGGATGCCTGTGAGTGCATGAGTGTGTGAGCACGTGTGTGTAAGTGTGTGTTTGTATAAACATGTTCCTTAAAAATACTCCTTAGCAAATGGAAAATTAAATCTGCTGGAGATCCCCCGAAATTCCTGAGACGAGCATTCCAAATCCTTTATTGTCTAGCCTGGTATGCACCTCCGGTTCTCCTCTGCTCCCACTCCAATCCAGCCACCCTAGACGCTAGGAAGACTGAATTACTATTCCTCTGAATGGGCCACGTTTGTCCCATGCTCCCTAGAACTTACCCATACTGCCTTTTCTGCCAAGAGT
>NZ_JAGWCW010000124.1:0-413 GCF_020657835.1 Clostridioides sp. ZZV14-6387
GTTCAGGCAAGAAACACTTGTGAGTTGGACCAAAAGGGTGGCAAAGGAATGGAAAGAAATGGACCAACTTAAGAAATAGTTAAGTGATAGAATCAGTAGGACTTAATGATTGATTGGATACAAGGGTCTGTAAGAGATAAACTAAAAACGACTCCTAGGCTTCTATTTCAGCAGGCGAATGGCGGTGCCAGTCACTGTGGTAAGGTATGCTGGAGGAGAAAGAGGTTTCGAAGGGAACGTGATGAGTTTTGGACACAGAATTTGAGGTACCTATGAAATATTAAGTGAAGATGTCTTATAGGCAGCATAGAGCATGGTAGAGTATTTGGGAATCATCCATATAAAGACGGAACTGAAGCCCCAGAAGTCTGAAGAGCAGCCGAGGGCAAGCGTAAGAGAGGAAAAGGATGGAG
>NZ_JAGWCW010000125.1:0-412 GCF_020657835.1 Clostridioides sp. ZZV14-6387
TTCTCGTTTAACATACAGGACTATTACCTTCTGTGGTGGGTCTTTCCAAACCTCTTCAATTACGATACCTCTTCGTTATGATATGTCCGCAACCCCAATAAAGAAAACTTTATTGGTTTGGGCTCTTCCGCGTTCGCTCGCCGCTACTTACGGAATCGAATTTCTTTCTCTTCCTTCAGGTACTTAGATGTTTCAGTTCCCTGAGTTCCCCTCATTAAGCTATGTATTCACTTAATGATACTTAGACATTACTCTAAGTGAGTTTCCTCATTCGGAAATCTTCGGATCAAAGTTTACGTGCAACTCCCCGAAGCTTATCGCAGCTTATCACGTCCTTCATCGGCTCCTAGTGCCAAGGCATCCGCCCTGCACCCTTAATAACTTGACCAGTTAAAAAGGTTTGATAGATTAA
>NZ_JAGWCW010000126.1:0-412 GCF_020657835.1 Clostridioides sp. ZZV14-6387
GAGGTGTAGCGCAGTTTGGTAGCGCACATGGTTTGGGACCATGGGGCCGGGGGTTCGAGTCCCTTCACCTCGACCAAGAAAAGGGCCTATAGCTCAGGTGGTTAGAGCGCACGCCTGATAAGCGTGAGGTCGCTGGTTCGAGTCCAGCTAGGCCCACCATTTGCCCAGATAGCTCAGTCGGTAGAGCAGGGGACTGAAAATCCCCGTGTCGGTGGTTCGATTCCGCCTCTGGGCACCAGAAATACGGCGGTATAGCTTAGTTGGCTAGAGCGTTCGGTTCATACCCGAAAGGTCATAGGTTCGACTCCTATTACCGCTACCATCTAACTATATCAATAAAGAACTTTGAAAATTAAACAGTAGGTTAATTTATAAACAAGAAACAAACCATAAAGCCAGATATTTTGATAAC
>NZ_JAGWCW010000127.1:0-407 GCF_020657835.1 Clostridioides sp. ZZV14-6387
GGAATAAAAATGGGAGTTCTAGAAGAAAAGTTAAGAGACGTGGACTAGAGGTTACAGAACTAGGAGAAAAGACAGGGAGAAGGAAGGGGAGCAACATGCAAAGACTTGATAGCTGGAGTTGTCGTAGAGCTGAGTGAAGTCTTGTGTCCAAAGGTTGAACAGACCCACTGGTCCGCCCAGGTTGGACAATAATAATAACAGTAGTAGCAACAACTCGTACATCAAAATATTACAGCGACATTTCAAGTTATCAAGAAGAAGGGAAAAAATGGAAAACTACTAGAGAGAGGCTGGTATAGCTCAGGTCACAAAGGGTCGTTGAGGTCAAGGAAAGAGTTTGAATTTTATTCCAAGAATAATGGAAGTCACTGAAGGATTTTAAGAAGCGGGGGAGGGGGAGGCTGGCC
>NZ_JAGWCW010000128.1:0-404 GCF_020657835.1 Clostridioides sp. ZZV14-6387
CTTCTCAGGCCTTCCCTACCCTTCAAGCCACAGGCTACTCCAAAGGCCTTGTATCTTCAGAAATCTAGCATTAGTTTCTAAGTTCACATCTACATTCGAACTTCAGGGAACACATATTAAGCAACTTCATTTTTTTTTTTAACAATGTAACGTGTTCTTAGGATCCCAAAAGGCTTTCCTAAGAGTGTTTTCAACACCTTTTCCTCTGACAATGTCATAATAGTGGGCCTATATGTGCTGCAACCCAGCAAGCACACGGTCAGCGGAGAAGCTTTAACCAGATTCTTTGAGAGCCCTGCTTGCTGCTTCTGGCATGAGAAAGCTCTTCATTCCCCAATCCCACAAGGAGAGAGGGAAAGCAATCCCACCTGTAGGTCACAAAATCAATTTTACTCTCTCCTCTC
>NZ_JAGWCW010000129.1:0-403 GCF_020657835.1 Clostridioides sp. ZZV14-6387
GTGTGCCAAGTGCTGAGGATTATAGAGGAGTTTCTTAACTTTTGGCAGTTTTTCTAGAATGTGTGAATATAACGTAGGCCCACGTTCTGCTTGAGTAGGCTGGAGTAACATCTCACCAAAACACTGATCCTGCAGTTTTTTCCGCTGAGTGATACAGGAGATGATGTGTGCCCTGGATTGGACCAGAAAAAAAGTGAAAGTGATTTGATTTGTTCAGGTGGTTGGATGAAGTGGGAAGGATATTTTCTTTCCATTTTGACTTCTTTATCATCTTTGTACTTAAAAAAGCTTCATGAACAGAGTGGCTCTCCTGGCCCACCTCCACGAGCCACCATTAAGGAACTGGGGACATTTAACCTTGAAGAGAAGACATGGCCACCTTCAGATACCTGAAGAGCTGTCC
>NZ_JAGWCW010000130.1:0-402 GCF_020657835.1 Clostridioides sp. ZZV14-6387
TCTGCTTTTTTAGTCGTACCTTTGTATTCAACTCCTACTACTACACTTTGACTTGCATCTGTTTGTTCTATTGGTGTAAATGTATATGTTATTGTCTTAGTAGCTTTTTCGTATTTGAAGTTATCTAATGCTAACTCCGTTTCTTGTCCTCCATCTATTGCTTTAGTTGCTGTAAAGTCTCCTGCAATTGGATCTACTGTTGGTGTTTTATCTAGTACTATTGTTAATGTTCCATTTGTTGCATTCACAGTTGATACTGCTGCTACTACATCCTGCCCCTTCGCATCTACTGTAAATGCATCTGCTTTTTTAGTCGTACCTTTGTATTCAACTCCTACTACTACACTTTGACTTGCATCTGTTTGTTCTATTGGTGTAAATGTATATGTTATTGTCTTAGTA
>NZ_JAGWCW010000131.1:0-402 GCF_020657835.1 Clostridioides sp. ZZV14-6387
CCCTGGAAACATTTATCTTTTTGACTATTGTTGAGAGAGGCCCAAATTACCCGGAAGTAGGAGGTTCGTTTCCTCAACAAGCAGATTCACATGCAGGAAGGTTATGGGGAGTCTCCTGGAATCAATACCTGAAGAAGGGAAGGAAAAGGACGGGAAGGGATGGTATCAGACCAGGCAGAGGGAGAATTTGAGCAGCAACTTATTTCAAGGGAAACATCCGATGACCCCATAGGGAATTCTGACTGTCCCGTGTTGGGGTGAGGTCCTGATTCTTTATATGCCTGTAATGATCAGTCATTGGATGCAGATCCTTGACAAAGGGAATAATCTTGAACAAGGGAGCTCTCCTTAGTTGAGGGAATAACCCAAAGCAGGTTGGGAAGTGAGAACTGTCTTGTGGTA
>NZ_JAGWCW010000132.1:0-398 GCF_020657835.1 Clostridioides sp. ZZV14-6387
ACCACACTATTGTTAGAGGAATACGGAAGTAAACAACAATAAAATATTCCTTTCCAAATCAGATTTTAAAGTGTAGCTATTGCTGGCACCTCTAGCTGTGGAGGACGAGATAAAACGGGCATCTTCATCACAGGAGCAACCAGCTGGTATAAACTTGTGGGGGCAGTGCAGCATTATCCAAGAAAATAGGACATTTGCATACCCTTTGACCATACAATCTCAGTTTTATGAATCTATCAAAAAATAAACCATAATTTATTTCATAAAATTAATTTATGTTCAGGGTTGCTGATTGAGTACTGTTTGTAACAGGAAACACAGCCTGCAGCCTAAATCTCTGTCAATAAGAGAATAGTTTAATAAATTATGATAGATTCATAAAATAGAATGCCATACTT
>NZ_JAGWCW010000133.1:0-398 GCF_020657835.1 Clostridioides sp. ZZV14-6387
GTATAATAGCAGTGGGGCTGGACCCATCCTGATTGTTAGTCCTGGAGCTTAGGATGGTCTCCTTGGCTGTGACTGAATGGGGCTGCCATGCCCGGCCCGGCCGGATGTTGGCCTGGGAGCCCTCTTTGCACGTGGTGGTATCAGTCTTCTCCTTGCCGTGCAGTTGTAATAGCTCTGGAATGTGACACAGCATGTGGTACCAGCACAAGTTTGCACAGAAATGGAGGCCTTACAGGAGGCGTGGTGCTCAGCCTCGCAAAGGAAGGTATTTGGACAGGCCTCAATGCTTACCGCCTGGAGGTGGAACTGCTCCGTCAACTCGCCTCGCTGTGGAAAGTGCTGCGCAGAGTTTAGATGAGACTTTTCCCCCAGAGCGTCTTCTGTATTGGACTCATAAT
>NZ_JAGWCW010000134.1:0-394 GCF_020657835.1 Clostridioides sp. ZZV14-6387
AGTATGAGCAAGAAATACAGTATTTTTGCTAAGCCACTGAGATTTTAGGATCATCTGGTATGGTGGCAAACCTAGCCTATCCTGACCATAAAAATTGGCACCTAGACATGGTTAATGTAACAACAAAAATAATAAAAGTAAGCATCCATTTCCAGGACAGTAGCTAAGAACACTGTTATCAGAAGCCAAAAGGTCGGTGATCTATTTGGTGAACACATCACCTGTGCCAATTTAGAAGGCATGTCATGAACTTAATGAACTCAAGCAAGAAACTGCAAAACAAAATGCTAGTGGCATGTGTCGGTGGCTGTTGGATGTATTTGGAAACTTATTACAAAAAAAGAGATGAGCTCAGAGAAGATTTGGCCAGTTTGCGGGCAAGAATGAGAGAGAG
>NZ_JAGWCW010000135.1:0-393 GCF_020657835.1 Clostridioides sp. ZZV14-6387
TGACACACGCTCTTTAGAAGCATTAACAGCTTGTGATTCATGCTGAATTACAGTTGGACCCAAAATGGTTCTGCTTTGGATTAAAGACTGACCACGGAAAAAGAGATCAATATTGTGAAAGTCCTTCGTTACTCCTGAACATCTTACTGAAAAAGACTACAATCTGTAGATCTTCATCCAAGACAGATGATAGGACTCAGTGAAGGCTCCTGAGGAGGCTGTACATTTTGAAAGTGCACTGAGCAAAAGGACAGATCTATAATGGGGGAAAGCTGAAAGCTACTCTTTGTGAAAATAGTTTAGTCTAAACTTTGAGTCCATCCTAAAGAAATTCTAGGTAAGAAATAAATATCAGGATCCAGCACTTGGAACAGGATTTCAACAGTTCTCATG
>NZ_JAGWCW010000136.1:0-392 GCF_020657835.1 Clostridioides sp. ZZV14-6387
GTCTTGTGGACAAGGTCTTGTTTATCATCTCTGTTCATTAACTCCTAGTGCAGTGGCTTTCATGATGTAGGAATGTTCACTAAAGGAAAAAGAATCCAAGTTCTTTGGCACAACTCTTAAATGAACTGTAAAACAAGTGCTCTCTACATGCTGCTGAAGAATCCTTGTAAATACATTTTAGACTGAGAAACTGTCCCTTTGGAAAATGAGTTTCTTTTCATATAAAAATAAAGAAAAAAATACCCATGAAATGACCAGTAAAAACCACCTGTAAATATGGTGGTCTTCTTGTCTGCTTCCATCTAAACTAGAATAACCGCTTAACAAGTTAGGTTGTATTTTTGCAGATATATTCTTTTTGTAGGTGTGTATATTTTTATACACTTCTTGGT
>NZ_JAGWCW010000137.1:0-392 GCF_020657835.1 Clostridioides sp. ZZV14-6387
GGACACAGAGTCAGCTGCCTGTTTGCTGAGTGTACCCACGTGCGGATGAACGGACAGGCATGTGGCTGGCACCGTGAGAGAAGGTTCTGTATGGAAAGCCAGGGGGCACGATTTTAAGAAGATGTGGTGTTGCTCAGGAATCATTTGCTACCTCTCAAAAGGTGGGAAAGTTGGGCTGCAGCTACTGTTCTCAGATATGGCCGAGCTGGTATAGGTGCAAAAACGATCAGCAAATTCGAGACTTTAGAGTCTTTATGAAGAAATGGGAATAAAAGAAGAAGCCTTGCCTTAAAGCTGCATCTTAAAAAGACTTTTTAATGTGAGTGTGTTTCGGAAGCCAACAGCATCTCGGTCTCTTTAGATAAAGCAATGACCAGATAGCGATAGTTTTC
>NZ_JAGWCW010000138.1:0-390 GCF_020657835.1 Clostridioides sp. ZZV14-6387
TTACTAAACTTTCCCCACATACATAATGCAATAAGGAAACATAAAAAGAAGAAAATGTGTATCTTTTACCTCCAAAGAGCAAGCAGTGACGTTAGGAAGGCGACTGAGAATAAAATAGCAAAATATGACTATTACACGGCAACACATAATCAAGAATAAATTAATGTATGTGTGCTGAATGGTGCCTAAGAGCCAAGGTAAAGACGGAGGCGATCCTGTCCAACACAGGTGGGAGGGAGTCAAGGACACGCAGGGAATGGCGGCCAGGGACAGGCCTCCCTTTAAGAGGTCACAAATGAGTCAGATTGGAACCAAGTGTCACTTCATCCCAGGTGTGTTATACGTCATCTCCCTCTTCAAAATGGCGCCTAATTATGGCCTCTCGGATTG
>NZ_JAGWCW010000139.1:0-390 GCF_020657835.1 Clostridioides sp. ZZV14-6387
CAGTAATAAAAATATAAGTTTAATAAATTGCTTTTAATGACTATTTTTTTAATAAGTATTATTAGTAAGTCACTCTTACCTACAGCATTAAAAGCTGTATTGTTTAAAAAATAAGGAGAGAAGCGGGGTATTGATTTATAAAATAGCTAATATTTGAATACTTTTTAAGAGTGCTCATTAGCATGTCTCCAGTATCGTTGAAAATTAAATGATGTTCTTTGGTTTAAAAGAAGTATTTACTGAAATTTACGTTTTGTTACTGTGTACATTTCTTACAAAAACTCGCTTGTTTTTGAGTAGGTCATTTTTGCATTCTTATAATAGTCATATGAGAATTTCACTTTCCGTGAAAGTAGTTTTTGGAAGACGATTCTTATTCATCAGCTATTT
>NZ_JAGWCW010000140.1:0-390 GCF_020657835.1 Clostridioides sp. ZZV14-6387
GCCTTGAGCCTTTGAATTCTTCCCTCTACAAGAAGTGGGCTCCCCCCTAATCCCTAATATTTGTATGGCTCCTTTTTTCACCTCCCTCAGTGCGCCCTTCCCCTATTAACAACCCCCACTGATTCTCTCCCACCCCTCCCCCGCTTTATTGTTCTCTGCTGGACTAATCTCTCCCTCTCCTACTTGGTTCTCTCTCTGTATCTGTCTGTAAGCAGTCTCTGCCTTTCTCTGTCTCACTCTTGTCTTAATGTCTCTGTGTTTCCATCCATATCGCTTTGTTGCTCTCTGTTTCAATCTTTTCACAAGCTAAACCAGTTTCTAACTGCAGTAGGCTGGCACCAACTGCAAACAGTCTCAGAAAGTTTGGGGAGGAAAGAAAGCACTTAAGAC
>NZ_JAGWCW010000141.1:0-387 GCF_020657835.1 Clostridioides sp. ZZV14-6387
ACCAAGACCGGTCCCGCCCTCCAGGCGCCGCCCTTCCAGATCTTTAAAGGGCTGGAGAGCGGGACTGGGGCTCCCTGGGACTGGCGAGAGTTAGGGGCGGGCCGGAAGGGAGCCTCTGACAGCTGCTCCAGGATCTCTATTTCTGCAGGGCTGGCAGAGCGGTAGAAGCAACTGGGTGTCAGGTCTGAAGACACTGGCAGCCGCTTGGAGGGAGGGAATTTCTGAGTTCCTCTCTTCAAAATAGGCGGTGCGAGTAGCATTGCATTTAGAAAGAGAGCGTGGTCTTCGAAGAAACCACCTTTTTGCATTTTGCCTGAGGTTGAGGACTCAAGATCACACTTAAGCGGAATGTTTTGAGGTGCGAGTGATCCAAAGGGGGCCCTGGAC
>NZ_JAGWCW010000142.1:0-384 GCF_020657835.1 Clostridioides sp. ZZV14-6387
TTATCGTCCAGTAAGCCGCCTTCGCCACTGGTGTTCCTCCTAATATCTACGCATTTCACCGCTACACTAGGAATTCCGCTTACCTCTCCGGCACTCAAGTATGACAGTTTCCAATGCAGTCCCGGGGTTGAGCCCCGGGCTTTCACATCAGACTTGCCACACCGTCTACGCTCCCTTTACACCCAGTAAATCCGGATAACGCTTGCCCCCTACGTATTACCGCGGCTGCTGGCACGTAGTTAGCCGGGGCTTCTTAGTCAGGTACCGTCATTATCTTCCCTGCTGATAGAGCTTTACATACCGAAATACTTCTTCCCTCACGCGGCGTCGCTGCATCAGGGTTTCCCCCATTGTGCAATATTCCCCACTGCTGCCTCCCGTAGG
>NZ_JAGWCW010000143.1:0-381 GCF_020657835.1 Clostridioides sp. ZZV14-6387
ATGCAGAAAATAGTAACCAGTATAGGTCTTTCAACAGAGGAAAATTAAACTAGGAAGTGGCTGCAAAGGTGATTGCTGAGAAGCCAAATGGGACTGTGAGACAAACCAGATATTAACAACATCTGGAAGCCTCTGTGACACCATTAGGGCTTGGGAGAAGATGAGAAAAGCTGGTATTACCAGAGTACAGAAGCCAGGGCTGAGTGGATGGAGCCATAGCTGGGGCTTTATTATGGGAGCTGGGACATCAAGGGCAGGACTGCCTGGAGGAAAGTGGAGTTATGGAAGAGACAAAGCTTCTGCCAAGGATGTGTCAGGAAGTGGGGAGTGTGGAGGAGAAATACCCTCTGGCTTCTCCCTCTCCTGCCTTCCACCCAGGAG
>NZ_JAGWCW010000144.1:0-380 GCF_020657835.1 Clostridioides sp. ZZV14-6387
GGTTTTTCTAAGCCAGAGCCCTTCATAGTGCTGTCTTTAGCTGTGTGATAATATGATTCTGGAGGTGAGAACCTTGGGCGTGAGGTATAGAGCTCTGTGATATGAAAAGTTGAAGAGCCGAAGAAGGCTTTTGTATTTTATCCAAATACTTTTCTTCCTTAAAATTTGTCATAATATATGATGTGAATTACAAAGCATTACATGGTATTCAAGCTTTCTCTCTTTTGATTTGGTACAAAATCTTGCGAACTAGGTATTATTTCCAATATTTCAGTATCAGCCAGATATACATTCTGAAGTGTGGTGCATCTGCTCAGAACTTGGACTTCTCACTGACTCAAATTCAATGACTTTAAGTTCTTATTCAACTGGATTTAATA
>NZ_JAGWCW010000145.1:0-377 GCF_020657835.1 Clostridioides sp. ZZV14-6387
GTCGAGGTGAAGGGACTCGAACCCCCGGCCCCATGGTCCCAAACCATGTGCGCTACCAAACTGCGCTACACCTCGAAATTTCATTTACTATTTTATACTACTCTAAAATCTATTTTTTTTCAAGTCCTTTTTAATTTGGCAGGGGTGGAGGGACTCGAACCCCCGGCGCACGGTTTTGGAGACCGACGCTCTACCAACTGAGCTACACCCCTATGAAGAATAATGGACCTTCAGGGACTCGAACCCCAGACCTACCGGTTATGAGCCGGGCGCTCTAACCAACTGAGCTAAAGGTCCAAGTTGGTCGAGGTGAAGGGACTCGAACCCCCGGCCCCATGGTCCCAAACCATGTGCGCTACCAAACTGCGCTACACCTC
>NZ_JAGWCW010000146.1:0-366 GCF_020657835.1 Clostridioides sp. ZZV14-6387
TCCTTCTTTTAGTATATTTATACTTGCATTTATATCTCTATCATGAGTTACATTACAACAAGGACAAATCCATTCTCTTATACTTAAATTCTTCATTTCCTCGTTTTTGTACCCACATTTATTGCATATTTGTGAACTTGCAAAGAATTTACCTACCTTTACAATTTGTCTACCATACCAATTAGCCTTGTATTCTAATTGACGAACAAATTCTGACCATGACACATCAGAAATTAAGCGAGATAGTTTACTATTTCTAGTCATATTCTTTACTTGTAAATCCTCTATGCAAATAATATCATTCTCTCGTATTAATTTAGTAGATAGTTTTTGTAGAAAATCCTTCCTTTGATTAGCTATATGCTC
>NZ_JAGWCW010000147.1:0-356 GCF_020657835.1 Clostridioides sp. ZZV14-6387
CCTCTTTCTACTCTTCCTGTTGCAACTGTTCCTCTTCCTGTGATTGAGAATACGTCCTCTACTGGCATTAAGAATGGTTTATCTGTATCTCTCTCTGGAGCTGGTATATACTCATCTATTTGCTCGAATAACTCTACTATCTTATTTCCCCACTCGCTCTTTGGATCTTCTAATGCCATTAATGCTGACCCTCTTATTATTGGAGTATCATCTCCTGGGAAATCATATTCTGTTAATAAATCTCTTACTTCCATTTCTACTAGTTCTAATAACTCTTCGTCATCTACCATGTCACATTTGTTTAAGAATACTACTATATATGGTACACCAACTTGTCTTGATAATAGTATATGCTC
>NZ_JAGWCW010000148.1:0-349 GCF_020657835.1 Clostridioides sp. ZZV14-6387
GTGAGCGCACAGGGATTCGAACCCCGGACACACGCCTTAGAAGGGCGTTGCTCTATCCAGCTGAGCTATGCACCCACGCTTTCTTTGGAGCGGGTGAAGGGTATCGAACCCTCACAGCTGGCTTGGAAGGCCAGAACTCTACCATTGAGCTACACCCGCATATTTAATTGGTGGAGGATGGTGGATTCGAACCACCGAAGTCGATGACAACAGATTTACAGTCTGCCCCCTTTGGCCGCTCGGGAAATCCTCCGTATTAATTTTACATGGAGCTGGTGATAGGAATCGAACCTACAACCTGCTGATTACAAGTCAGCTGCTCTACCGTTGAGCCACACCAGCATTTTTT
>NZ_JAGWCW010000149.1:0-338 GCF_020657835.1 Clostridioides sp. ZZV14-6387
AAGTTCGCTACTACCTATGCAGTTCTCTTATGAACTTCTTACACTTTCATGTAAGCACAGACTATATCTTATCCTTCGGCATTATCCGTTAAGGTCTACCCACTTCCACTACCAATAGCTTGTAGTGTACTTCCCTCAAGAGGAATAGTCGTTGAAGTTTCTCCTATTCGGAGCTTACCTGCTGATTGCCCATTTTAAAGTACTTAGGGTTTAACCTTATACCATCTAACCAATTTTTTCTACTTTCGTAACTTTCACACTTAGGTTTATTTCATCCTTATGTTTTAGTTTGGTTAGCTTTAGGGGTTTCCAGCAATTCAAGTAGTATTGGATAGGTT
>NZ_JAGWCW010000150.1:0-323 GCF_020657835.1 Clostridioides sp. ZZV14-6387
GTTGATAAATGTTCATCTGTAAGACTTAAAGTATAGTTACCATCAAGAGCATAGTTTTTTTTAGATATCACAACATCATTTAATTTTTCAGTTACATCAAATTTTACACTTGTGTTACTATCTGGAATTCTATAACTTATATTACAAGAATCACTAATAACTCCTAAATCTTCATTTATAATAATATTAGGGTCTGGTATAAGTTCAAGAGTAATAACTTGTTTCATACCACTACTACTAGTTATCATACTTCCACCAGATATAAAATAAACACGAGTTGCAGTTTTTTCTCGCTTAGTGCTTGTAGGAACTGTTATAATTTT
>NZ_JAGWCW010000151.1:0-304 GCF_020657835.1 Clostridioides sp. ZZV14-6387
TTAATTAACTCTTGCTGTTTTTTATTTGGATACATTCTAAACTTATATGCTTTTTCCACTACTATCACCTCACTTTACTTGTTTTTCTGATTTTTCCACCCATCCTAATATTAACAAGGTAAATTTTTTTAAACAAGTATTTTAAAGGTTTTTATATTTATTTTTAAATAACATATGTAAGAACCGTAAGTCCTAACTTTTATCATTTTTGAGGTTGTCGTTCACATAAGTTCGCTACTACCTATGCAGTTCTCTTATGAACTTCTTACACTTTCATGTAAGCACAGACTATATCTTATCCTTC
>NZ_JAGWCW010000152.1:0-302 GCF_020657835.1 Clostridioides sp. ZZV14-6387
TCTTGCTGTTTTTTATTTGGATACATTCTAAACTTATAAGCTTTTTCCACTACTATCACCTCACTTTACTTGTTTTTATTAATATATTTCGTT
This sequence comes from Clostridioides sp. ZZV14-6387, assembly GCF_020657835.1. Lineage (NCBI taxonomy): Bacteria > Bacillati > Bacillota > Clostridia > Peptostreptococcales > Peptostreptococcaceae > Clostridioides > Clostridioides sp. ZZV14-6387. The sequence goes on from NZ_JAGWCW010000152.1 coordinate 94, forward strand.
ACTCATCATAACATTAACATATATAATTTACTTAAAACAAGTATTTTGAAGGTTTTTATATTTATTTTTAAATAACATATATAAGAACCATAAGCCCTTAACTTTTATCATTTTTGAGGTTGTCGTTCACACAAGTTCGCTACTACCTATGCAGTTCTCTTATGAACTTCTTACACTTTCATGTAAGCACAGACTATATCTTATCCTTC
>NZ_JAGWCW010000153.1:0-297 GCF_020657835.1 Clostridioides sp. ZZV14-6387
AACTCCGTGCCAGCAGCCGCGGTAATACGGAGGATCCGAGCGTTATCCGGATTTATTGGGTTTAAAGGGAGCGTAGGCGGGTTGTTAAGTCAGTTGTGAAAGTTTGCGGCTCAACCGTAAAATTGCAGTTGATACTGGCGACCTTGAGTGCAACAGAGGTAGGCGGAATTCGTGGTGTAGCGGTGAAATGCTTAGATATCACGAAGAACTCCGATTGCGAAGGCAGCTTACTGGATTGTAACTGACGCTGATGCTCGAAAGTGTGGGTATCAAACAGGATTAGATACCCTAGTAGTC
>NZ_JAGWCW010000154.1:0-269 GCF_020657835.1 Clostridioides sp. ZZV14-6387
GTGCAGTTCTGATTTGACCAATTTAAAAAGAGAATTAGAGTGGCTTAAAGAACCTGACAAATTTTCACTACAAAACACCTTAAAAGATTTAGAAAACGCATATAAAAAATTCTTTAAAGAAAATACAGGATTTCCTAAATTTAAATCAAAGAAAACTAATAGATTTTCATATAGAACTAACTTTACAAATGGAAATATTATGTACTGTAGTCAATATATAAAATTACCTAAACTTGGTATGGTTAAAGTAAGGGATAAACAAATACCTC
>NZ_JAGWCW010000155.1:0-265 GCF_020657835.1 Clostridioides sp. ZZV14-6387
TTGGCAGACGCACTAGACTTAGGATCTAGCGCCATTGGCGTGGGGGTTCGACTCCCTTCATCCGCACCATTTTTATTCAATTTAATAAACGAGCGGGAATAGTTCAGTGGTAGAGCGCAACCTTGCCAAGGTTGAAGTCGCGAGTTCGAATCTCGTTTCCCGCTCCAAATTTTATGTTTATATTGTAATGTGGGTGCATAGCTCAGCTGGATAGAGCAACGCCCTTCTAAGGCGTGTGTCCGGGGTTCGAATCCCTGTGCGCTCA
>NZ_JAGWCW010000156.1:0-265 GCF_020657835.1 Clostridioides sp. ZZV14-6387
TTTACTTGTTTTTTATGATTATGTAATACTGGATGTCTATATTTTACACACCATACTATATGGTATTTATACATATCCAAGTCACTTCCATTTTTCATTATCCACTCTAATATTAACAAGTACAATTTTTTAAAACAAGTTTTTTGAAGGTTTTTATATTTATTTTTAAATAACATATGTAAGAACCATAAGTCCTAACTTTTATCATTTTTGAGGTTGTCGTTCACATAAGTTCGCTACTACCTATGCAGTTCTCTTATGAACT
>NZ_JAGWCW010000157.1:0-264 GCF_020657835.1 Clostridioides sp. ZZV14-6387
CCCACTGTCCAAACTCCTACGGGAGGCAGCAGTGGGGAATATTGCACAATGGGCGAAAGCCTGATGCAGCAACGCCGCGTGAGTGATGAAGGCCTTCGGGTCGTAAAGTACTTTCAGCGGGGAGGAAGGGAGTAAAGTTAATACCTTTGCTCATTGACGTTACCCGCAGAAGAAGCACCGGCTAACTCCGTGCCAGCAGCCGCGGTAATACGGAGGGTGCAAGCGTTAATCGGAATTACTGGGCGTAAAGCGCACGCAGGCGGT
>NZ_JAGWCW010000158.1:0-241 GCF_020657835.1 Clostridioides sp. ZZV14-6387
ATATTTGTGAACTTGCAAAGAATTTACCTACCCTTACAATTTGTCTACCATACCAATTAGCCTTATATTCTAATTGACGAACAAATTCTGACCATGACACATCAGAAATTAAGCGAGATAGTTTACTATTTCTAGTCATATTCTTTACTTGTAAATCCTCTATGCAAATAATATCATTCTCTCGTATTAATTTAGTAGATAGTTTTTGTAGAAAATCCTTCCTTTGATTAGCTATATGCTC
>NZ_JAGWCW010000159.1:0-237 GCF_020657835.1 Clostridioides sp. ZZV14-6387
TGCATTTATATCTCTATCGTGAGTTACATTACAACAAGGACAAATCCATTCTCTTATACTTAAATTCTTCATTTCCTTGTTTTTGTACCCACATTTATTGCATATTTGTGAACTTGCAAAGAATTTACCTACCTTTACAATTTGTCTATCATACCAATTGGCCTTGTATTCTAATTGACGAACAAATTCTGACCATGACACATCAGAAATTAAGCGAGATAATTTACGATTTTTAGT
>NZ_JAGWCW010000160.1:0-236 GCF_020657835.1 Clostridioides sp. ZZV14-6387
CCAAGTGGAAAATATTATGTATCATTATGTTGTACTGATATAGATATTAAAGCATTTGAAAATACTAATAATCAGATAGGTTTAGATTTAGGAATTAAAGAATTTTGTATCTCAAGTTGTGGAGACTTTATAGAAAATCCTAAGTATCTTAAGAAGTCATTAAACAAACTTGCTAAATTACAAAGAGAACTATCGAGAAAAACAATTGGTAGTTTAAATAGAAATAAAGCAAGATT
>NZ_JAGWCW010000161.1:0-230 GCF_020657835.1 Clostridioides sp. ZZV14-6387
CGTTTCTTGTCCTCCATCTATTGCTTTAGTTGCTGTAAAGTCTCCTGCAATTGGATCTACTGTTGGTGTTTTATCTAGTACTATTGTTAATGTTCCATTTGTTGCATTTACAGTTGACACTGCTGCTACTACATCCTGTCCCTTTGCATCTACTGTAAATGCGTCTGCTTTTTTAGTCGTACCTTTGTATTCAACTCCTACTACTACACTTTGACTTGCATCTGTTTGTT
>NZ_JAGWCW010000162.1:0-227 GCF_020657835.1 Clostridioides sp. ZZV14-6387
TCTTCTTTTGGAGTCTGATCTATATTTTTATTATCTAGTGGTTTCTCCTCTTCTGGAATCTGCTCTGGTTTTTTGTTGTCTGATGGCTTCTCCTCTTCTGGAGTCTGCTCTGGTTTTTTGTTGTCTGATGGCTTCTCCTCTTCTGGAGTCTGCTCTGGTTTTTTGTTGTCTGATGGCTTCTCTCCTTCTGGAGTCTGCTCTGGTTTTTTGTTATCTGATGGCTTCTC
>NZ_JAGWCW010000163.1:0-222 GCF_020657835.1 Clostridioides sp. ZZV14-6387
AAGAACCTGATAAATTTTCACTACAAAACACCTTAAAAGATTTAGAAAACGCATATAAAAAATTCTTTAAAGAAAATGCAGGATTTCCTAAATTTAAATCAAAGAAAACTAATAGATTTTCATATAGAACTAACTTTACAAATGGAAATATTATGTACTGTGGTCAATATATAAAATTACCTAAACTTGGTATGGTTAAAGTAAGGGATAAACAAGTACCTC
>NZ_JAGWCW010000164.1:0-221 GCF_020657835.1 Clostridioides sp. ZZV14-6387
ATATCTATATCAGTACAACATAATGATACATAATATTTTCCACTTGGTTCTTTGGATATAGTAGCATTAAGTATTCTCCCTTGAGGTACTTGTTTATCCCTTACTTTAACCATACCAAGTTTAGGTAATTTTATATATTGACTACAGTACATAATATTTCCATTTGTAAAGTTAGTTCTATATGAAAATCTATTAGTTTTCTTTGATTTAAATTTAGGAAA
>NZ_JAGWCW010000165.1:0-218 GCF_020657835.1 Clostridioides sp. ZZV14-6387
GGCAGACGCACAGGACTTAAAATCCTGCGGGACTTACCTCTCGTACCGGTTCGATTCCGGTCTTCGGCACTTATAAAACAATATCGCGGAGTGGAGCAGTTGGCAGCTCGTCGGGCTCATAACCCGAAGGTCGTAGGTTCGAGTCCTGCCTCCGCAACCATTAAAAATCAAAACGGCTCGTTGGTCAAGAGGTTAAGACACCGCCCTTTCACGGCGGT
>NZ_JAGWCW010000166.1:0-217 GCF_020657835.1 Clostridioides sp. ZZV14-6387
ATTTATTTTAAACTGTTATTAGTCTTAATCCTTCTTTTAGTATATTTATACTTGCATTTATATCTCTATCGTGAGTTTCATCACAACAAGGACAAATCCATTCTCTTATACTTAAATTCTTCACTTCCTTGTTTTTGTACCCACATTTATTGCATATTTGTGAACTTGCAAAGAATTTACCTACCTTTACAACTTGTCTACCATACCAATTAGCCTT
>NZ_JAGWCW010000167.1:0-216 GCF_020657835.1 Clostridioides sp. ZZV14-6387
CGTTTCTTGTCCTCCATCTATTGCTTTAGTTGCTGTAAAGTCTCCTGCAATTGGATCTACTGTTGGTGTTTTATCTATTACTATTGTTAATGTTCCATTTGTTGCATTTACAGTTGATACTGCTGCTACTACATCTTTTGCATCTACTGTAAATGCATCTGCTTTTTTAGTCGTACCTTTGTATTCAACTCCTACTACTACACTTTGACTTGCATC
>NZ_JAGWCW010000168.1:0-213 GCF_020657835.1 Clostridioides sp. ZZV14-6387
ATTCTCTTATACTTAAATTCTTAACTTCCTCGTTTTTGTACCCACATTTATTGCATATTTGTGAACTTGCAAAGAATCTACCTACCTTTACGATTTGTCTACCATACCAATTAGCCTTATATTCTAATTGACGAATAAATTCTGACCATGACACATCAGAAATTAAGCGAGATAGTTTACTATTTCTAGCCATATTCTTTACTTGTAAATCCT
>NZ_JAGWCW010000169.1:0-210 GCF_020657835.1 Clostridioides sp. ZZV14-6387
TCTTGCTGTTTTTTATTTGGATACATTCTAAACTTATAAGCTTTTTCCACTACTATCACCTCACTTTACTTGTTTTTTATGATTATGTTAATACTAGATGTTCATATTTTACACACCATACTATATGGTATTGTACTAAATATACATATCTGAGCTACTTCAATTTTTACTCACCCATCCTAATATTAACAAGGTCAATTTTTTTAAACA
>NZ_JAGWCW010000170.1:0-209 GCF_020657835.1 Clostridioides sp. ZZV14-6387
CCTCTTTCTACTCTTCCTGTTGCAACTGTTCCTCTTCCTGTGATTGAGAATACGTCCTCTACTGGCATTAAGAATGGCTTATCTGTATCTCTCTCTGGAGCTGGTATATACTCATCTATTTGCTCGAATAATTCTACTATCTTATTTCCCCACTCGCTCTTTGGATCTTCTAATGCCATTAATGCTGACCCTCTTATTATTGGAGTATC
>NZ_JAGWCW010000171.1:0-209 GCF_020657835.1 Clostridioides sp. ZZV14-6387
GCTCCCTTTACACCCAGTAAATCCGGATAACGCTTGCCCCCTACGTATTACCGCGGCTGCTGGCACGTAGTTAGCCGGGGCTTCTACGTATTACCGCGGCTGCTGGCACGTAGTTAGCCGGGGCTTCCTCCGCAAGTACCGTCATTATCTTCCTTGAGGACAGAGTTTTACGACCCGAAGGCCTTCATCACTCACGCGGCGTTGCTGCA
>NZ_JAGWCW010000172.1:0-204 GCF_020657835.1 Clostridioides sp. ZZV14-6387
CATAATATTTCCATTTGTAAAGTTAGTTCTATATGAAAATCTATTAGTTTTCTTTGATTTAAATTTAGGAAACCCTGTATTTTCCTTAAAGAATTTTTTATATGCGTTTTCTAAATCTTTTAAGGTATTTTGTAGTGAAAATTTATCAGGTTCTTTAAGCCACTCTAATTCTCTTTTTAAATTGGTCAAATCAGAACTGCACTG
>NZ_JAGWCW010000173.1:0-204 GCF_020657835.1 Clostridioides sp. ZZV14-6387
TTATATATTACAAATTAGATGTCATATCACTAAATATATATGCAGTTTTCAAAGTGCTAACGCACAACGCCAACGGATAAATCCCGTTGCTTAAAGTGCTAACGCACGTCGCCAACAAACAAACTTCACATTCGTTCAGTTTATTCTGTTGCTTAAAGTGCTAATTTTGAGTATTCGTAAAAACGAACCCTCAAAATTAAACAG
>NZ_JAGWCW010000174.1:0-200 GCF_020657835.1 Clostridioides sp. ZZV14-6387
TCAGGTTCTTTAAGCCACTCTAATTCTCTTTTTAAATTGGTCAAATCAGAACTGCACTGTTTATAAGTAAAAGTTTCTTTATCATTTTCATAAACTTCTATTTTTTTAGCAAGATATTTATTATATACAAATCTACAACATCCAAAAGTTTTGTTAATTAACTCTTGCTGTTTTTTATTTGGATACATTCTAAACTTATA